>DATKNZ010000165.1:0-14621 GCA_035541055.1 Candidatus Acidiferrum sp. | reverse complement strand
CTAAAGTCTAAAGTCTTGAGTCCAAGGCCGTAAGCCGTGCGTTACCTTCGTCGTCGTCCGGTAAAGCAAAGCGTCCGCGCGCATGCAAAGCACCCGGCTACGAGGAGGACGACGAGAACGCGGACGAGCCATCGCGGCGACCCAGGACTTTAGACTTTAGACTCAAGACCTTAGACCTGCGACTCACGACCCCTATGGTTGAATGAACTTATCAAGGTCCTGCTGCATCTTCTTCAGGTCGGGCAGGTTCACATACATCATGTGGCCGGCCTCGTACTGTGTGTACTGGATGTTGGCCCGGTAGGCAGGGTCGAGCTGCATGTGCTCGATGCTGTAGCGGATGCCGTCAATCGGGCAGGCCAGGTCGCGCAGCCCGCCCAGCACCAGGACGCGCATGTAGGTGTTCTCGCGCATGACGCCGGCGAGCTGGGCCGCCACGCTCGGGTAACTGTTGCGGCTCTCGTAATTCCAGGGGCTGACGCCGGCCATGATCTCGTAAGGCAGATCGTCCTCGAACTTGAGTTCTCCGCGCACGTAGGAGTTCATCGCCGCCGAGAACGGGCCAAGCGTGGCGGAGAACGATGGGTCAAACCGGGGGTATGGCGAAGCGGGGTCGGCGTCGCGGCCCGTGATGCGCGCGTCGTAGCGGCCAATGATCAGCCCTTCATCGTGCAGGAGCATCTTGCGGAAGGTGCTGCTGTTGACGCGCAGGTCATGGTCTTCAATGACTCGGGCCGGCAGGCCGGTGAGCCGCACGAGCTTCGCCACGACGCGCTGACGGTCGGCCGGGGGGAGGGCGGCGCCTTGGAGCAGGGCTTCGGGGTATTCGGTCTTGATGAACTCGCGCGACTCGGCCAGCGCCTTGCCGAGATCCGCCTGCAGGTCCGGCGGCAGCTTCTTAAAGTAATGGGCGGTGGCCGTGTAGGCGGGTAGATAAACCAGCGACGGCAGGTTGTTATCTCGCGATTCATCCAGCGTCGCAAAGTCCAGCAGCCCGGAGACGAGCACCAGGCCGTTGAGGTACATGCCGCAACGCGAATACAGATAGTTCGCCAGCCCGGCGGCCCGGAACACGCCATAGCTTTCTCCGCAAAGGTATTTGGGCGAAAGCCAGCGCTGGTTCCGCGTCGTCCAGAGCCGGATGAACTCGCCGACCGATTCGATGTCTCCGGCCTGCCCGAAGAACTGGTCCGCCTTCTCGTCCTTGGCCGGGCGGCTGTAGCCGGTGGCGACCGGGTCAATAAACACCAGGTCGGACGCGCCCAGGAGCGAATACTCGTTGTCCAACATGCTGAAGGGAGGCTTGGGCAGGGTGCCGTCCTCGTTCATTCTCACCCGCCTTGGTCCCAGCGCGCCCAGGTGCAGCCACACGGAGGAGGAGCCCGGCCCGCCGTTGAAGCAGAATGTCAGCGGCCGCTTCGCCGCGTTCGTTTCGCCCTGCGCCCGGTAAGCGACGTAGAACACGGAAGCCCTTGTCGTGCCGTCGCCTTTGAGCAAGGGCAGCATGGCGGTTTCGGCAACGTAGGTCACGGGGTGGCCCGAAATTGTGACGGTGTTCGTGGTGAGTACCGGCTTGTGCGCCGCGTCAGGAATGGTCGCCGCCGGGTTCTTGGCCTCTTCCTTTTTTCCCTCCTCCTTCTTTGCCGCGGGGGCGTTCGTTCTGCCCATTCGCTCCGGCGTGGCTTCTTCAGCCGCGTTGACCCAGAGCGCTGTGCCGATCAATAAAAGCCATCCAATTCGCATTTACATATCCTGAACCAATTACCGTTTGCCCGCCAGCCCCGTCTTTTACCGGGGGAAAGCCCGCCAAATCGCGTCCGCCGGCGGACTAATGCTCGCCTGTGGCCCCGGTCAGGCTACGGCGGTATGCCGGTGTGTCTCCCATGTGGTCCGGGCCCCATGGGAGATACACCGGGGAATCGCCCGGAATACACCGTAATGAGGCCGGGCAGCCTCCTGGTGCCCTTATTATCCTAAAGTACAGGTAAAAGCCGCTATTGCCCGAGGTAAACGAGGCCGCTTTGGTTCGTACCCAGGAAGTAGCCATAGCCGGCAGCGGCGCTCTGCAGAATTGCGCCGTGGACCGAAATGACCCGGTGCGTGCCGGCCGGTGTGAGCGTGCCGCTGAAAAACCCGTTGGTCGAGCCTATGGTCAGGGACAGCTTGTTCGTGAGGCTCAGGTCGGTGACTTTGCCCTTGGCACTCAGGGAAACCAGGTTCGTCAGCGAGCCGGCAAGGTCGGCGCCTTGGATGACAAGGGTACCGTTTGTAAAGCCGACCACACGGCTCGAGGTGCCGGTGGGTGCCACGTAGCGCGAGCCGGTCGCCATGATGCCATCGCGGCTGAACCCGGCGGGATAAAGCTTCGAGGATGCCTGGGCGGGCCTGATCCAGCTCAAGGGGCCTTGGATGCTCGAAGCCGGTTGGTTCGTATCGAATGCCAGCCAGCCCAGGATGGAGCCGCCGCCGCTGTAGAGGGAGACCTGGAAAGGCACCCGCCCCGACTTGGATACCGGTACGGATTGGCTGAAGCCGCTGCCGTCCGCCAGTGTCCCCGTCACTGTCGCCGTTCCGCCGGCGGTCACGTTCAGCGTGGCGTAGCCGTCCCCCAATGGAAAGGTAGCGTCGCCCATGGTTCCCCCAGCGATGAGGACGGTATAGATTCCGGCGTACTCGGTAGCCGGTTTGGTCCGCGTGGAGAAGACGGCCAGGTCGGCTTGCAAATCCGCCGTCCAATGCCCGTCAGTGATGGAGCCGGTCAGACGGTCGCTCGCCCCGGATAGGTCGAGCGCCAGGCTCACGGTCAACGGCGTCGTGCCCTGGCGAGGGACGACTTTGGTGGAGTTTCCGCTAAGGTCGAACTGCCCAGTGAAGTTCGTTCTGCGTCCGCCGGTCAGAATGTACGCGCTGTAGGTGCCGCCGCTCGTGAGGCTGAGGGAGAAGAAGCCCGAGGCCGATTGCTGCCGGCCGGCTTCGGTGAACAGCCCGTTGTAGGCGCCGGCGATGGGAATGAACGGGTTGGGCACGATGCCGGCGTGCAGCACGAGGTTGCTCTGCATGGTGAAGGTCAACCGCGCCGTGCTGCCCGTCAGCACTTGCTGGCCGAGCACGGTTCCCGTCCAGCCGCTGAACAGGTATCCGGTGCGAGGAGTAACCGTCATCGAATAAGAATGCCCGACTTGCAGCACGGCATTGCTGTAGTTAGGCGTGAACGTACCCGGGCCGGACGTTTCGATGACCAGCCGGGCTGTCGGGGTATAGAGATAGTTCACAGTGACGCTCACGGTTGAAGAGACGTTTCCCGAGGTATCCACCGCGTAGGCGTCCACCTGGTTTGTGCCCGGGGAGAGCGTCACCTGGCCTGTCCAGTTAGCCCAATTATTCACGGAGATCGCCGTTGTCCAACTGCCGCCATTCACCCGGTAGTAAACGGCTGCCAGGCCGACGTTGTCCCTGGCCGTTCCGGAAACGGTCAGCGCCGCGCTGGTCACCTGCCGGCCACCCGTCGGGGAGCTGATGGCAATAGTGGGCGGCACGGTGTCGGGCCCGCTCGAAGGGTTGGAGCCGGAAACAGTCATCACACCCGTGCCCTGCGGGTCGAGCCAATCGCTCAGGCGGCTGGAGGAGCTGCCGCCCGACCACGCTACAGCGAGCTTTCCGTAACAGTCGGGCTCCTGAGGCGTGGAGCAGTCCGACTCGCCGCCCGACAGCGTGCCCACGAGCAAATGCGTCGCCGAGTCCCAGATCCCGGACCCTGAGGAGCCGTCCTCGGTTACACCCTGGCTCCAGGTCACCTGCCAATGCGTGCTCAGGCCGTTCCCAATGCAGCTATCAACCGTGATCAGCGGGTTGTAGGAGAAGCTGATGCACTTCTCGTCCGCGTTGGGATGGTGGATGCCGACCGCGCCCTGCGGGGCCGCCCCGGACCGGTCCCATCCGGCGTAATACACGTTGTAGCTCGCTTCCGGCATCTGGCTCAGTTCAATCAGGAAGAAGTCCACGTCCGACCGAGCCGCGCGAAAGATCGCGCCGCTTTGATTCTCCGCCAGCGAGCCGCCGCCGTGCTCCCCGCATCGCGGGGACTGGAAGTTCCAGTAAACCACCACGCTGGCGGCCTGGCTGGGCGTGTCAAAACAGTGATTGGCGGTCAGGAAGAAGTTGCGGAAATCGCGCGGCGCGTCGGCCATCAACGTGCCGCTGCACAGATAAATGCCGGCGATGCTGATCCGTGCCACGCTCCGGACTTCATTGGTCCACGGCGCAGCGATCGGGCACACCACATCTATTTCGCAGCTCTCCTCCTTGGGGATGCTCACGTCCTTCTGACGCTTGAACAGGTCAAGGAAGCCTGAGCCGACCTGCATCAGCGTGAGCTGGGGCTCCTCCTTGGCCGTGCTCGGCACGAACAACTCGACCACCGCCGCGTCGCCTGGGACGACCGCCGTCCAGAGCTGGCCCGACTCACTGTTGTCCCTCGATGTATAAGGCCCCTGGTAATAGCTCTCGTCCTCGGCAATCACGTGCAGGGTGGCGCCTTCCGGCAGCCAGAAGTTGGTGAACGCCAGGTTCAGGTCCGTCGCGCCCGTCGAGACCAGGCGCACTCGCCACAGCCGGCCACCGGGCACGTCCTCCCAGGTCCCATCGCTGGCGGGCGTCACACGGACCTGCTGCGGCACGGCGTAGCGTAGAGGGATCTGCACTCCTTTGGCTTTCTCGGCAGCGAGTTCTTTGGCCGTATCCGTCGGGGCCAGCACGATCTGCCTGACGTTGGCCAGAGGCTCCACTTGCTCCTGGAGGCTTCGCGGAGGGGCGCCCACCATTGCGCGCGCAGGTGAGGGGAACGCCAGCAGGAACGTGGCCCAAACCAGCGCCACGCCGCGGAACCCAAATCTACGATAATTCATAAGGCACAGCGTAATTGACCGCCGATTAAGCCAACGTTAAAACAACGATATCGGCGCACGGACGGCCGCGTGCCGAGCTAACATGCCGGCCATTCTAGCACAGCCTGGCACAGCGGCAATACGCGCCAGGGTGGCTCACGGTTGACAGCCGGCCCCCGCCCAGCCAGCATTTCAACGCAAGAAAATGGACTACCACCTAATTGCTGGAAACGGAATTGGCCTCGACCTGCTTCGGGGCGTGAGGCTGCCCATACGCGCCCAGGCTGCGCATATCCTGCCGGCGTGGGCGGCTCTCGGGGCCATGTGCACCACCCTCCTGCTTGGCTGCGGCTGCTCGTCCAGCAGGCACTCGGCCACCGTCTCCTCGTCTAGCTCGGGCGCGCCGGCGCTGCCCGCCACCTACACCAACCCCGTTTACGCCGGCAACATGCCTGACCCTACCGTCATCCGCTATAGCGGCTTCTATTACGCCTTCGGAACGACTGGAAACACCCGCACCCGTGATGGCCGGATTTTCACCGCCTTGCGCTCAGCCAACCTGGTGGATTGGCAGGACCTCGGCGGCGCTCTCGTTCCGCCCTCGCCGGACGAGCGGTTCCAGTATTGGGCGCCGGAGGTCACCTTCAACAACGGCACGTTCTATCTCTACTACGCCATGGGCGGCGTCGAGCCGGAGAAGTTCGAGATCCGTGTCGCAACCAGCGGCCTGGCGGAAGGTCCGTACGTGGATACCGGCAAGGCGCTGGTGGACTGCGAAACCAACCGCTTTACGATCGATCCGTTCCCGTTCCGGGATGACGATGGCCAGTGGTACTTCTTCTACGCCCGCAACTTCCCGGTCAACGAACCCGGAGTGCACCCGGGCACGGCGCTGGTCGTGGACCGGCTCATTGACATGACGCGGTTAGCCGGGGATTGCCACGTGGTCGTGCGGGCCCGGCACGATTGGACTCTTTACGAAGCCCACCGCCGGATGGACGTTTACAACGACACGTTCGACTGGCACACGATCGAGGGTCCGTGCGTGGTCAAGCACGAGGGGCGCTACTATTGCTTCTTCAGCGGGGCCAACTACCAGACGCCGCGGTATGGAGTGGACTACGTCGTGGCTGACCACCCGCTCGGGCCTTATAGCGGCGAGGGCGACCATGCACGGGTGCTGTTCAGCGTCCCCGGCCACGTGCGCGGCCCGGGCCATCATGACGTCGTCTGGAGCCCCGACGGCAAGTCGCAGTATTTCGTTTACCATGCGTGGGACCCGAGCATGAAGGTCCGCTGGATGTGCATAGACAAGCTGGTTTGGACCCCCGAGGGGCCGCGCTGCGCCGGGCCCACGTGGACGCCGCAGCCGATGCCGCAATAAAGCCAAGGCGACGCTTTCCGCGCCGCCTTCGCTACGTTAGCTCAGCTTCCAGGGCTTCCGATACGGGCGGCTCAACAGTTTGCTCGCCTCGCTGTCGTCAATGATCTTCTCTTTGGCGACGTCCCACTTGAGCTTGCGGCCGACCAGCATGGAGATGAGGCCCAGGTGGCCGGGGATGGCCGAATGGTGGGCCGTCTCGACGGGCGTGATGGTAGGCTGGCGCGACTTCACGCAATCAATGAAGTTGCGCATGTGGTTGTCTGACTTGTAAAGCTTCACCTTGCAACGGTCCTCGGGAATCTTCACGAACCAGTCCACATTCGAGGCGTCATAGCCGCCGCGGTCCACCCAGACCCAGCCTTCGGTGCCGATCCATTTGGCGCCGCCGCGGATGTCCCCGTAGCCGCCGGCAATGATCATCGTGATGTCCAGCGGATACTTCAGCTCGATCCGATACTTACCGGTCGTGTTCCAGATGGCGTCCTTAGGCGGGAACTCCCCGTGGCCCTCGATCTCCGAGGGGCCGCCGTTGTCCATGTCCATGCCCCAGTGGGCGATGTCGCAGTGATGACCTATCCAGTCCAGTAATTGGCCGCCGCCGACGTTGTAGTTCCAACGCCAGTTCATGAAAACGCGCGCCTGGATGTACGGCTCCTCCTGCGAGGGGCCGAGCCACATGTTGTAGTCCAGCTCGGGCGGCGGCTGGGTGACGGCGATGTTCCAATCCGGCGTGCCCGGCACGACCTTGGTCAGGTACTCCGAGTTCTTGGGCGCGCTGGGGAACTTCGCCAGCAGGGCAGGGGCGGTCCCCGCGAAATCATGATGGCCGGCCGGCAAACCGACCTCGACGCGCGTGATCTTGCCGATCAAGCCGTTGCGCACGATCTCCGCCGCCTGGCGGAAGGGGCGCACGGACCGCTGCCACGAGCCCGTCTGCCAAATGACTTTGTTCTTCTGCACAGCGTGAACAATGGCCTGCTGCTCAGCGATGGTGCGGGCCAGGGGCTTCTCGCCGTAAATGTCCTTCTTGTTCTTCGCTGCCTCGGTGGCCACCAGCGCGTGCCACGTGTCCGGCACCGCAATCATTACCGCGTCAATGTCCTTGCGCGCCATCAGCTCGCGGAAATCGTGATAAGGTTTGGCATCCTTGTTCTCGTAATGCCCGTTGATCTTGTCCAGCGCGGACTGGAGATGATGCTGGTCGAGGTCGCACGCAGCGACGACCTGGACGTCCTTGAGATTCAGCAACTCGTTCGTGTTGCCCGGCCCCTGCATGCCCCAACCGACTACGCCTGCGGTGATCCGCTCGGACGGGCTGGCCCGGCCGTTGCGCCCCAGGGCGCTGGAAGGAACAATGGTCGGCGCGGCGACGGCCAGGGCAGTGGCGGCGAGGAAGTGGCGGCGGCTGATCCCGTGCTGAGTCGAAGAATTCTTCATGACTCTAATGACGCCAGAAACCCGGCAGGGTTACTAGAAGAAAATTGCGGCTTCCGCGCCGCTTTGATGAAGGAGAATGACTCAAGACTTCAGACTTTAGACTCGAGACTCACGCCCTCTCCTTCCGCCAGCACGGTGATCCGGTCTCCTTCCTCGATACGACCAGACCGGACGACCTCGGCCAGGACGCCCTGCTGGTTGTTCATCATCCGTTCGCGCAGGCCCATGCAGACGGCGTCCATCTTGGGGCAGGGGTCGCGGGGCTCATACAGGAACAGCACGGCGGAGCCGATTTGCACCTGCCGGCCCACCAGCGGCACCAGGCGGATGCCCGACGTCTCGATATTCGCGCGGACCGCCCCGGGCGCGATCCTCTCCAGGCCCAGCGCCGCCGCGTGTTCCGCGATCTGCTCGCGTTCGATCAGGCTGACCTGCCGACGGCTCGGTTCGCCCGTGCTCGCTCGCCGCCGTCCGAAATAGCGCGGCTCGCTGGCGATGCCTTTGCCGGAGACGAGCTCGATGGCGCGAACCGGCGACAGCGGAGCACCGGGTTCCGCGAGGTGCAGGTGAAGCGACGCCACGTGGCCGGACGATGTCGAGGCAGCGGACATAGTTGCGTCTGGAGTCTAAAGTCTAGCGTCTAAAGTCTGGAGTCAAGGCGGAAGGAACATTCCAGGTTGGGCTGCTCGCGTACCGCCGCCGTCGCAGTCTTGTCGGGCCCCATTCCGGGCCGCTAGTATCTGGGCGTGTCACTGGTGAAACCAGCAGACGTCGCGCTTCCGGGCAAACCCCCGGCAGGCTCATCCGCCGACTGGTTCGGGGCGAGGCGATTTGCGCTGGTGCTGGGCGCCCTGGTCCTCGCCGCCTTCCCGCAGGTCGTGCTGGGTTTGCAGACCTTCGTCATCCGCGACTATGGCTTCTTCGCTTACCCGCTGGCCTGCTTCCAGCGCGAGAGTTTCTGGCGGGGAGAACTTCCTCTCTGGAACCCCTACAGCAATTGCGGGGTGCCCTTCCTGGCGCAGTGGAACACGATGCCGCTGTATCCGCCGGCGCTCATTTACCTGCTCCTGCCGCTGGAATGGTCGTTGGGCATGTTCTGCCTCCTCCACCTGGTGCTGGCCGGGATGGGCAGCTACTTCCTGGCGCGCCGGTGGACGGGCGACACCTGCGCCGCCGGCCTGGCGGGGGTCATCTTTGCGTTCAACGGCCTCTCGCTGAACCTGCTGATGTGGCCCAGCCACATCGCGACCCTAAGCTGGATGCCCTGGGTCGTGCTCGCCACCGAGCGCGCGAGACAGGAAGGCGGCCGGGCAATCGCCGTGGCCGCGCTCGTCGGCGCGCTCCAGATGCTGGCCGGCGGCCCGGAAACCATCCTGCTCACCTGGGTGCTGGTGCTCGGGCTGGCCATCGCGGATTGGATGCGCAGCCCCTCGCCGCCTGTTCCTCGCCGCTCGTCCGTGCTGCGGCTGGCGACCGTGGTCCTGCTCGTGGCCGGTCTGGCCGCCGCGCAGTTGCTGCCTTTCCTCGACCTGGCAATGCACTCGCAGAGGGGCCAGGACTACGCCGATACACGGTGGTCCATGCCTTCCTGGGGATGGGGCAGCTTTCTTGTGCCCAGGCTGTTCGGCAGCGTGTGGGGCAAGGGCGTCTTCTTTCAATACGACCAGGCCTGGACGTCCTCGTACTACCTGGGTGTGGGTGCGCTCCTGCTCGCCTGCCTGGCCGCGTGGTGGCCGCGTGAGCGCCGCTATGTCGTCCTGAGCCTGGCGGCGGGCCTGGCGCTGCTGCTTTCGTTCGGCGAGCACACATTCGTTTACCGCTGGGCGCGGGTCGTGGTACCCCAGATCAGCATGATGACGTATCCCGTGAAGTTCGTGCTGGTGCTCGCCTTTGCCGTCCCATTGCTGGCGGGCTTTGCCTTCGCTCAGCTTCGCCCGGCCCAGGAAGGGGCCAAGCCGATACCGGAACAGCGCGTGCTCGCATTGGGCGGCGTGCTGCTGCTTTTGATGGCGGCCATACTCGTGTGGGCATGGCGCTTCCCGTTCCCCACAGACGACTTTCCGGCAACCTTGCGCAACGGAGCGGGCCGTGCCGCGTGCCTCGTCGCAGCCGTTATTCTCCTGGTCTGGGTCGCCCGCACAGCGAACCCCGCTCATCGGCAAATGCTCTCGCTCGCTCTGGTCGCTCTGTTCTGGCTGGACGTTTGGACGCACGTGCCGCCGCAAAACCCTACCGTGCCCCCGTGGGTCTACCAGCCCGGCCTCGCCCGCGCGAAGCTGGCAATGAATCCTCAACCCGAGCTGGGCGGCACCCGCGCGATGGTCAGCCCCGCGGCGGAGATGGGCTTCCGGGGAATCATCACCAGCGACCCCAGGGAGAACTTCCTGGCCAAGCGCCTTGGCTACTTCGCCAACTGCAACCTCCTCGACGCCGTGCCGAAGGTGAACGGCTTCTTCTCGCTCTACCCTCACGAATGCGGCGAGTTGAGCGCCACGCTGTACGGCTCGACCAATCGCTACCTCGAAACGCTGGCTGATTTCATGTGCGTCTCGCAAATCACGGCCCCAGGGCCCACCGTGGAGTGGCAGCGACGGCAGACCTTCATGCCGCTGATCACCGCGGGCCAGGCGCCGATCTTCCTGGACGACACCAACGCCCTCCGCGCGCTGCTCCGCCCGGGCTTCAACCCGCGTACCGCGGTCATCCTGCCGCCGGAGGCCAAAGGGAGGATCACGGCCACGAATTCTGCGGTCACGCGTGTCACTCCCGGCCAGTTCACCGCCACCCGCGTGAACATAGAAGTGGATGCCCCCGCGCCGTCACTGCTGGTCATCGCGCAAACCTACTACCACCCCTGGCGCGCCTATGTGGATGACCGGCCCACCCCGCTGCTCCGGGCGAACTACGCCTTTCAGGCAGTCGAGACGCCCGCCGGGCATCATCGTGTGCGGCTGGCCTACGAAGACCACGCGTTCTACCTGGGAATCGCGATATCGGCGTGCGCAGCCGTAACGTGCCTTGGGTTCTCAGTCTTGCGTCTAAAGTCTAAAGTCTTGAGTCGCCACGATCCCCGAGACTTTAGACCTTAAACTCAAGACTGCCCTACTCCATCCTCTTCAGCACCACCAGCCAGGCGGTTGAGTTGGGCGCGTTGCCCCCCAGCACGAGCATTTCCCCTTTCCCGAGTGTCTGCGTGCGCCGCAGCGTCTCCTTGCCTTTGCCAAAGAGAGTCACCTCCACCTTCGGCCCGCCCAGGCTCTTTACCTCGATCGCGCACTTCTCGCTCAGGGGAACCCGGCTTGGCGCCGTGGTCGCAACGTCAAAGTCCGTCCGGTTGACCTCGAAATAATTGTTCCACTTGAGTGGCAGGTCCTTGAGCTTCGCCCGCACGTCGGCAGCGACCGGCTTGTGCTTGGGGTCGGGCGAGTGATCCTCGCTTGTGCCCCAGAGGAGCTGCACCTGGAACTTCAGGGGCCCGGCGTGGAGCCGCGCCTCGGCACAGAACAGGAAAGCAAACACGCCCACCCACAGCAGCAGTGCGGAGCGCGGAATGCCGTATCCGTCTCGAGTCTCGAGCCTAAAGTCTTGAGTCGTCCGCAGTGGGCGAGGACTCAAGACTCTAGACTTGAGACTCAAGACTGACTGAACAGGAATCATCGCTTACTCGACGTCCGCAGACTCCCCGGCGTCGGCCAACTCGTTCTCGGCCGGGTACGAGAGCCACACCAGCGTCGTGCCGGAATTGTCGTCGCGGTAGGTGAAAGCCCCGGGGTCAGCCAAAGCCGTCTCGATTACAGCGCTGCCCGGGCGTTCCAGGGTAGGGCCATGCCGGGCCAGGACAAACCCAGCAATCGCCACCAGGGCCAGTCCCATAGCCGGCGCTAGAAACCGTCGCAGCAGCGCGGCCCAGGGCAGGGCAGGGGAGCTCGCCGCGGACTTCTCCGAAAGCCGTATGTCACGCTCGATCTTGGACCAGAAGAACTCGCGCGACTCCGGCAGCCGGATCCCTTCCTCGAACCCCTCGAGCAGCGCGCGGGTCTGGCGCAGCTCTGCGGCCAGCGCCGCCGAGCCAGCCTCCCGGGCCAGCTTGTCCGCCATCTCCCGCGCTTCCGCCTCCGGCAACTCGCCGTCCAGGTAAGCCTGCAGCTTCAATTGTGCTTCCAATTCCATCACGTCAAATCCTGTTTCTTCAGATCGGCCAGCAGCGCCGCCAGCTTCCGCCGCGCGTAAAACAGCCGGGACATCACCGTCCCGATCGAACAGCCCATCGTCTTCGCGATCTGTTTATATTCCATTTCTTCAAACTCATGCAGCACCAGCACCGTGCGATGCTCGTAAGACAGCTTCCCGAGCGCGTCGGAGATGCGCTTGCGCAATTCCTCGCGCTCCAACCCGAGCGTCGGATTCACCGTCACGACCGGCATCTGCCGCTCAACGCCGCCCGAGTCCTCGGCGATGGCTTCGATCGACTCGGCCCGGTGCCGCTTCTGCCGGCGCAGCTCGTCCAGGCACAGGTTAATCACAATCCGCGTGATCCACGTGCCGAAGGTCGAATCGCCCTGGAACTGCTTCAGCCGCTGCCAGCCTTTTACCCATGCTTCTTGAGAAAGATCAAGCGCTTCGTCCTCATTCCTCATCATGCTGTAAGCCCGGGCATACACGCGGTCGCGGTTCCGCGCGACCAGCTCTTCGAAGGCCGCCATGTCGCCCTCGCGCGCCGCCCGCACCAACGCCGCCTCGTCGGCCGAGGAATGATCTTTTACATTCATGGGTTCGACGGCAGGCGGACGGGGCGTATTCAACCCCCCGTTACAGCCTTCCCTTCGTGCTCGGCAGCCGCCCCGCGATGCGCGGATCGCGCTGGCAGGCCGCGTCCACGGCCTTCGCGAACGCCTTGAACAGCGCTTCGGCGATGTGGTGCGGCTCGTCCCCGTAGAGCAGCTCCAAGTGCAGGTTGCACCGCGCCTCGTTGGCAAACGCCTGGAAAAACTCCCGCGCCAGGCCGAATCGGAACGCGCTGGACATGTCCTGCCCCTTCTCCGCCTTGCTCAGCGACTTGTAGGCCGCCTCGTCCAATCCCCGCCAGACCAGGAAAGGTCGGCCGCTGAAATCAACCACGCACCGCGCAAGGCATTCATCCATAGGCACATAGGCCTCGCCCGTGAACGGGTTCCGAGGGTCAAATCCCGTGCCGTAGCGGCGGATGCCCTTCTTGTCTCCCAACGCCTGCGCGAAGGCCTGCCCCAGCGCCAGGCCGCAGTCCTCCACCGTGTGATGCGCGTCCACGTCCAGGTCGCCCTGGCAGCGCAGCTTCAAGTCCACCACCGCATGCTTGGCAAACAGCGCCAGCATGTGGTCGAAAAAGGGAATCCCGGTGCGGATGCTGGCCTTTCCCGCGCCGTCAATACTCAACTCGATGGCAATGCGCGTCTCCTGGGTCGCTCGCTGTATCCTGGCCTTCCGGGTCTTCATCTTCCGCCCATGTAAGCAGATACAGCATCCGGACACAAATCGCATTCCCGGGGCAAGGGCTGGGATAAGTTTCCCGGAGCTTGTCTTTAACCTGCCGGCGATTAACATGCTGCCCATTACTCGACGAACCTTTCTAAAAACATGCGGCCTCGCCACCGCCGGCCTCTGCCAGCCGGCATGGGGCGCCGGCCAAGGCACATCCCTCTTCGACGGCCAGTCCCTCAAAGGCTGGCATAAGCCCCCGAAGCGAATCGGGCACGGCACCGGCGGCCACTGGTGGGTCGAGGACGGCCTGCTCCTCGGCGAACAGGACCCGCCCGGCTCGGGCAACGGCGGCCTGCTGCTGACCGATCAGAAGTTCGGCGACTTCGAGCTGGAGCTTGAGATGTTGTGTGACTACGGGCCGGACACGGGCGTCTTCTTCCGCTGCACCGACCAGGGCGAAGGGTTCCAGATGTACGTGGATTACCACGAGGGCGGCAACGTCGGCCACTTGCGGGGCGAATTACGCAACGCCTTTGCCATGAAGCCCTTTCAGATCTTCGCGCGGCGCGGCCCCGACGGCCAGCCGGTGGGGTTCACCACGCGTCCCGATCCGCGCGCCGAGAAATGGCCCCCGGGAGTTTACGAATACACCTGCACCGCCGAGCAGTGGCTGAAGGCCTGGCGCGTGCAGGGCTGGAACAGCGCCCGCATTCGTTGCGCGGGCAAATACCCCCAAATCACCACCTGGGTCAACGACCTCAAGGTCTGCCATTGGAACGGCGAGACCTGCCCGCTGCCCGGCTACGATAAAGAGCAGGTGTTCCGGACTCTTGGCCGCGAGGGCTCTATCGCCTTGCAGATCCACGGCGGCAAGGCGATGTGGCCGGTGGGAATGAAGTGCCGCTGGCGCAACATCACCATCAAACCGCTTTGATGGCGGCTTTCACGACGCTTCGTCCTGATGCGCCGATCTGCCTCCCCAGGCGTCCGGCGCAACGTCCGCCACCGATTGGGAAAAGGTCCACCGGTGTCCCTCGAGATCTTGGGCGGTGTATTGCCGCTCGCCAAAGGGATGCGTCTCGGGTGCGCTGAAGGTTCGGACGCCGCCGCGCCTGGCGTGCTCAAAATGGCGGTCCACATCCTCAACCTGCACCACCACTGAGTGGGTGACTTCACCGGCGCGTGGCGCTCGAAACACGGCCTGATCGTCCCACTTGGGCGACTGGCCCACTCGGGGGCTGGTCAGAAACACGCATCCCTGGCCGACCGCAAGCTGCGCGCCGTCCGGATTCCCCGGCGGCCCATAGCGGAAGCGCTCGGTGAATCCAAACGCCTGGCTGAGCCACTTGATCGCCTTGCCGACATTCGCGTACACGAGGACCGGGACCACGGGTCCTGGCGCAGCCGAACGATTCACAAGCATAGTGTTCTCTCCTTTTCGCGTGCACCGTCTCAAGTTG
>DATKNZ010000164.1:0-2932 GCA_035541055.1 Candidatus Acidiferrum sp. | reverse complement strand
CTTTGAACCTCTGCAAAGTTTGCAGAGGTTCAACGGTGAGGTCACGGGGAGGATAGGGTGTGGTGACGGAGTGGTGCCGGCGGAGCCAATGCGCGCTTTAGTCCGAGAGCCTGCTCGTTGGTGGCGACCTGGCGAATCAGGCCCTAATTGACTGGCGAGATGGCAGATTTCGATGCGCGCCGCAGGTTGGCGGGCACCGTTTCGGATTAAAGCTGTTCGTCCTGACGCGAATTATCTGAGCGGCATTCGGGACAGGTCGCGCTCCGGCCGCGCCTGCGGCAGGCTCAAGCGCCGCCTGCGAGGCCGTAAGTCTTTGCGGCGGCGGCGCCCAGTTGCTCCGCAGCGAGCCGGCGCAGGTCCACCGCACCGCCCAGAGTCGCGCCCGTCTTGAGCTTCTTGCCTGCGGACAGGCTTCGTTCAGCGCCTTCAAGCACCAGCGTGGTGTAGAAACCGAGCGTCATCGGGTTGGAGGCCGCCTCGCGCTCGGCGGCGGACATCTTCCCATTGCGGAGGGCCAGGATTTGCCGGTAAAGGCGGCCGGGGCTGCTGATGCCGTAGCCGGTGACGGTCTTGTCCTTCTCGAAATTGCGGAACAGGGGGTTGACTTCGAGGATGCCTTCGCTGTGGACTTCGCGCAGGCCGGGCGTGTCCAGGCCCAGATCTATGAGCCCGTCGGAGCAGATGATGCGGCTGGATTGAATGGTGATGGCCTCTGCCGTGTTGGGGAGTGCCCAGCCCGTGATAATGTGCGCCAGGGCCCCGGTCTCGAACTGAATTTCCGTGTCCACGAGGTCGTAGCCGTTGACCGCGATGGGCTTGAGGGATGGCAGTTTCTGGGAAAAGCCGGTCGCCCGCACCTGCACGGGGACCAGGTTCACGATCTTCATCAGCGCGTCGGCCATGTGCACGGTCAGGAAGGACACGGGGGTGTTCTTCGCGGCGAAATCGGGGGAGGCGAAGAAGCGCGGCGAGTGGTTGGGGTCGGCCACGACGAGCTTGTCCAGCATGTAGAAGACGGCGGCTTGGAGCGTGCCGTAGCGCCCGTTCTGGAAGCGCGCCTCGGCTTCTTTGATGCGGGGGTCTTCGCGTTTGTGGAAGTCCACCCCGAGGAAGCGGCCCGTCTGCTTCGCGGCCTGGATCATGGCGTGCGCGTCTTTCACGGTGGCCGCGGTCGGTTTGGGCACCACCACGTCGAGCCCCGCCTTGAGCGCGTCCACCGTCGGCCCGCAATGCAGGTGGTCCGGCGTGTTCACCTGGACAGCATCGAGCTCGGCTTTCGCCAGCAGGTCTTTGTAGTCTGCAAAGCGCCGGTTGGCCGGCACGCCCGCCAGGTCGCAGAACCATTTCCGATATTCCTCATTCGGGTCTGCCACGGCGCAAATCTCCAGCAGGTCGGAGAAATGGCTGCGGAAGTAGAGGTATTGGTAAATCTCACGCACCACGGCGCCGACGCCGATGATGCCGAGGCGAAGCTTGTGTTTCATGCAGGGAAGTTTTAACGGAAATGTCCGGGCTAAATCGCGAGCGTGCCGGTCTGACGGAGCAGGAACAAGGCGAGGAACTCGGCCGCGGCGCGGATCTCCTCCAGGGTGATCTGCTCCTGGTCAGAGTGGGCGAAGGCCAGTTGGCCGGGGCCGAACGTCAGCACCGGCATCCCTGGGTATTCCGTGGCGAAGAGGCGCGCGTCGCAGGACACGGTCCAGCCCAGCACCGGTTCGGCTTTCCACAAGCCGCCGGCCTTGGCGGCGGCAACGGCATTGCGCACCGTGACGGACTTTGGGTCCCCGTCGAACGCCACGTTGTGCAGCTTCTCGTAGGCGACAGTCAGGACGTCCTCGCCGCGTTCGGGCCGGCCCGCGAAGCGCAGGTAGTTCCCGGCGCCGCGCTGCGCCGCCCGACGTAGCCGGTCCATCACCTCAGTGATGCCATGTGTGGGGACAAAGCCCTGCCCGCCCTCAAAGACCAGCGCGTCGCTGTCGCCGGCGCAAAGCGCGATCCGCACCGGGCCGCCGGCGATGGACTCCAGCCGCGGCTTGCAGAAGACCAGGCTGCGAACCAGGTGGGCCAGCTTGGTAATGGCGCCGTCGCGCTCGCGAATGGCGCCCATGTGGCCGGTTGCGCCGTGCACGGTGACCGTCAGCGACTTGCCCGCGCGGCGGAGCTCGTAGTGCCGGGCCACCATGGGCTTGCCCGTTGCAGCATCGGTCACCTTCGATTTGTCCCCGTAAAGGCCGATATAGCCCGCCAACCCGGATCCCAGACAGTCGCGCACGAGGGCTTCGGCGGCCGCGGAAGGCGGGCGGGCGAACCGGACGCAGAACGCGGCCTGGCCGCAAATCCGGCTGGGATGCTCGCCGAAGGGCCCGAGGATGCCGTGGCAGGTTTGCACGGGCCGTTCCGGGAACAGCTCATGCCGGCTCTCGGTCCGGATGGCTGCGCCTTCCTTCTCCATCTCCTCATTCACGAAGGAGAACATCTCAAGGGGTGAGACACCTTGCGGGCTCTTCAGGCAGGCTCGATACCAGACGGCGCCCCGGTTCGCCGGGTGGAACTTCAGCCCCGTGCACTCGCCGACCAACACGCTGTCGTAGAGCTGCTTCAGCTCGCGGTCCATCGCCAGCGAGAGAGACCCGTTTCCCCCGGTTTCCTCCTCGACCACCAGCATGGCCAGCACGTTGCGGTTCCACGTCAGCCCCGCTTCGGCCATGACTTCGGAAAGCACCTTGAGCGCGGCCACTATGCCGACGACCGGTCCCTTGTCATCGCAAGCGCCCCTGCCGAACACCTTGCCGCCCTTCACGCGAGGCGGGAAGTAGGGGGCGACAACGTCTATGTGCGCGTTGAGGGCGATGGACTGCCCGTTCGCGCGGCCCCCGGCGCCGGGAACAACGTAGAGCAGGTTGCTGCGGCCGGCGTAGGTTTCCTCCGGTGA
>DATKNZ010000163.1:0-8279 GCA_035541055.1 Candidatus Acidiferrum sp. | reverse complement strand
GTCCAACTCGGCAGCGCCCAGCTTTACCTCGGGTACGACGACACAAGCGCCGTGACCAACTTCTCGCTGCAATACTTCAGCAGCAATGCCTGGGTGACCATCCCCGGGGCCAGCTTCGCGGGGAACTCGGCCACCGTAATGAACGTCGTGTTCGGCTCGCCGGTGACGGCCTCGCTCGTCCGCCTCTACAGCACAGACGCCACCGTCGGGGTGCGGGAGATCGCCCTGTTCGGCACCAACGGCCCGGCCGGCTACCCGATCGGCACCGACGTCACCTTGAACCAGGGTAAGAAGTGCGCCGTGCTGGCGAGCTCCATCGCCGGGACCAACTACCCCGGCCTGGCGGTGGACGGCTATGCTGGAACCAACGCCGGCTGGCAGACGGCCAACGTGAACGGGCCGCACACGCTCGAGGTGGATTTCCAGGCGCCGACGCGCATCGGCAGCGCGCACGTCTATTCCGGCTCGGGCACCTACCCGGCGCTCTCGGCGTTCACGCTCAATTACTGGAACGGCAGCGCCTGGACGGCCATTCCCGGGGCCACCGTGACCGGGAACTCGCAGCGGGAGCTGGCCATCACGTTCAGCGCGCCGGTTTCCACTACGAAGGTGCAGCTCTCGATTCCCGGCAACGGCACCCAATTCGTGCGCGAGCTGGCGGTCTTCCCCGCCTCCTCTGGCATCACCAGCTTTCCTCTCTGGACGGACGTCGTGAGCAACGATCCGCCGGCCACGGTGTGGGAGACCTACGGCGATGGCTTCTGGAGTCTCGTCAACGCGGCCAATTCGCTCGCGCTGGTTGTGGCCACGAATGGCGCGGGCCAGTCGGTTTCCAACGCCGCGGACCTGACGCAGCAGTTCCAGGTGCTCTATAACCTGGACAGCGACACCTTCCGCCTCCGGAACCGCGCGGCGTGGCAATGCGTGGCGGCGCAAACGGCGTCCACTTCCCCCGGCGTGGCGGTGGTGACCGAGCCCGCGTATCACGCCATGCCGCAGGAGTTGTGGCGCTTCCAGAGCGTGGGCGGCGGCACCTACCGCGTGGTCAACGTCTGGAGCGGGCTGGCCTTGCAAACCGACGGCCAGAGCCCCGCCACGGTTACGCTGCAACCCCCATCAGGCGATGCCCGGCAGCAGTGGCAGTTCAGCTTCCGCGCCATTTACCCGAAGAAAGGCGTGGCGGGTAACGAGGCGTCGTGGGCGAGAATCGGCTCGAGCTGGGACTACAACTGGAGCCGCAACCCGACGCTGCCGGCCCCCCCGCAAGTGGTCTTCTCGCCTCAGCAATGGAACGGCGGGGGCATGAACACCCTGCCGCTGTCATATCCCGGCTGGCACACCGATCCCAAGCCCGTAACGCTGCTCGGCATCAACGAGCCGGACCTGGCTGGCCAGGCGAACATGTCTGTGGCCAGCGTCGTCGCCCTCTGGCCGCAGCTCCAGGCCCTGGACATGCCGCTGGTCAGCCCGGCCACTTCCTGGGCCTTTGGCGGCTGGCTCAGCAACTACTACTACCAGGCCACGAGCACCGGCTTGCGCAACGACTACACCGGCGTCCACTGGTATTCCTACCCGACCGCCGACTCGCTGGTCAGCCATTTGCAGAGCGTTTACAGCACCTGGGGCAAGCCGCTGTGGCTCACCGAGTTCGCCAGCGGCAACGGGGGGACCTGGAGCGAGGAATCCAACTACACCTTCCTCGCCGAGTTCCTGTGGCGGGCCGAAAACCTTCCCTGGCTGCGCCGCTACGGCATCTTCTGCTACAGCCAGAATCCGCCGACAAACCCGTGGGACCTGACTTCTCCAGCCAGCGCCGTATTCCGGAGCGACGGCGTCACCTTCACCGAACTGGGAGAGCTTTACGCCGGCTGGGATGCCGACCAGACCATCCACACCGGTGTCAATTACATCCTCCACAACAAGGGGGCCTGTTTCCGCATCAGCAACCCCGGCTCCGCCTCCCTGGGCACGGCCACGATCTACTCGACCGGCGTGTCGGTGCAGTGGCAGCTCGTCGCGGCGCCGACGACCAATCACTACTACATCGTGTCGGCGACGGATAGCACCTGCCTGAGCTGGAACGGGAGCAGCATGAGCCTGGCCCCCGCCGGGACAACCGGCGGCGCGGTCGAGTGGACCTATACGCCCGAGACCAACGGCTACTTCTTCATTGATAACGTCGGCACGACGGCCCGCCTGTCACTGATCCGGCTTCCGGCCGGGGGCGGCGCGCCGACGTTCACCAACCTGACCGTGGCGGCCAGAGGCACGGTGAACGACAACACGCGCTGGCGATTCATCAAGCCCTACCAGGCCGTGCCGCTCGGCCTGACGGCCACGCCGGGAAATGCGCAGGTCACCTTGCGCTGGAAAGCCGTGACGGGCGCCACTGGCTACAACGTGAAGCGCGCGGCGATGAGCGGCGGGCCTTACACCACTATTGCCAGCGGCATCACCGCCACCAACTACACGGACACCGGGCTGGTTAACAATGCTCCTTGCTACTATGTCGTGTCCGCGCTGAGCCTGTCCGGCGAGAGCGCCAACTCGGTCGAGGCCGCCGTCATACCCGGCGGGCAGGCGGTTAACTGCGGCACCACTAACGGCGCGGCGTGGTTCGTCGCCGACGCCTGGTTCTCCGGCGGTTCCACTTCCTCGACCACGTCCACGATAGACACGAGTGGGGTGACCAATCCCGCGCCGCAAGGCGTCTATCAATACAATCGCTACGGGAATTTCACCTACACCATCACCAATCTGACGGCCAATGCGACGTACTGGGTCAGGCTGCACTTCGCGGAAAGCTACTGGACCGCCCCCGGCCAGCGCACCTTTAATGTGACCCTGAACGGCGTCACGGCCTTGAGCAGCTTCGACATCTACGCCGCCGCCGGGGCGCAGAACAAAGCCGTCATCCGCGAGGCCTACGGCACGGCTAACAGCAGCGGCCAGTTGCCCATCCAGTTCACGACCGTGAAGGACAATGCCCAGATCAACGGCATCGAAGTGCTCCAGCCCAAGCCGCTGGTGCCCACGGGATTGGCCGCAGCGGCAGACTCCGCCCAGGTGGCCCTCACGTGGGCACCGTGTCCAGGGGCCGCCAGCTATAATGTGTACCGCTCCAGTGCCTCGGGCGGGCCTTACACACTGATCTCGGCCTCCGGAACTGTGACCGAAATCAGCTATTCCGATTACACTGCCGCCCATGGGACAACCTGGTATTATGTGATCACTGCCGTGAATGCGTATGGCGAGAGTGGCCAGTCCTCCGAAGTCAGCGCGGCGCTGATCTGCGCTACGCCGCCCACGCCGGTCGCCGGCAACAATGGCCCCATCTACCAGGGCATGACCTTGAATCTGACCGCTTCCACTATCGCCTCCGCCTCATATAACTGGAGCGGACCGAACAGCTTTGCCTCGACGTTGCAGAACCCGTCCATCACCGCCGCCACGCCCGCCGCGTCCGGCACTTACAGCGTGACGGCGACCGTGGGCGGCTGCACTTCCGCGGCGGGGACAACGACGGTCACCGTCAACCCGCCGGTGGTGCTGACCGTGCAGAGCAGCGGGACCAACATCGTCCTCAACTGGCCGGCCGGCGCCTTGCAATCGGCCACCAACGTCACCGGCCCGTGGAACACGGTTGAGGGCGCAAACTCGCCCCTCACGGTCCAGCCGACCGACCCGCAGCGCTTTTACCGTGTCCTCGTGGGAGAATAGTCTTGAGTCTTGGGTCTAAAGTCTTGAGTCATCGTGGGGGCGGCAGCCCGCAGGGTAGGGGCCTCGGCCAGGCGTCCCAACCGTCGCTGCATCACGCGATGAGGGCGAATTTGCGAAAGGCATTCGTGTTGGGCGCGGTTGTCTGCCTGTGCTCTGCCCGGATGGGCTTAGCCCAGGAAACGGCTCCACTGCTGACGAATGCCGTGGATATTATCTCCCTTTCCGCTGACGAGGCTGCGCGCGCCCTCAAAGCTCGGGTGGTTGGCACCGTTACGGCCGCCGACCTGGGCCTGAAAGGGGGGCGGTTCTTCGTGCAGGATGCCACGGCGGGCATCTTCGTGGATAACGCGGAAGGGGTGCGCCCCGAGCCGGGCACAGTCGTCGAAGTTACCGGGATCACGCATCCAGGGGCTTACGCGCCGATCATCACGGCGCCCACCGTGCGCCAGGTCGGGACGGCGCCCCTCCCGGAAGCGAAGCCGGTTCCCATCGAGCGTTTGATGTCGGGCGCCGAAGACAGCCAGCGCATCCAAATCTCCGGCGTGGTGCGCGATGCCCGCATTGACGGCACGCGGCTGGTCACGGACATCGTCTCGGGCGGATACCGGTTTAGGGCGTATGGCCCAGTGCCGGAGCACAATGACCCACAGTCACTGGTCGCCGCGCAAGTGTTGGTGCGCGGCACCGCGGCCGAGGCCCATAACCGGTCGCTGCGCCAGCTCATCGCGGTCGAACTCTACGTCCCCACCCTGAGCGATTTCGAGGTCGAGAAACCGGAGTCGGTCAACCCGCTAGCCGAACCGGTGGTGCCGCTCGACAGCCTCGCCCAGTACCGGCGTGACAACTCGCTGAACCGCCGGGTGCACGTGCGCGGCGTGGTCACCTTGCAGCGGCTCGGCGACGCCTTGTTCCTCCGTGATGCCACGGGCGGGCTGCAGGTCCAGAGCCGGCAGCTCACGGCCTTCACCCCGGGCCAGGTCGTTGAGGCGGTCGGCTTCCCCAGCTTCGATCAATATCTGCCGGTGTTGCAGGATGCCACCTTCCGCGCCACGGCAGACCCGCCGGTGAGCATTACGCCGAAGCTGGTCTCTATCGAGGACCTGCAAAACGGGCTGCATCATGCGGACTTTGTTTCAGTGCAGGGCAGGCTCATCAACCGGACGGTGTCCCAGGCGAGCACCGAGGGGCGCGCCGCCGCCGTGGCCGCCATCCGAACCACCCTGGTCCTGCAGAACAGCAACGTCGTGTTCGCCGCCGAGGCGGAGGGACTGCGGGACCAGGCCAGCCTGTCAGCCATCCCGCTTGGCAGCACGCTCGAAGTCAGCGGCATCTGCCTCACGGAGATTGACAGCGATGGCAAGGTGAAGTCCTTCCGCGTGCTCCTCGGCAGCCCGGCCGCCGTGCGGGTGCTGGCCAGGCCGAGCTGGCTGACCACCGGCCGGCTGCTGATCATTCTGGGTGTCGTCTGCTCTCTGTCGCTGCTGGGCGTCGGCTGGACCGTTCTGCTCTCGCGCAAGAACGCCGTCCTGAACTCGCTGATGCGCGAGCGCGAGAAAGCCCAGCGCGACCTGCAGGAGGCCCACGATCATCTCGAACAGCGCGTGAAGGAGCGGACCGAAGAACTCAAATTCCAGATTACGGCGCGCAAGGAGACCGAGCTGCAGTCCAAGGCCGTTCTGGCGGAGCGCACGCGCCTGGCGCAGGAACTGCACGATACCGTCGAGCAAACCCTGACGGGCATTGCGTTGCAGTTGGATACCGCGGCCAAGTTATATCAAAGCCGGCCGGCCAACGCCCGCGAGCATCTTGACCTCGCGCGCAACCTCATGGGCAAAAGCCAGGTGGAATTACGGCGCTCCGTCTGGGACCTGCGCCAGCGCGAGCTGGACCGCTTCGACCTGCCCGGCGCGCTGCTGGAGAGCGCGCGCCAAATCGCGCAGGCCTCCAGCCTCAAGGTGGACTTCGAAACTCACGGCACGGCCCAGGCCTTGCCGGAGATTGCCGAGGAAAACCTGCTACGCATCGCCCAGGAAGCCCTGACCAACGTCATCAAGCACGCGCGCGCCACGCAGGTCAACATCACCCTGGATTTCGGGCCTCACCACGTGTCCATGGAGGTGGAGGATAATGGCACGGGATTCGACCTCGAGCACTGCGCCGGCCCCGCCGACGGCCATTTCGGCCTGCTCGGCATGGCGGAGCGAGCCAAACGGATCGGCGGCCGCTTCCTCCCGGTCAGCCGGCCCGGAACCGGCACCTTGGTGCGGGTCGAGGTCCCGCTGGGCCCGATGCCGCAGTTCCAACGCGCCGCCCGAAGCGGCCCGGAGCCGATTCAGGCCGAGCGGGAGACATCGGCCATTTAATTCCTATGCGCCAAAAAATACGCATCCTGATAGCCGACGACCATTTCGTCGTCCGCATGGGCCTTGCCGCCCTCATCAACACGGAGCCGGACATGGAAGTGGTGGCCGAGGCGGCTGACGGCAGCCAGGCCTTGGACATGTTCTGCAAGCATAACCCCGACCTCGCGCTGCTGGACATGCGCATGCCGGTCAAGAACGGCATCCAGGCCACGAAGGAAATTCGCGGGCGCGTTCCCGACGGGCGCGTACTGATCCTGACCGCCTTCGACGGCGACGAGGAGATTCACCAGGCGCTCCAGGCCGGCGCCCAGGGCATCGTGCTGAAAAGCTCGACGGGCGAGAAGCTCATCCCCGCCGTGCGCGCGGTCGCCGCCGGCCAGCGCTGGGTGCCCAAGGAGATTGCCAGCCGGCTCAGCGCCCGGTCGGCGTTCGAGGAGCTTACGCCCCGCGAAGTCCAGGTCCTGCAACAGCTCGCTCGCGGCCTGGCCAACAAGGAGATTGCCGACGTGCTTAAGATCACGGAATACACGGTCAAGGACCACCTGAAGAGCATCCTGGCCAAGCTCCGCGTGGCCGATCGCACCGAGGCCGTCACCGCGGCCATTCAGCGAGGTATTATCCACCTCTGAATCCAGGCAATGGGCGGGACGGCGCGAGGGGAGCTGCCAACGAATTCCGCCGAGGAGTTCAGGGAACCGGCCTGGGGCCTTTGTGCAGGCGGGGCTCATACTCCGGCGGGCACGAGGCTACGCGAGCTTGGCGGCATCGAATGGATGAGCGGGGGAGAAGCGGAAACCTGGAGGCGTCTGCGAAAGGCCAGGTGCCGGCGACGCGTCAGTTCCACGAGAGGCCACCAGACCCGGCGGACGAGGCGATGCTTAATCAGGAAGTGCCATAGGCGGTTCGAGCGCTTGTAGAGGTAACAGCCCGCCAGGTAGGTGGCCACCGCGGCGACCCCATCCGGGCGGCGGCGCCAGATGGAGACATGCGAGAACAGGCGCCGATAGAGCCAATCGTAGCCGAGCTGCAGCTCCTGGGGCGTCATGTTCCGCGGCTGGAATACCACGTGTGCCGTGTCGTACTTGTCCCAATCACGATGCAGCAGGCGGCCCTCGGCCTCGAACTGCCGGAACAGCGGCGTGCCGGGATAAGGCGTCAGGATGTGAAAGGTCGCGCATTCCAAGTGGTTGGCCTCGATCCACTCAGCCAGCTCCACGAAGGTCTCCTTGTGGTCGCCGTCGAACCCCACGACGAAGCTCCCGTTGACCTGAATGCCGTGCTCCCGCAGGAGGCGGACCCGCCAGGCGTATTCCTCGGCGCGTGGCGAGCGTTTGCGGGCGTGGGCGAGGTTGGAGTCGGTCAGCGTCTCAAACCCGATAAACACGCCCGTGCAGCCGGAAAGCGCCATTTCCCGCACCAGGCCGGGATCGTTCGTCACGTCGAGCGTCACAGCCGCGCTCCATATCTTCTCCAGCGGCCGCAAGGCCCGGCACAGGGCGCGCAGGTAGTCCGGTTGGGAGCCGAGATTGTTGTCAATGAATACCGCGTAGGGCTGGCCGTCGGCCGCAAACTGCGCCCGTATATCCTCGGGCTCGCGCGTCCGGTAAGGCATTTGCAGGCCGCGGGTGGACAGGTAGCAGAACCCGCATCGGTTATGGCAGCCACGCGTCGCGATGAGGCTGGTGGTAGTCAGGAAGCTATCCCTTGGCGCCAGGTCGCGCCGCGGCCGGGGATCGAGCTGATAGGGACTATCATAACTCGCGCTGTAAAGCGGCTTGAGATTGCCGGCCTCGATATCGCGCAGGATCGCCGGCCATAGTTGCACGCCATCGCCTACTGCCACCGCGTCCGCGTGAGGGGCTGCTTCGTTTGCACATGACTGAATATGCAATCCGCCGAGCACGACCTTGCTACCCCGTGCGCGATACCAATCGGCCAACTCGTAGGCGCGCCGGGCGAACGTCAGGTGCACGGTGATACCCACCACTTCCGGCAGCGGCTCAACCGGCGGCGGCCCTTGCAGCAGATTCTCATCCCAATACCGCACCTGCCAATTGGGCGGAGTGGCGCCCGCGACGGAGGTCAGGGCAAGAGTGGGGACCAGCACGTGCTTGCCAAAGCTGCCGTGCGGGGACTTGGCGTAAAACGGATTGATGAGCAGCGCGTGCCGGCGGGCGACAGGGCCGGCAGGAGCCG
>DATKNZ010000162.1:0-6014 GCA_035541055.1 Candidatus Acidiferrum sp. | reverse complement strand
ATGCGCCCGCAGGAGCCCATCCGCTTCACCGAGCGCGAGAATTACAACTTCTTCCTGAACCTGCCGGAGTTCGATCGCCGCAAGCTCAAGGTGACCCAGCTCCGCCAGGCGCAGGTGATGCAGCCGCTCTTCGAATACAGCGGCGCGTGCGCCGGCTGCGGCGAGACGCCCTACCTGAAGCTCATGACGCAGCTCTTCGGCGACCGCATCGTGGCGGCCAATGCTACCGGCTGCTCCTCTATTTATGGCGGCAACCTGCCCACCACGCCCTACGCGACGAACAAGGACGGCCGCGGGCCGACGTGGAACAACTCGCTGTTCGAGGACAATGCCGAATTCGGTCTGGGCTATCGCGTGTCCATTGACAAGCAGAAGGAGTTCGGCTGCGAACTGCTGCGCCGGCTGGCGCCCAAACTGGGGGACAGCTTTGCCAGCGAGATTATCAACGCCAACCAGGGCGACGAGGCGGGCATTTACGACCAGCGCGAACGCGTGGCCGCCCTCAAGCAGAAGCTGGCCGGAGATAAGAGCAGTGAGGCCAGGATGCTGCTGGCCATCGCCGACAACCTGGTGCGCCGCAGCGTGTGGATCATCGGCGGCGATGGCTGGGCCTACGACATCGGCTACGGCGGCCTGGACCACGTGCTGGCCAGTGGCCGCGACGTCAACATCCTGGTGCTCGACACCGAGGTGTATTCCAACACCGGCGGGCAGTGCTCGAAGTCCACGCCCCGGGGCGCGGTGGCCAAGTTCGCCGCGAGCGGCAAGGCGCTGCGCAAGAAGGACCTCGGGCTCATCGCCATGGCCTACGGCTCAGTGTACGTGGCCAGCGTGGCCATGGGGGCCAAGGACGAGCACACGCTCAGGGCGTTCCTGGAAGCCGAGTCTTACCCCGGCCCTTCACTGATTATCGCCTACAGCCATTGTATCGCCCACGGCATTGACCTCGACCGCGGGGCCGGCGCCAAACAGCAGCGGCTGGCCGTTGATTCCGGCCAGTGGCTGCTCTACCGCTATGACCCGCGGCGCTCGCCCAAGGGCGAGAACCCATTCCAGCTCGACTCGACGGCGGCCAAAGTGAAGGTTCAGGACTACCTGCTTTCAGAGAACCGGTTCAAGATGCTGACCAAGAGCAAGCCGGAGGATGCCAAGCGCTACTTCGCCGAGGCCCAAAGCGACGCCGACCGGCGCTTCGCCTACTACCAGTACCTGGCCGGGCGCAATGGCGGCAATGGCAGCAGCGCTCCGGCTGCCCCGCCCAAGCCCGCCACTGCCACGGTGGACCAGCAGCCTTAAGACGCGTCACGCAACACGCACCACGCAATACGTATCACGAATCACGTTTCACGCTTAGCGCAACCCAGTAAAGCCTATGGATCTCAAGACTACTTATCTCGGCCTGAAACTCCGCACTCCGCTGGTGCC
Source organism: Candidatus Acidiferrum sp. (assembly GCA_035541055.1). Lineage (GTDB taxonomy): Bacteria > Verrucomicrobiota > Verrucomicrobiia > Limisphaerales > UBA8199 > JAPLUA01. The sequence continues at coordinate 4,589 of DATKNZ010000162.1, read as the reverse complement.
CGCCGCCTCCCCGCTGTCCGAGGAGATTGACGGCATCAAGCAGATGGAGGACGCGGGCGCCTCCGCCATCGTGCTCTACTCGCTTTTCGAGGAGCAACTGCGCCAGGACGAGGCGGAGCTCGATCACCACATGGAGCACGGGACCGAGAGCTTCGCCGAGGCGCTCACCTACTTCCCCGAGCCTAAGGAGTTTCACCTCGGGCCGGAGGAATACCTCAAGCACATCGCCCAGGCCAAAAAGGCGGTGCGCGTCCCGATCATCGCCAGCCTTAACGGCTCATCCGTCGGCGGCTGGACGGATTATGCCAAGGGCATTCAGCAGGCCGGGGCCGACGCCCTGGAGCTGAACATCTATTACATCCCCACGGACATGAGCCTCACGTCCTCGCAGATCGAGCAGACCTACCTGGACATTCTCAAGGCCGTGAAGGCCGTGGTGACGATCCCCGTAGCGGTGAAGCTCAGCCCATTCTTCACCAACTTCGCGAATATCGCCCAGCGCTTCGAACAGGCGGGCGCCAACGGCCTGGTCCTGTTCAACCGTTTCTACCAGCCGGACATTGACCTGGAGGCGCTCGAGGTGAAGCCCAACATCCTTCTGAGCACGCCCATGGCCATGCGCGTGCCCCTGCGCTGGATCGCCCTGCTCTACGGCAAGCTTAAGCTGAGCTTGGCGGCCACCAGCGGCGTGCATCGCGCCACGGATGTGCTCAAGATGCTCATGGCCGGGGCGGATGTGACCATGCTCTGCTCCACCCTCCTGCGGCACGGCGTGCGGCAGATCGGCGTCATCGAACGCGACCTCATCGCCTGGATGGAAGAGCACGAATACGAGTCGGTGGCTCAGCTCAAGGGCAGCCTCAGCCAGAAGAACTGCCCCGACCCGAGCGCCTTCGAGCGCGCCCAGTATATGCGCGCCATCTCGCAGTTCCCGGTGGGCAGCCCCAGGTAAGTCGTTGGGCCGGTTTCGCTTTGAAGCGGTGCGCTGCGCGAGTGGCGCACCGCTTCTTATTGGTGTCCGCGCGTCAGGCCCGCGTGCCAGCCGTTCGCGTTGAGCGCCCGGCCCTCGCCTGGATGAACTTCTGCCGCCACTCGGCACGCGGGGTCTTGCCGCGTGAGTTGGAGCCGAGAGACTCGACGAACCACCATTCCCGCGGGATCTGCCAGCCAGGCAGGCGGGTCAGCAGGAATTGTTTCAACCCGGCGCTGTCCCCAGGGCCGTCGGCGGCCACACAGGCGACGATAATATCCGTGCGGTCGGCATCCGTGCTCGGAACGCCGAACACAAGGCAATCCTTCACCGTCGGATGGTCCCGCAGGGCGCGCTCGATGAGAGCGGGAGATACCTTACGCCCGGCCACGTTGATCTGATCGCCAAGGCGGCCACGCAAATAGACCTGCCCCGCACGCAGCTCCGCAAGGTCGGTGGTCTGGAAACAACCGCCGGCCAGGGCTGGGTCGGGGTCCGGCCAGTAGGTCTCCGCCACGGCGCGGCTGCGCACCTGCATGCAGCCGTCCTCGTTCAGATTCACCTCAACGTTCCGCATGGGGGCGCCCACGCAGGCGTCGTCGGTGCGCGGGCTTGGATTGCTGTCGTAGGCGATGCCGCCGCATTCGGAGGAGCCGTAGAAGTTGTGAATCTTGAGCCCGCTGGCGGCGAAGACAGTTTGTTCCAGGCTCACGGGCAGCGGCGCGCCGGCGGAAATGGCCAGGCGCACCTTGGGCGAGATGGCTCCCGCCTCGTGCCAGGCGCGCCACAAAGCGGGCACGCCAGCCAGCGTGAGCGCAGAGAAGCCCTCGGCCGCGCGGCGCACCATTTCCGGGAGGGGGGATGGGGCGAGGATGAGGGGGATGCCGTGCAATAGCAGCGGCAGGACGAGATTCGAGAACCCGTAGGAATGCGCGAGAGAAATCACGCCCAGGTTGGGCCAGTCGGGGCGCAGGCCCATGGTGGCGACGATGTTATCCGCATCGGCGGCGAGCTGTTCGGGCCGGAACACCACGCCGCGGGGGAGGCCTCCCGTGGCCGATGTGGTCTTGAGGTGGCAGCAGGGCGGCGGGGCCGCCGGGAAGCAAGGCGGCTTCTGGTCGGGCTCGAGCGGGCAGACGAAGGTGTTGGTTCGCCAGGCGACGAGCAAGTCGAGGATGAAAGCCGCGCTGTTGCTCTGCGGGTAAACGATCTTGCCGGCTGGGGGTGGAGCGGAATCTGCCCCGGCCGCCAGCTCGGCAAAGGTCCATTGCCGTGCCGCAGCCAGGTCGCGCAGGGCGAGGTCGCCGCCGCGACTGCGAGCGATCTGCCGCCAGCGTTCGTAAAGCATTTATACCTACTTAAGGGGAGACCCGTTTCCGCCGCAAGCATGACTTGGCCCGTGCGCATCTCACCACGGCCGCCATTTTTTAGTAGAGTAAGCCTCCGGCTTGCTCTAGTCCCGCCAACCTTCCAGGTCGGCGCCGCGCCGGCGTGCCCGCGGCAAGCTGGAAGCTCGCCGAGACGGGCGAAAGCCGGAGGCTCACGCTACTACTCGGCGGCAGTGATGCGATGCGCACACTTGGCCCGCTCGCTTAAGCTTCCGCTTGCGACGCCCTGCGGGTCAGGCTAAAGCTAGGGCTCTTGACGCCAGTGAATGCAGCCCCGCAAGCCATGTCTCGCTTTCAGTTCGAGCGGGACACCTTCGCCTACGCCAATGAGCTGGTATGGGAATACCGGCTGGAGCCGGGCGCAGAGACCATGACCACATTTCGCAATGATCCGCCGCCCACCTACGCCCACCGGTGCTTCGTGATGGCGCGGGCGGCGCGGCAGTTCGTGTACCATGCGCGGTTCGATGCCGGAGTGGCAGTGGCCGATGCGCAAACCTACCGGGAGCGGATTCGCGCCGTGGTCGCACGCAGCCCACGGAAGTGCAGCCCTGAACCGCAGCGGGTGCTGATTCCTGGCTACGATGGGCTGCGGTCATTCAGCCAGGGACAGGAGGCGCTGCTCAAGGCCGAGTGCGGCGGGGCCTGGCAGTCCTACTTCGTGCGCAGCCATTGGCGGATGGTGTTCCTGGTGCCGCGCTGGCACCAGGAACGAACCGCAAGCGGTCTGGCGCGGGCGCTGGCGGGAGGTGCCCTCCCGATTATCCACGTGTTCCGGTTCCCGCGAGTGACGATCAACCACGCTATCGTGCTCTTTGGCTGCGCGGAGACGCCGACCGGGTTGCGCTTCTCAGCTTACGACCCCAACGTGCCGGCGCATCCGGCTGAACTGAGCTATGATCGGGCCTCGCGCGCATTCCTTCTACCCCGGAATCATTACTGGGCAGGGGGGCGAGTGAAGGTGGTTCATGTCTGTCGCCGCTGGTGGTTTTGAGATAGGCTGGCCGCCATGAGCTCACGCATCATCCTGGTTACTGGCGCCAACGGCGGTCTGGGCCAGGCGATTGCCCGGGCGTTCCTCGCCGAGGCGGCGCAGAACGTCGTTTGGCTGGCTGTGCACAATCGCCGGGAACGGGCCGAGGCCCTCGCCGATGAGCATCCAGACCAATGCCGCTGTGTGGCGCTGGACGTAACCTCGCGCGATTCCTGGCAGGGGGCTGTGCGCGCGGTGCTCGCGGCAGACGGGCGGCTGGATGTGTTGATAAACAACGCCGGCGCGCACGAGGATACGCTGCTGGGCACCATGGCACCCGAGTCCTGGGCGCGGGTGCTGGCCACGAACCTGGACGGGGTGTTCCACGGCTGCCAGGCGGTGCTGCCTGCCATGATCAGCCAACGGCAGGGCCGAATCGTGAACATCGCCTCCCTGAGCGCATTGCTGGCGCCGCCCGGCCAGACCAGCTATGCCGCGGCCAAGGCGGGCGTGGTGGGGTTGACCCACTCCCTGGCCAAGGAGGTCGCACGCATCTCGATCACCGTGAACGCCGTTTGCCCGGGCTTCATTGAGACGGAAACGCTGGCCGGCTTGCAAGGTGGGGAGCGGAAGGCCGCGCAGATGCGCGTGCCGATGCGCCGCTTTGGCCGGCCCGAGGAAGTCGCGGCGGCGGTCTGCTTCCTGGCGAGCCCGGGCGCCAGCTATATCACCGGCTCCGTGCTGAAGGTTGATGGGGGGATTCTCTAATCCAGTCGCCTACGCCTTGGAGTAAACCTCTGCGCCCTTCTCCACAAACTCCTTCGCCTTTGCCGCCATCCCGCGCTTGAGCGCCTCGTCCTCGGTGACGCCCTGCTCCGCAGCGTATTTGCGCACGTCTTCGGTTATCTTCATCGCGCAGAAGTGCGGGCCGCACATCGAGCAGAAGTGCGCCAGCTTCGCGCCCTCCTGCGGCAAGGTCTCGTCATGGAACTCGCGGGCCGTCGTCGGGTCGAAGCCGAGGTTGAACTGATCGTCCCAGCGGAACTCGAAGCGCGCCTTGCTTAGCGCGTCGTCGCGCTCGCGGGCCGAGGGATGGCCTTTGGCAAGGTCCGCGGCATGGGCGGCGATCTTGTAGGCGATCACCCCGTCCTTGACGTCCTTCTTGTTGGGCAGGCCCAGGTGCTCCTTCGGCGTGACGTAGCAAAGCATCGCGCAGCCGTACCAGCCGATCATCGCGGCGCCAATGGCGCTGGTGATG
>DATKNZ010000161.1:0-33430 GCA_035541055.1 Candidatus Acidiferrum sp. | reverse complement strand
ACAACCTACTATCGGCTCATACGCTAGAACAATGTCCCGTAACCTGCCTGGTTTCCTGTTAGCGTTATTTGCCTTCGCCGCCCGGGCCGACGTTGCGGTGCTCACGCAGCACAACGACCTGGCCCGTACGGGCGCGAACCTTGCCGAGACCATTCTCGACACTTCCAACGTCAACACGAACCAGTTCGGGCTTGTGTTCAGCCGCGCCGTGGATGACCAGATTTACGCGCAACCGCTGGTCGCGACCAACGTGAGCCTGGGCACCAATGGGGTGCACAACATTGTCATTGTCGCGACGGTGAACGACTCGGTGTACGCGTTTGACGCCGACGCGCCCGGCGTGAGCGCGCCTTATTGGCGGGTCTCGTTTCTCGGGCCAAACGTTGTGCCGCCGTCGAATACCGATATCGGGGGAACGTGCAGTGGCACCTATAAGGATTTCAGCGGCCACTTCGGCATCGTTGGCACGCCGGTGATTGACCCGACTACGGGGACGCTTTACCTGGTTGCCCGCACCAAGGAGAACGGCTACGCATTCGTCCAACGCCTGCATGCGCTGGACATCCGCTCAGGGGCCGAGCGGCCATCCAGCCCGGTGGTCATAACCGCTACGTACGCCGGCACCGGTGCGGGCAGCAGCTACGGTAAGATCACGTTCGACCCGCTGCACGAGAACCAGCGCCCCGGCCTCGCACTGGTGAACGGCATCGTTTACATCGCCTGGGCCTCCCACTGCGATTGGAGCCCGTATCACGGCTGGGTGATCGGCTACGACGCCACGACCCTGCAGCAGGCCGTGGTCTATAACGACACGCCGAACGGCTCGGCCGGAGGCATCTGGATGAGCGGCCAGGCGCCCGCCGCCGACAGCGACGGAAATATCTATCTCAGCACCGGTAACGGCACCTCTGGCACGAACTCAAACCCGCGTGACACGACAAACCGGGGCGAGAGCTTCCTGAAGCTGACTCGCAGCGGCAGCGCCCTGCTGGTCGCAAGCTGGTTCACTCCCTACGACTATCCCATCCTTGAGAGCGGCGACCTTGACCTGGGCTCAGCCGGGTTGCTGCTTATCCCGGGCACGAATCTCGCCTTCTCGGGCGGCAAGGAAGGGAAGCTCTACCTGGTTAACAGGGACAACATGGGCGGGCTGAGCAGCTTACCCGGCGCCGACACCAACATTCTGCAGACCATCGCATTGGCAACGAACCAGATTCACGGCGCGCCGGTTTGGTGGGACGGACCGGACGGCTCGTATGCCTACGTCCAACCCGCTTCGGATTTCCTGCGCCAATACAAGTTCAATTGGGCCACGGGCATGTTCCTCGTCCCGAATTACGCTCAAAGCCCCACCGCGGCAGCTTCCGGCCAACCGGGCGCGATCCTGGCTGTGTCGGCCAACGGGACCAACGTCGGCACGGGCATTCTCTGGGCCTCGCACAACCTGGTGGGCGACGCCAACCAGCAAGTGCGCCCGGGCATCCTGCGCGCCTACAACGCGCAGAATGTCACGAACGAGCTGTGGAACTCGCAGCAGCTCAGCGCGCGCGATGCGGTCGGCAATTTCGCTAAGTTCGTCGCTCCCACTGTGGCCAATGGGAAGGTTTACCTGGCCACCTTCTCCAACCGGCTGAATGTGTATGGGCTGCTGCCACGCCCGTCGGTGACGATTGCCCGCGCCGGGAACACAGTGACACTGTCGTGGCCCACCAATGGGTTTGGCGGTTACGTGGCGCAAACCAATCTCAGCCTGGCGGCGGGCGGGTGGCGGACCGCCACCAACGCGGTCATCCAAACCAACGCCTCTTACCGGGTTACGTTTCCGGTTCCCGCAACGACCACCTTCTATCGGCTCACACATTAGATTCTGCGCGCTTCGGGCCGGGGCTTGGAAGCCTCAAAGCGTTGCCCCTCATATCAAGGGCGGATATACGAGCGGGTTGCGGGGGCGGCATCTCCGTATCCCAGAAGCTGCGCCCTTCGGCCTCCCTGGGCGCAAATAAGCGTTTACAGGGCGCAAGGCGCCTGATTAGTTTGTGCCGCTTCGATAGTAATGAAGAAGTTCATCCTTCTGATAGTCCTCCTTGGACTGTGTGCGGGCGGTTACTACGGCTGGAGTCGCTGGCGTCAGGCCGGCGAGGCGGCGGCTGTGCCTGGCCGGCCCACCACCGCCACGGCCGAACTGCGCGACATCAACTTCTCGGTTAATGCCGCCGGGGAGATCGCCCCGGCCGAGCAGGTTTCCGTGCGCCCCGAGATCAACGGCAAGGTGGACACGCTGCCCGTGGACCTTGGCGACTTCCTCAAGAAGGGCACACTGCTCTTCAAGCTGGATGACAAGGAACTCCAGCAGCAGCGGGCGTCCAATGTGACCGACATCGAGAAGGCGAAGTTGAGCCTGGAGAAAGCGGACCGGGATCTCAAACGCGCGCAGCAGTTGCTTGCCCAGCACCTGATCTCGCAGGAGACCTACGACGACACCAAGACCGCCTACGACCTGGCGAAGAACGCCCTCGAGAGCTCCCAGCGCGCCCTGGCGATCGTGGACGAGCACCTCACCAAGACCGAAGTGCGTGCCCCCTTCGACTGCACGGTTCTGACGCGGCCCGTCTCAATCGGCCAGGCGGTATCCGGCTCGGACGGCTTCAACGGCGGCACGGAGGTGCTCACCATCGCCGACCTCAACAACATGATCATCAACGCGCAGGTCAACCAGGCCGACGTCCCGCGCCTGAAGGTCGGCGAGAGGGTGGAGATATCGGTCGAGGCGGTGGCGGGGCTAAGCGCGACGGGCACCGTCGAGCGCATCTCGCCCCAGGCAATCATCAAGAACAACATCAAGGGCTACCCGGCGCGCATCGTGCTGAAGAACGCGGACCCGCGCGTGCGCCCCGGCATGACGGCCAATGTGAAAATCCCCGTGGCCTCGGCCGGCAACGTGACCGCCGTGCCGCTTTCCGCCGTCTTTACTGAGAAGAACCCCGATACCAGTCAAATGGAGCGATTCGTCTACGTGCAGCAGGGCGAGGCCTTTGAAAAGCGGAACGTGAAGGTGGGCGTATCGGACTACTTCTACGCCGAAATCCAGGAGGGGTTGAAGGCGGGGGAGGTAGTCTCACTGGAGCTGCCGAAGGAGGAGCGCGATAAGAAGGCGAAGGAGTTGGCCGTCCAGAAGAAGAATGGCGCCGAACCTGCCGGTGGGATCGGCAAACCTGCCTTCGCGCCTCCAGGCACGTCCACGAACCGTGCCCGCGGCTCGGTGGCCAGCGCCGCCGGCACAAGCGGCACGGCGACTCACTGACACCGCTCGTCTTCACGCTCATCCGTTGTCCCATGCCGCTGGTCGAACTTCGCAACGTCAGCAAGATTTACCGCCTGGGCGACGAGGAAATCCGGGCGCTGGACGACGTGACGCTCGACATCGAGGAGGGTGAATTCATCTCGATCATCGGGCCGTCGGGCAGTGGCAAGTCCACCCTGATGCACATCCTGGGCTGCCTGGACTCTCCGACGCGCGGCACGATTCGCCTGGACGGCGTCATGATCGAGCGCGCCTCGCCGCGCCAGCTCGCGGCCATGCGCAACCGGAAGATTGGCTTCGTGTTCCAGTTTTTCAACCTGCTGCCCAAGCTCAACGTGGTGCAGAACGTGGAGTTGCCCATGATTTACAGCGGCGTCTCCGGCAAGGAACGCCGTCAGCGCGCTTTGTCCGCCCTGGAAGCTGTGGACCTGGCCAACCGGGCCAGGCACAGGCCCAGCCAGCTCTCCGGGGGCCAGCAGCAGCGCGCCGCCATCGCCCGTGCCCTGGTCAACAACCCCAAGATCATCTTTGCCGACGAGCCGACCGGCAACCTCGACTCGCACACGGGCGACGCCATCCTCAGCCTCTTCCGCAAGCTTAGCCAGGAAGGCCGCACGATCGTGCTGGTGACGCACGACCCGGGCATCGCCGCTGTCACGCCGCGCCGCATCGAAATCCGCGACGGCAGGATAGCCGTCAAGGTGAGCCTGCCGCTCGAAGGGCTGGCCCGCCGGCAAGAACCAGCAACGACGAATGCCCAATGACGAATGACGAGGGGGATCGGAATGACGAATGACGAGACGGTGCCTGCGGTTGTGAGAGTTTGCGCTTTGGCATTCGTCATTCCTTCGTCATTTGGCATTCGTCATTCGTCATTCCAGCCTCCTCCAGCCCCGCGATGAGCACCGTCCCTTTGCGCGCCTCCCCCGAACTGCTGCGCGCTTCATCCGCGCAGTTCGGCATCTCCATCCTCGCCGGGCTGCGGGAGATCTGGGCACACAAGTTCCGCTCTCTGCTGACGATGCTCGGCATCATCCTGGGCGTCTCCAGCCTGGTGGCTATGTCCGCCCTGGTCTCGGGCATGGAGAAGGGGGCCAAAGAAGCCCTGATCGCCATCGGCGGCCTGGAGAAGGTGCGCATCGAGCCGCAAGGCATCCCCGTCGAGCAGCGCCACCTTTCGGACCAGGCCACGGGCATCACCATCAACGACGTGCAGGCCCTCCAAGCCAGCGCGCCGCTGGTGACCGTCCTGTCGCCCGAGATGCGCGTGTTCGCCACGCTCACCGCCAACGGCAAATCCTTCCGCCCCTGGAACGTCGTCGGCGTCTGGCCCGCCGCCTTGGACATGAACGAGCACGTCGTCGAACATGGCCGCATGTTCAGCGACCTGGACGATGAAATGGCGCGCAATGTCTGCGTCATCGGCACTGCCACGCGCGACGAGCTTTGGGGCGACCCGGAGAAGACGGGCCACGAGATCAACCCGGTGGGCGAGACGCTCTACATTAACGGCGTGCCGTTCACGATCATCGGCATGTTCCAGCGGTATGAGAGCGAGCAGGATCGCAAAGAGCGGTTGCTGTCGCAGACCCAGACCAACCAGCCCGCGGCGGGCGGCGTCACGCGCAACCGCGGTTGGGGCGGGCGCCGCCGCGGCAGCAGCTTCGTGTTCTACCTGAAGAACGCCACGGTTTACATCCCGCTCAACACCGTCTGGATGAAGTTCCGGTCCGGCGCGAGCCAGATCACCATTTACTCGGGCGGCGGCAGCCGCACGATCACCGGCGCCACGGGCGACCCGCGTCTTTCCGGGCTGGAAGCCAAGCTCGCCAGCGTGGACCTGCTGCCCGAGGCGCTCCAGCAGGTTCGCAACGTGCTGATGACCACGCATAAGGGCATCGAGGACTTCACGTTTCGAACCCAGGAGGACTGGGCGGAGCAGATCAACACCTTCATCCACAATGCGCGGCTGAGCGGCGGGCTGATTGCGGGGATCAGCCTGCTGGTGGGCGGCATCGGCATCATGAACATCATGCTGGCCAGCATCTCGGAGCGCGTGCGCGAGATCGGCATCCGTAAGTCCGTCGGCGCGGCGACAGCCGACATCTTTACACAAATCCTGGTGGAGTCAGTGGTAATCGCCGTGCTCGGCGGGCTCACGGGGCTCGTGACCTCCTTTGCGCTGGTGCATCTGATCAGCTCCTTCGCGCCGACCGACAATGCGCCTATCATCACCATACCGGCATTGGCGGTGGCTTTCGCCTTCAGCGTGCTTGTGGGCGTGCTGGCCGGCATCTTCCCGGCGATCAAGGCGGCCAACCTGAATCCCATTCAGGCGCTTAGGTACGAATGAGCCTTGCCCCCACTGCGTCACTCGGCGAGGCGACTTTCTTTTGCTCGTTCTGCAGGTCCAACACCGGCTCATTCTGGATGCGGCGCACAAGCACCAGGGCAATCGCCGCGCCCACGGCGATTTCTCCCATGCCTAGCCAGAGCGAGCGCAACAGAAGGGTGCCCACGCCGAAGTTGAGAAGGAAGAGGAGCGCCGTCCCGAGCAGGAAGTTCACGAAAGCCCGGGTCAGGTAAGGCGTGCGGCTGATCTGGTATTTCTGTGCAATGCGCCGCCAGCCCCAGTGGCCCGGCTTCACCTTGTTGTAGAAGTCGCGCAGGGCTTCATCCGGCACCGGCGCGGTCAGCCACGTCACCAGCAGGAAGACAGGGATCGTCGTGGCCACGGTAATCAGCAGGGCGCTGGTGTAGGGCACCTCCGGGTGGGCCAGTTTGAGATAGCTGGCGACCACGGCACTGCAGATCATCGAGGAGAACTCCGACCACGCGTTGATCCGCCACCAGAACCAGCGCAGGATCCACACGATGCCGGCGCCGCTGGCGAACGAGAGCACGAACTGCCACATGTCGGCGATGGACTCGATATAGACACTCAGGATCATGCTCGCCAGGGCCACCAGCGCCGTCGCCAGACGCGAGACACGGATGTAGTGCTTCTCCGTGGCGTTCTTCACAAAGAAGGCGCGGTAGATGTCGTTCACCAGGTAGGAAGGGCCCAGGTTGAAGTGCGTCGAGACCGTGGACATGAAGGCGCTCAGCAGCCCGACCACGCACAGTCCCAGCAGACCGTTCGGCAGAACGGTCATCATGCGCGGGTAGGCCAGCTCCGGGTCTGAGAGCTTGCCGAACAAGATCAGCGCGCACAGCGCCGTCAGGATGATCGGCCACGTCGAGAGCGTGTAGAGGATCGAGTACATGAACGTGCCGATCACCGAGTGCGTCTCGTTGCGCGCCGCGCTCATGCGCTGGATATGCTTGCCGCCGCCGTCCGAGTACTTGTTCGCCCACCACTGGATGAACAGGTACACGCAAAACGCCGACCACGGCATGACCGGCTTGCCTTCGAACCCCGGCGCGAAATCCAGGTAATGCTGGCCGTGGTAGAGCGCGTGGATCTGCGCCGACATGGCGCCAATGCCTCCCACATGCGACACGGCGAAGCACGCCAGCACCACCGCGCCGATCATGATCATCACGTATTGCACGCAGTCGGTCATGATCACCGCCGAAAGCCCGCCCGTGATGGTGTAGATCATCGTGACCACGACAAAGAAGGTGAGGACCTGCCACGGCCCCCAGGGCGTGAGCGCGGTCATGACCTTGATCAGTGCGCGGAAGATCCAGCCCAGCACGAAGCAGTTGATGACCACGCCAAAATAGAGGCCTTTGAAGACGCGCAGCGCCTTGCCCAGCTTGCCGCTATAACGGTATTTGACCAACTCCGCGTCCGTCATCACCCGCGCGCGCCGCCACAGCCGTGAGAAGAAGAACGTGGTGGCAATGCCCGCAATGGCCAACGACCACACATACCACGTACCCATCACCCCCTGCTTGGAGACGAGCTTGGTAATGGCTAGCGGGTAGTCTATCGCGTAATTGGTCGCGGCCATGGAAAGCCCGATCAGCCACCAGGGCGTGCGCCTCCCCGAGAGGAAATACTCGTCCACCGAAGACCCCGCCTTGCGCAGGTAGTAGTTCCCGATGGCGAACGACGCCACGATGTAAGCCGCAATGACCGCGTAATCTATGAGGATGAGCTGCTTCATGCGCGCGCTCACCCTAATGTAAACGAGGCGAAAACCCCAGAGACAAGCCTTAAAGCGTTAGCGAGCTTGGCGCACGCGTGGAATCACTCCTGCGGAATGGGTCGCCATGGAGAAAGCTGGTCGGCGGTCTCGCTGTGACGGGATTGCTGGGACTGGGCCCACGCGCGCAGGGGCAGTCGGCTCCAGGTTTGAGCGTGCAAGTCTCCAATGGCGCCGTATGGCTCAGGCTCACCGGGGACGTCGGCAGCGCGTGCACGATCCAGTGGGCCGGTAGTCTGGCCGGCGACGTTCAGTGGCAGACCCTGACCAACCTGGATCCGTTGTCCAACAGCCCCACTTGGATTGAGGACACGGGTGCCGGCCCGGCGCCGCGCTTCTATCGGGCCTTCTCGCGCGCCATGCCGTCGAGCATGCCGCTCATCCCCGCCGGCAGCTTCACGATGGGCGACACGATGGGAGATGCCAACAACAGCACCAATGACTGGCCGTCGGAGTCGGAGTTGCCCGCGCACACGGTCTATGTGAGCGCGTTCCACATGGACCAGTATCTGGTCACGTCGAACCTGTGGCTCAAGGTCAAGGCCTGGGAGGGCGGCAACGGCTACAGCTATGATGACCCTGGCTCCGCCAAGGCCAGCAACCATCCCGTGCAGACGGTGAACTGGTATGACGTGGTGAAGTGGTGCAACGCGCGCTCGGAGATGGAGGGCCTGACACCGTGCTATTACACGGATTCAGGGATGACGACTGTCTATAAGACCGGGGATGATGACAACCTGAACGTGAATTGGGGCGCCAATGGCTACCGGTTGCCGACGGAAGCGGAATGGGAGAAGGCAGCCAGGGGCGGCTTGAGCGGGCACCGCTTTCCATGGGGAGATACGATTAGCGAAAGCCAGGCGGATTATTACAGCGAAGGCACGAATAACTACAGCTACGACTTGAGCGACACCACATTCAATCCGGCCTTCGCCACGGGCGACCAACCCTACACCAGTCCGGTGGGGTCTTTCGCGCCGAATGGGTATGGGCTGTACGACATGGCCGGCGATGTGTCCGAGTGGTGCTGGGATTGGTGGTCGTTGAACTACTATAGTCAATCGCCCGGAACCGATCCTCGGGGCCCGGCATCCTCCGGCAGCTACTACGTTCATGTGCTGCGCGGTGGCCACTGGTACTACACCGCCTTCAAGGCCCGATGTGCCTGCCGATACTACCTGGCGCCGTCGAGCATCAACATCCATCTTGGCTTTCGGTGTGTGAGAGGGCTTTAGGGGCTTTTCGCACCCAAAGCTGCGTGAGGGCACGCGTCCTACCGGGGCGGGGCCGTTCGCCTGTAGGCCGCGTGCCCTCACGCGGCGCACTGTTGGTCAGGCGTTAGCCGGAAAGCGAAGAGTTCGTATTAAGAACGCAACTGCGGCTGACGCCAACACCGCGGTAATCAGGGCCAACCGGCGCTTCGAGGGAGCGGCCGCCCCTTCGTTCAAAGTGTGCAGCGCCCAAGACAGCAGCATCAACCAAGGAACGACTAGCGGACCCTCATGAACTTCCGCCAGTATCTGACGCAGCCCGTGGTGCTGGACAAGGCCGTCAACCACGGGGAAGGCGGCCAGGGCCACGAGAATAATGAGGCCAGCAATACCTTCGCGCCACCAGCCCAGCACCAGCATGCCGAACAGAAAGACGCCCCCGGCGATGAGAACCAGGTCCCTGGGGTCCGCGGAGATGAGGTGCCCTCCCTGCGCCAGCCCTGCGCCCAGGAAGACGAACGCAAAGAGGCCGAACGCAATGCTGATGAGCCGCCACGTCCAGCGTGCGACGCCGCCGATGATTCGGAGCACGATCGAGCCCCTCGCGCGCGCGACCACCTGCGGAACCCGCTTTGGAGTTTCAACGTCGTTTACAGGCCTTAGTCGGCCAACGATAAAAGTGCGCGATTCGGGCGGCTAGCCCGGACTTCACACCCCTCGCCGCGTGAGGGTGCCCAGCCTACAGGGGCATGGCGCGTTAGCCTGTAGGCCGCGTGCCTTCACGCGGCGCGCACAGTTGCTGCGCGTCGAGAGACCAAGCGAACTTCGGTGATGCCAGGTTGCTGCCGTGCCGGGCGTTACGGGTCCAGATACCACCAGCCCCGGATTTGCCACCACCGGATGGTCGGTCCCACGGGTCCGCAGCCCCAATAGAAATCATTGAGGTCCATGGCGCCGCCTGGTCCGATCGGCCCCATCTCCGCGGGCTGTCCGACGCCGGTTGCCAACACGGCGTTGCGCCAGGCAATCCGGATCGGCATTCCTAAGCCGCCATTGCAGCACAGATTACGGGCGTAGCGGAACGGGAATGCTGGGTTTACCACAGCGGGCGTCTTGAAGCCCGTCATGATGTGCAGGCCGTCAAAGGCACGGCCCCAGCGTTGCGGGCAGTTGAGCCCGTTCCAAATGGGCGCCATGACGCTGCATGAATAAAGGTTCAACCACTGGCAGGTTGTGAAAGGCGGCATATCGTCGCCCCAGGAATGGACCAGCTTCGGATTGTTGTAGAACAACGTGGAGAGCGGGCCCATGGGTGGCGCCGGCCAGGTAAACGTGATGGCGTTTGGCGCGCCGTGGCCGATGTAAAGCACCAAGTTCGCCGTGTCTATGCCCCAGTTGGCGAAATCATCATCACCGTTCACCCAAGGAATGGGCGGCAGCACGTGTGGAATGGGCGGATCAATGAAGTCACCCACCCAGGCGGCGCCATCTTTCCACCAGAAGGCGGGTGGCCCAAAGCAGGGCGCCATGCCGGCATTGAATGCAGCCGAGAGCGGGGCGGCGATGCCAGGCGTCCAGGGATCTTCAATCGCCCAGGAATCACCCACCGCGCCGCCTGGCGGCACAGGCTTCGGAACCACCGTCAGGTTCTGATTGACCTGGACCGAGACGCCGTTGGCGTCCGTGACTGTCACTCCGACGGTCTCCGTTGTGGCTTGGCTCACGTAGCGCATTCGGAAGAACTGGGCGGCGTTCCCATTCATGTTCACCGTCATGCTCTGCATCCCACTATTGGTTTGCACCGGGCCGGAGACCTGGGTCCAGGTGCTGCCGATCAGCCGCGGGGCAGACTCGAGCACGAACCCGGTCGAAGGATCAGGCCACGAAATGGTCACGAACCCACCCGAGCCGGGCGCGATGGACAGCGGCGGCGGCGAAGCCCTCACCACGGGCGTATAAAGAATGTTCGGGCCAGTCATGCTCGACACCGAAGGAGCTGAGCCGTGCCACGAATAGGTATAAGGAGGCTGGCCGCCGCTGACACTGACACTGGCGACGACTTGCGTGCTCCCGATGGTGCTGGCGGAGAGCACAGCCGTTGCCACATAGTTTGGATCGTCGGTAGCCGGAATCAGTGCCGGCATGAGATTGAGCGTGGAGACCGTGCTGTCGGCGGGGTTGGTCACAGTCACAGTGGCGGTGGCCTCATACCACGGGAGGACAAAGTTGGTAGCGCCCTCCGGCGGGCAGGTAAGGCAAGGCGGCCAGGGCCAGGGCCACGGGACATGATAGACCAGGGTTGGGTTGATGACCGGCCTGAGCAGACCGGTCGGGTCCAGGAGATTGGCCAACCGATTGCTTGCCACGCTCGAAGGAATGATCTGCACCGACGGTCCCGGCGTCAGCACCGGCGCAGCATACACCAGCCGTGTGACGTTGCCCGTAGGGCCGTAGGCCACCTGCACCTGCGCACCCGGCCCGACGAGCGGATACCCGGCGCCGACGCTGAACTGGTAGTTCACCTGCGTATCCAGATACGCACTGTTGCTCACCACCCCGCCGGTGTCATTAGTGTAGCACGCGGTGAGCGTCGAGTGCGCAACGGTCGGTGTCCCGAGTTGCGGCACCAGGTTCGCGCTGGCCAGCGCGGCGGCGGCTGAACTCAAGGCCGCGTTCGTTCCCAGCACCGTCAGATTGCTAAACGCGCCAAAGTTGATCTGCTCGAAACGAATCGGAATCGCAGGATAGGGATTCGGCGTGTAGGCAAGGAGGTTGCTGATGGCGCCTTGGTCAGTAACCGCCGCGGTGGGGACGCTAACGTAATTGGTCGGGTCAATGAAACTAACCACCCCGTTGGACAGAGAGGTGTTCAATACCACATTGGTATCCAGACCCATAGCCTGGGCCAGGGCTGTCGCCTGCGCCGGTGAGGCGCCGTACTGCACGACGCGGTAGATCGGCAGGGTGCTGCCGGTCACCGGGTTGGTCTTTGTAGCGGTGACGGTCACGCCTCCGAGGTAGATCGGGCCAAAGGCTGTGTTGACGAGGGCCTCGACGCGCAGGTCTTGCCGTTCGCCCGGCTGGGCACTGGTACCTGGAAAGAGCTGCACGTTGACGGGCACGGGGCAGTCATCAGCCGCTAGCGTGACGTAGCTCGTATCAAGGTAATAGGTCCAGTTGTTGGGACTGCCTCCAACATTCGTTCCCCAGGATGGTATCAACTGGACCGTGCTGGCCACCTCCGTGGCGGTGTTCTGGACCATGAACTGGACAGGCGACTGCTGCTCTGTAATGTTCCGCGCCGCATGATTGTTCGAGAAATCCGTGTCGGCGCCATAGCCAATCTCTACCTGCAGGCAATTGTGGAAGATCCCGCCCGGCGCTTGCGGAACCCAGTTGATGGACACCGGCACCGTTTGGCCGGTTTGGATAAGCGGCACGTTAACCGTGCCAATGTTCTGGAAGCTAGGAGGCGAGGCTGAATAGATGTAAACACCAAACTCCACCCGGACGTTATGGGCGTCATTCGGCCCGCGGTTCTGAATCATGACCGTCGCGGTGTTGTTCTGGCCTACAATCGCCGGGTCAGGAGCAATCGAGATGTCCGGCGATTCCCAGGAGACGGGAGGTGGGTAGTTCGGGAACGTCAGGTCGGTCGCGGCGACTGCGCTGACCGCCGCATAACCGTTGACGTAGCCGTAGCCGCTGTCGGCCTGCCAACCAGCCTGCGGCATCCCGTTCGGGGCGGTAGCTGTAGTAATGATGAGCTGCTTGACGGACGCGGGATTGATCCCGGGCTTGGCCTGGAGAATGAGCGCGGCGAGGCCGGCCACATGCGGCGACGCCATCGAGGTGCCAGCCAAGCGGACGGTGCCGTTATCCGGGACGCCGGAGTTGGCTCTGGCGGCGAGAATGCCTATCCCTGTATGGGTGGCACAGTTCACCGTATGGACCCCTGGAGCGGCCACCTCCGGCTTCAGGTCATCCAGCGGGATGGCAGTGGCGGTCCTGGGACCGCGGCTGGAAAAGCAGGCAATGGTGTCATCCGCGCGGCTGGTGGTGTTCTGGGTCTGCGACGCTGCCACGGTTATCGCTCGGGTGGCCGCCGCGGGAGTGGCCAGCCCCACATTGTTGGGGCCGTTGTTCCCTGCCGAGACCACCACCACAATGCCCATGTCCGACGCCAGGTTCACCAACTGACTAAAGGCGTCTGTGCCATCCGTGATGACGGGGTTGCCGAACTGGTCCACCTGCCCAATGCTCATATTGATCACATTCACCTGCCAGGCACCGCTCTGGCTGTAGTTGTAGACGGTTTGGAGGCCGTCCACTGTGTCGGCCCAAGGTGCTTGACCGTTGTTGTCGAACACCTTGACGGCGATTAATCCGGCGTGAGGCGCCACGCCTTCCCCTTGGTTAGGGGTGACCTGGCCCAGCGCAATGGAGGCAACATGCGTGCCGTGCCCCACACCGTCGAACACGTTATTGCCGCCAAAACCAAACGTCTTGGTGATCGCGTTGTAAGCTCCAACTTGAGGAGTGGCCGCAAACGCCGCATGATTGATATCAACGCCCGTGTCAATCACGGCGATGTTCACCCCGGTGCCGTCATACCCCAGGGCCCGCACGTTGCCGGCGCACGACACGGAGCCGGCGTTGACGCACATGCTGGGCACGCTCACCGTCAGGTTGGTCGCGAACCCAAACTGCTGCTCAATGAAGGAAACGTTCGTCATTCCGGCGAGCAGCATGATGTTGGTCTTGGCCACGCCGCTGACTGCAATCGAGGAGAGGTAGGTGAGCGGCACCTGGTTGCTGCCCATGCCCTGGAGGACGCCAACGTCGCTGGCGGTGGGGCAACTTCTGAAATTAACCACAATGTCGAACACCTTGTTCGTGGAGTTATCAATGGTATCGTCAATTCCATTGCGTGGCTGCACATCGCGATTCCAAACCACGTTGGTGCCTTGCCACGATGGGGGAGTGACCTTGCGGACGAGCGTCGCTGCCTGCTGGCCCGGCAGGCTCAAGGCCGCCAAGAGAAACAGCACGAGTGGGCCGAAGACCCGGCTGAACCCGGAGAGAATTGGGACTTGTTTATTCATAGCACTAGAGCGGCCCTCTCCCAGGTCCACCTGGTCGGGGACCGTTTCCTTTCACACAGTAAAAGGGGTCTGGTTGCCAAAACGGCAACCAACCCGGTGTGCCGCGCCCGCGGGCGGGCGCGCTCCGTGCCTCACTACGTATTCGTATTCAGCCGCCTCGCCGGGTAAGCGCCGATCGTGCTGGCGCGGCTGCGGGTCGAAAGCCCAGCTCAGTTGCCTCCTGGGCGATGCGTCTTCTCCGCTTGCTGACGGACTGGTGAGAACAATGCAGTTCGGACGCGATCTCTTCCACGCTGAAGCCCGCCGCCAGGTAGTCCAGCACGACCCGATGGGCTGGTGGCAGGTGAAAGGCGAGTTCCTGCAGCATGTCCCGGGATATAACGAGGCTCAGCAGGGACTCGTCCGCTTGCTGCTCGGCCTCCCAATCCGGCCGATCCCTATCCCCTGCGGCCGGCATTGGGATGCAGCGCGCACGATGTTTCCAGGAATCGACACTCCGGCCCCTATCGAGCACATCCCGAAGATGGAACTTGCAGCTCTGCAGATACCAACAAGATGTTTGGCCCGGTTGCTGCGTCTCCCTCTGCCAAAGGTGAATCAGGGCTTCCTGTGCAAGGTCTTCCAGCATCGCTTCGTCCTGGGTCAAACTCAAGGCGATGCGCCTGAGCGTTCCTTGTATGCCGGGTTGATGCACCAGCAGAGGACGACTCGAGTGAACAAGGCCCGCGCCGGCGGTGGCTGCGAAAGCCCCTCGGGTGAGCGTTCCCCCGAACGCACTCTGCCCATCCCAGATTGGCAACTGGCCCCTCATGCCCGCGCAATGAGTTGTTCGTCCCGCCCAAGTCGCCGGCCAACTCCGCAGCGAGTCAGCGACCTGCGGATTGCTTCGAGTCTATCGCGTCGGTTGGCTGTAAGGCAAGCATCATTTTTAGCATCCCAAGCCCAAGCCAGACCGCCCGGGCCGAACCTGGGCCGGGTCCGCATGGCGGTGCTCCGTTGCTACTCTGCAACGCGGCTTGGACAAGGTCCCGGAGCCGATGCGACTCAGCCACTGCACGATCCGCACCGCACCGGCGATTCATTCACATTTGGGCTTGTCTTCCCCCGGTCTGTCATGATCTAATTGGTACCGGCAGTGTAACCGGTCGAAAGGTGACTATGAAAAGCGTCTTCTCATTCGCGCGTGTGGCCGTGTTGCGGCCTGCGTTTTCAATCCTAAGTTGTGTTCTGCGCTCCGATCCGTGGGGATATATCGCAACAGGCCTGGCTGGCTGGCTTTCCGTAAGCCCGGCGGACATGTGCGCCGCTGGGCCATGCGCGCCCGCGCCCGCGGGATTGATCGGCTGGTGGAAGGGCGAAGGCAACGGCGCGGATAGCGCGGGCACCAATAACGCCTACGCCATCGCCAATATCACCTTTACCAATGGCGTGGTGGGACAGGCCTTCGCCTGCGACCCAAACAATTACCCGTACGGCACTTACAACGCGGTGCAGATTGCCGACCAGCCGGCTTATGCGCTGACCAATTCCTTGTCCATCGAGGCCTGGGTTCGGCCACGCGGCGACGGCTTCGTCATCTTCTGGCGCGGCGACAACCGCGTCGGCCTTGACCCCTATTACCTCTCGATGCAAGGCAACACCGGCATCACCTTCGGTATCAGCGATGCGGCCGGCAACTCGGCCTCGGTTTCGGCGCCACTGGCTTACAACCAATGGTGGCACGTGGCGGCGACGCTCGACGGCGCCTCCGGCACTATGAACCTCTATACGAACGGGACGCTGGCCGCGCAGTCCAATACCACCGTCAGGCCGTTCGGCCTGCTTATCCCCGAGGACTCTCCCGGCATCGGGATTGGCAACGTGAACGACGGGTTCAACAACTTCCCGTTCACGGGGGATATTGATGAGGTGGCCCTTTACAACCGGGCGCTGACAGCCGCTGAGGTGCAGGGCATCTACGATGCGGGGAGCGCCGGCAAGTGCGCCGCTGCGCCCTGCGCGCCGGCGCCGGCGGGTTTGATCGGCTGGTGGAAGGGCGATGGCAACGGGGCGGACAGCGCCGGGACCAATAACGCCTACGCGGTCGTCAATATTTCGTTTACGAACGGAATCGTGGGACAGGCCTTTGCCTGTGACCCGGAGAACTATCCCTATTTCACTTATACGGGGGTGCAGATTGCTGACCAGCCGGCTTACGCGCTGACCAATTCACTGTCCATTGAGGCGTGGATCCGGCCACGCGGCGACGGCTACAACATTTTCTGGCGCGGCGACAACCGGCCCGGCCTCGACCCGTATGTGCTGGAGATGCTGGGCAATCACAACGTTGCCTTCATTGTTGCGGATGCAAACAACAACTCGGCGACCCTGTCGGCGCCGCTCGTTTACAACCAATGGTGGCACGTGGCGGCGACGCTGGACGGCTCCTCCGGCACGATGAGCCTTTATACGAACGGGACCCTGGCCGGCCAGCTCATCACGAGCATCAGGCCGTTTGGCGACCTGATTGCGCAGGACTCTCCCGGCATCGGGATTGGCAACGTGAACGATGGGTTCAATCGGTTCCCTTTCGTGGGCGACATTGACGAGGTGGCCCTTTACAACCGGGCGCTGACGGCGTCTGAGGTGCAGGGCATCTACAATGCCGGCAGCGCGGGCAAGTGTACGACCGGGAATGCGCTCTCGATCCTGGTGCAGCCGGCCAGCCAGGTTGTCGGAGCAGGCGACAGCGCCATGTTCAGCGTGACCGCCTTGGGCACTCCGCCGCTGGCCTACCAGTGGCGGTTGAACGGCACGAACCTGTCGGCGGCCACCGGCAGCAGCCTGGCTCTGAGCAACGTGCAAGTCTCCGCCGTCGGCAGCTATTCGGTCGTCGTCTCCAACGGCGCCGGCACGGCGCTCAGCTCCAACGCGGTGCTGACCGTGCTTCAGCCGGTCTATAGTGCAGGGGAGGGCTTCTCGCCCAGCGCGAATCCCGCAGGCCCTTGGAGCTACGGCTACAGCCTGACCCTGGGCAGCCCGATGGTGGTTTACCCGGAATCCCTGCAGGACGTCCCTGGGCTGGAAGTGTGGCGGACCAACATCTGGCTGGGTGCCCCCTCGGTGTTCTATAACGCGACAAATAGCCCGATCTCCAATGGCACCGTCACCGTTGATCCGGGCGTGACGGGGGCGCATCCGGGGCCGAATGGGGAATACAGCATCATCCGGTTCATTGTCCCGGCGACGCGCCTATATCGAGTGTCTTGCCTGTTCTACGGCCTCGACACGCACGGCACGACCACCGACGTGCATGTCCTGACCAACGGCCTCTCGATCTTCGACGGCGCCGTCAACGGCTACGGGGCGGGCACGGGGCCGGACTTCAACTCGGCTATTCTCTTGAATGCGGGCGATACCCTGGACTTCGCCGTCGGGCGTGGTGCGGACAATGACTTCTCCTACGACTCGACCGCGCTGTTGATCCAGGTGGCGCCGGTGCCGGCACAGAGCGGGTGCGTGCCGCCTCCGGCGGGGCTGGTGGGTTGGTGGCGCGGGGAGAACTCCACGGCCGATGCGATGGGCGCCAATAACGGCACGGTGGCGGGCTATGGCACCTTCGGCTACGGCCCGGGGATGGTGGGCCAGGCGTTCCTCCTGGACGGCATCCACCGCGACCGCGTGGACGTGGGCAATCCGCCCAGCCTCCAGTTGCAGGACTTCACCATTGAAGCCTGGGTCAAGCGGGCCGACCCGGCGGACATTTCCCTGGACGATGACAACCAGGACGGCGCGGTGGCGGGCGAGGGCGGGATCGTGTTCGGTTACGGCCGGGGCGGCTACGGCCTGGGCCTGCTGAATAACGGGCGCATGATCCTGAGCAAGATTGATGTGGATAACGTGCAGTCGGCCGGCACGGTCACTGACACGAACTGGCACCACGTGGCTGTGACCAAGGCCGGATCCACGGCCGTGTTCTACATTGATGGCGCGCCGGCATCGGGAGCGCTGCCCTACAGCACTACTTACACCTTCACGGAGTCGGCCGCCGTCGGTTCGCGCGGAGATGCGCGGGGCGGGACCTTCTGGGGGATGGTGGATGAGCCTTCGGTCTATAATCGCGCGCTCTCGGCGGCTGAGATCGAGCGCATCTACCTGGAGGGCAGCGCCGGTAAATGCGTGCCGCCCATCTGCGCTGCGCCGCCGGCGGGTTTGATCGGCTGGTGGAAAGGCGACGGCAACGGGGCGGATAGCGCCGGCACGAACAACGCTTCCGCCGTCCTGAATACTTCCTTCACCAATGGCATTGTGGGACAGGCCTTCGCCTTCGACCCGGAGAACTATCCTTATGGCTGGACCGGGGTGCAGATCCCGGACCAGCCCGCGTATGCGCTGACGAATTCCCTGTCCGTCGAGGCGTGGGTCCGGCCACGCGGCGATGGCTGGAACATCTTCTGGCGCGGCGACAACCGTCCCGGCCTTGACCCCTACGTGCTGGAGATGATGGGCAACACGAACCTCCTTTTCGGCATCACGGATGTGAATGGCAACTCGGCCTCAGTGAGTGCTCCCCTGGTTTACAATCAATGGTGGCATGTGGCGGCGACCCTGGACGGCGGCTCAGGCACGATGAGCCTTTATACGAACGGGACGTTGGCCGCGCAGACCAATACCACGGTCAGGCCGTTTGGCCCTCTTATCCCCGCGGCCTCTCCCGGCATCGGGATTGGAAACGTGAATGATGGGTTCAACAGTTTCCCATTCCTGGGGGACATTGATGAGGTCTCACTCTATAACCGTGCGCTGACGGTGGGTGAAATCCAGGGCGTCTACAACGCAGGGGCGGCCGGCAAGTGCGTGAGTCCGATGCCGCCCGCCATTCTCATCCAGCCGATCAGCCAGGTGGTCACCTCTGGCAGCGCCGTCAGCTTCAGCGTCCTGGCCAGCGGCTCGCCGCCCCTGAGCTACCAGTGGGCGTTGAACGGCACGAACCTCGCCGCCGGCACGGGCAGCAGCCTGCTGTTGACCAATGTGCAACTCGCGGACGCGGGCAGCTACTCGGTGCTGGTTTCCAACACCGCGGGCGCGGTGCTCAGCTCTAACGCGGTGCTCACTATTCTCCTGGTTTCGCCCTGCGCGCCGGAGCCGGGGGGGCTGGTGGACTGGTGGCCGGGACAGAGTAACGCGCTCGACGTCATTGGCGCCAACAATGGCACGGTGGTGGGAGGCGTGACGTACACCCAGGGCGTCGTAGGCCAGGCCTTCCTTTTCGATGGCAACGACAGCTACGTTGATTTCGGCACCAACGTCGGCAACTTCGGCACGAGCGACTTCTCGGTCGAGTTCTGGCTAAGCACGGTATCCACGCGGAATGAGGCACTGCTCAGCAAGCGCAACATCTGCGACGCGGATAACCTATTCAACGTCCTCCTCCAGCAAGGCGCCCTAGCCTTTGAAGTGGATGGCGGCGCCTCTTCCTACGGGTTCTTTGGGTGGAACGATGCAAGGGCAGTGAACGACGGTACCTTCCACCACACGGTCCTTGTCCGGCATGGGCCAACGCTCTCGATTTACGTGGACGGCGTGTTCAGCAGCGGCGGGACGCTTTCCAGCGGGCAGGTGGCCGACGTTTCCAGCGGCGGGCACTTTTACGCCGGAACCAGCCCCTGCGTGGGGGTTGACGGCACGGCATCCTATACCGGGGCGCTGGACGAGATCAGCCTTTACAGCCGAGCGCTCGCGCCGGTTGAAATCCAGGCCCTGTATGCCGCCGGGCGCTCGGGCAAGTGCACAACGCCGACGCCGCCGACGGTGTCGGTGCCGCCGGCCAGCGTGACGGTCACGGCCCTGAGCAACGCCATATTTTACGTGGCAGCCGACGGCACGGCACCGTTGTCTTACCAGTGGCGGTTCAATAGCGCTGCGCTGCCCGGGCAGACTGATGACCCGCTGGTGCTGGCGGCGGTCAGCCCAAGCCAGGCCGGCAGCTATGACGTCGTGGTAACCAATGCCTTCGGCGCCGTGACCAGCGCCGCGGCGGTGCTGACGGTGTATGTGCCGCCCGGGCCCGGCTTCTCGCTCCAGCCCCAAGGCCAGGCCGTGCCGGCGGGGACAAACGTGACGCTGACTGCCACGGCCACGAATGACTGGCCCATCAGCTACCAGTGGTATTTCGGCGGCACGGCGCTGGCGGGGGCAACTTCCACCTCGCTCATCCTGACGGACGTGCAGACGAACGACGCCGGCGACTACGTGGTCGTAGCGGCCAACGCCTGGAATGCGGCGACGAGCGCAGTGGCAACCTTGACCGTGCTGCCAGCGGCTCCGTTGGTGACTCTCCAGCCCCAGGCCGCCGGTGTGTTTCCCGGCTTCCCGGCCCAGTTGAGCGTGGCGGCAGCGGGCTCGGAGCCCTTCGCCTACCAGTGGCAGTTATACGGGACCAACATCCCCGGCGCCACCGGCGCCACCTACGTGATCCCGAACATGACGCCCGCCGATGCCGGTCCCTACCAGGCCGTCATCAGCAATGCGTTCGGCGGCACGAACAGCTCCGAGGCAGTCCTGGTGACGGTGCCGGTCGCCTGCTGGGGAGCAACTTCGATCGGGCAGATGAGCCTGCCGGTCAGCGTCAGCAACGCCGTGGCCGTTTCCGCGGGGACCCTACACAACCTGGCGCTGCGGCGCGACGGCACGGTAGTGGCGTGGGGCGCGGCGGACCAGGTCCACGTCCCGGCCACCCTGACCAATGCTGTAGCTATTGCTGCCGGCGGGGACCACAGCGTGGCTTTGAAAGCGGATGGCACGGTCGCTGCCTGGGGCGGGCCGAACAATGCAGGGCAGACGAACGCTCCCGCGGGGCTCAGCAACGTGGTGGCCGTAGCGGCGGGGGCCAGCCACAGCCTGGCATTGAAGGCTGACGGGACGGTGGCTGCCTGGGGCCTGAACATCAGCGGCCAGGCGAGTGTGCCCGCGCTGCTGACCAACGTCGTGGCTGTCTCCGCGGGCAGCAATCACAGCATTGCCTTGCGCGCGGATGGGAAGGTCTTCGCCTGGGGCGGCAATACCGCAGGCCAAACGAACGTGCCCGCGAGCCTGACCGACGTCGTGGCGATTGCCGCCGGCGCCATGCACAGCGTGGCCCTGCGCAGCGACGGCACGGTCGTGGCGTGGGGGTCTTCCACTTACGGGCAAACCAATGTGCCGAGCGGTTTGTCGAATGTCATTGCCCTGGGGGCCGGGGCGTTCCATTCGTTGGCGGTGAAAGGCGACGGGACGGTCGTTGCCTGGGGCGCGGGCACGAGCAGTATGCCCTCGACTTTCCCCAACCTGGGACAGTCCTACATTCCGCCGGCGGCGACGAATATGGTGGCTGCGTCCGGCGGGCAGGCGCACACGCTGGCCCTGGCGGGCGATGGGCCGCCGTTCTTCGTGGCGCAGCCTTTGAGCCGGGCGGCCTTCAGCGGACGGCGGACGGTCTTTCGCGCGCAGGCCAGCGGCGTGCTGCCGTTCAGCTACCAATGGCAATTGAACGGGACCAATGCCGCTGAGGCCACCCGGCAGTTGCTGGCGGTTGATCCGGCGACGAACTCCGGCAGCTACACAGTGGTCATCACCAACGTGCTGGGCGCGGCCACCAGCTCGGTCGCCGTCTTGAACGTGGTGAACAGCGCGCCCTTTGTCGCCGTCCAGCCGGTCGGCCAGCCGGTTTACCTGGGGACGCAGGCCTCGTTGCAGGTGACCGCGGATGGATCAGCGCCGTTCTCCTATCAATGGCGCCTGGACGGGACGAACATCGCCGGGGCGACCGGCTCCACGCTGCTCATCAACCATCTGGTGCTCAGCGATGCCGGGGGCTATTCAGTCGTGATCAGCAATGCCTTTGGCGCGGTAAGCAGTGCCAAAGCGACGGTGCCGGTCATCCAGACCGTCGCCTGGGGCGCGGGGACGAACTACGGCACCACCCCCAACTACGGACAGTCCATCGTGCCGGCCGGGCTAGTTAACGCGGTAGCCGTGGCGGGCGGTGGCTATCATTCGCTGGCGTTGAAGGCGGACACGGGGGTGCTGGCGTGGGGTGCCGGGACGACTAATTCGGGGGTGGTGCTGGGGCGCGGCGGTCCGGAATACGGGCAATCCATCGTTCCGGACGGCCTGGCAAATGTGACTGGAATTGCGGCAGGCCTGTACCACAGCCTAGCGGCGACGGCGAGCGGCTCGATCATCGCCTGGGGCGCGGGCGACACGACGATTCCAGTTATCTACTATGCACCAAATTACGGCCAGAGCGTCGTCCCGGCCAGCGCGTCCAACGTGGTCGCGGTCGCCGCCAGCGACTACGACAGCTTCGCCCTCCGCAGCGATGGCAAAGTCGTGGCGTGGGGCGAGAACACGTATTTCCTCACCAACCCGCCTTCCAGTGTCAGCAACGTGGTCGCGCTGGCGGCGCGTGGCAGCCACGCTCTGGCCATGCGCTCAGACGGCACAGTGATCTCGTGGGGCAACTTGACCGCCTCGGCGCCCACCCCCCCTTATCCCTACAGCTATGTGGCCATCGCCGCCGGTGTGAACCATTCACTAGCGCTCCGGAGCGACGGCACGGTCGTCTCGTGGGGAGGCCAATACGGCGTGCCCTCGGGGCTGGCCAACGTGGTCGCCATTGCCGCGGGCTACGACCACAGCCTGGCCCTGCGCAGCGACGGCACGGTCGTCACCTGGGGCGCGACGAACACCTACGGGCGGAACTTGATACCTCCGGGGCTGACCAACGTCATCGGTATCGGCTGCGGCTATTACCACAGCCTGGCGGTGCTGGGTGACGGCTCGCCTTTCATCAAGCTGCAGCCCGCGAACCGGGCCGCCTTGATCGGGACCTCCACGAATTTCGTGGCCATGGCCGTCGGCTCGCAGCCGCTCCATTTCCAGTGGCAGTTCAACGGCACGAACCTGTCAGGCGCAACCAGTTCCTTGTTCACGCTGAGCAGTGTGCAGGCCCCCAACGCCGGCGGCTACCGGGTGGTCATTACCAACGTTTACGGTGCGGTGACCAGCTCCGTGGCCCCGCTGACGACCCTTGTGCCGCTGGGCCAGGCGCTCAGCTACAGCTTCGTTTGGAGCACCAGCGGCAATGCCGCCTGGTTTGGCGAGTCGGCGGTCACCCACGACCAGTCGAGCGCCGCCCAAAGCGGTGCCATCACCGACAGCCAGAGCTCGACGCTCCAGACCACGATCACCGGGCCGGGCACGTTGACCTTCTGGTGGAAGGTCTCTTCGGAACAGTGGTTCGACTATCTGTCCTTCTACGTAGACAGCGTTCTGCAGGCCGCCATCTCCGGCAACACAGGTTGGTTGCAGCAGACCTCTCACCTGGCCGGCGGAACACACACGCTGACCTGGACGTATGCGAAGGACCCGAGCGTGAGCGTCGGGACCGATGCGGGCTGGCTGGACCAGGTCAGCTTCGTTGCCGACCCGCCTGTCATCACGCTCCAGCCTCTGAGCCAGCATGGGACGATGGGAAATCCGATCGCCCTGACCGTGGCCGCGACCGGCGTGCCGTCCCTGAGCTACCAGTGGTGGAAGGATGGCGCGCCATTGAGCAACGCAACTTCGGCGGCTTACACCATAACCTCGGCGACGCGGCGCGACTCGGGCGTGTACCGAGTTGGGGTGAGTAACCCGGGTGGCACGACCTATAGCAGCAATGCCACCCTGGTCGTGCGCTCGCCGCAGAAGCTGGGGGCACCGCAGCCATTGACGGGCGGTGGGTTGGCCGTGTGGTCGGGCGACGCCGACGCAGGAACGCTCCTCCCGGGCGACCTTCCGAACTTCCAGGCCCAGGCCAGCACCAACCTCGTGGACTGGGTCGCCCTGCTGAACTGCCTGACGGTGACCAACGGCATGCTCTATCTCGTGGACCCCGATTCCCGGCTTTATCCCTGCCGCTTCTACCGCATCATCGAGCTGGACGACTCGACCTGCGTCACCAACCCGCCGGTCATTACGATACAGCCCGCGGGGCAGACGGTCCTGATGGGCGCCGGCGTCACGATGAATGTCGCGGCCTACGGGGCGCCGCCGTTGAGGTATCAGTGGATGAAGGACGGGATCAACCTCGCCGGGGCTACCGGCTCCAGTCTGTTCATCGCCACCGCCTCCAGGCCGCAGTCGGGGGCGTATGCCGCCCTGGTGAGCAACCCGGTCGGGCAGGTTTGCAGCAGCAACGCGGTCCTGGTCGTGCGCGTGCCCGAGAGCCTGGGCTGCCCCATCGTGCTGCCGGACGGCACGTTGGCCCTGCTCGCCGGCCCGGTCGACGGCTTTGGGCTGGCGCCGGGCGACCTGCCCCGCTTCCAGGCCCAGGCTAGCACCAACCTCGTGGATTGGATCACCCTGCCTAACAGCCTGACGCTCACCAACGGCCTCCTACGCCTTTGGGACCCCGCCAGCACGAACTGCCCTTCGCGCTATTACCGGATAATCGGGCAGTAAGTCCGTTCCGTGGCCGGTTCCTGCCGGTAGTGACGTAAGCCTCCGGCTTGCCGGCGAACCACCCAGAGGGTTTTTCGGACGACCGCAAGCCGGAGGCTTACGCTACTATCTGACAGCGCCTGTTTGGACTGCTGCACCCTCCGGGACTCCGGCCAAACGAGTTCCTTTTTGCTGTTACCTTGGCTACCATGCCCCCATGAAGCATGTAATTCCGCTCCTCTCCGCAATCATCTTCACCGCCTGGCCTTCCGATCATCCGGTTCATGCCCAACCGGTGCCTTCGGACCTGGCCCGCCTGGCTCCCGGCAGCACCAAAGCCGTCAACGCCCTGTGGGGCGAGAACCCGCTGGCCGTGCAATTTCGGACCACCACCAACGTCATCGTGGCCGACCTCCACGGACCCGCGGAAATCACCATGATCCATTTCGCCTATCCCGGACGCCGCGACCCCGTTACCCACTCGCTCAACCGCGATGTCCGGCTGCGCATCTTCTGGGACGGCGAGACCACCCCGAGCGTGGATTGTCCGCTCGTGGACTTTTTCTGCGACCCAAACGGTGAGCGCGACTGGGTGAACACCGCCCTCGTGAACGTTCGCCAGGGTTTCAACGCCTATTTCCCCATGCCCTTCCGCAAATCCGCCCGGCTCGAGCTGCTATACGACGGGCCGCTCCCGGCCGGCCGGGAATTGGAAAGCAGAATGCCGTGCTACTCTTATGTCTGTTACCACACACTGAAGCACCTGCCCTCCAATACCGGCTATTTTTGTGCCAGTTGGCGGCAGGAAGAACTGCTCCTCGGCCAAAAAGAATACGTGGCCCTGGAAACCACTGGCCGGGGCAAATTTGTTGGATGGAACGTCACCGTGCGCAACCCTTACCTGGAGAAGTATCCCGTGGACGAGAACGAGAAGTTCTTCATTGATGGCGAGACCCAGGCCTCCGTGGAATTCCAGGGGCTGGAAGATTCCTTCGGCTTTAGCTGGGGCTTCCCGCCCACCGAAAACCTGTTTCCCTTCACCGGTTATTTCCCGTTCCACACCAACGGCGGGGCCGCCTACCGCTTCTTCGTCCAGGACGCCATCAATTTCCACAAAGCCTTGAAAGTGACCATCGGCTTTGGCGATACGGAAACCGGCTGGAAGAAGAACTACTCGGTCCCGGTGAATGCGCTGCAATTCTCCTCCACCGTTTATTGGTATCAAATTGGGCCGCACCCGCCCTTGCCGGAAATGCTGCCCGTCGCCCAACGCGCGCCCGAGGCCCGGCGTCTGTTCTGGCCTGCCGGATTGCCCTACTCCTCCTCTGCGGATTTCGAGGCCCAGGGCGGCAAGCTGCTTGTCGCCTGCGGATTATCCAGCGCTGAAACCGTGTGCCATCAACCCGGCTATTCCATCACCCTGGCCCCTAAAATCCAGCAATGGGTGATCTGGCCCGGCGACGTGTTCTATTGCCGCATGGCCCAACGCCAGTTCGAAGCGGATTTGAACCTGCCCAAAGGTGCCACGGGCACCCTCCGCCTTTACATCATTGATCCAGATAACTTCCAGGGCGGACGAAAGGAAACCATCGTCGTAGGCGGCGAGAACATCGGGACCTTCGAGAACTTCCAGAAGGGCCGCTGGATCGACGTGCCCGTCAGCGCTCAAAAGACTGCCGAGGGCAAATTAAGCATCCAGGTCATCAATGCCCGCACCGGCTCCAACGCCGTCCTCTCGAACATCCTGTGGATTGAGAAATGAACCCGGGTTCGCCGAATGTTTGCCTCTGCACGTTAAGCGCCTGATTTGCAAACTCTTACGCACAAGGGAGTTCCGCCCCAGCACCTTCCCGGCACCACGCCAGGGGGTCCCTCCAGAGTCTCACCGGATACACACCGGACACACACCGGAGGTTGAAATTCAGCGGCCTGACAAATGTGGCTTGCGAGGAGCGCGAAGCGACTTGCCGGGCGACTCCAGCGCAGGCACCATTTAGGCATGAAAACGCTACGCATCCAGGATGCAGTAGCGGTGGCTGGCAACCAACCGCAGGGCGGATGTCTCGCCTGCCCTGTGCGTCCGGTACTTCCTTTCGGGGCGGGCGAGACGCCTGCCCTACACTTGCCTGCGGACTCGCGCTCCGTTGAAGCGGCAGCCTGTGCTTGAGGGTTGGCCATGACGGTCGCGGTCGGGGACAAGCTGACGCTAACCATCAGCAATCTTGCCTTTGGGGGCGAGGGGGTGGCCCGCTGGGAGAACCTCGTGATCTTCGTGCCTTTCGTGGCGCCGGGCGAGGTGGTGGAGGCGGAAATCACGGAGGTCCGGAAACGATTTGCGCGGGCGAGGCTGATGCGCGTGCTCCAGGCATCGCCGGAGCGCGTGCAGCCGCCGTGCCCTTATTTCGGGCAATGCGGCGGCTGCCAGTATCAGCACCTGGACTACGGGTCCCAGCTCCGGCTCAAGCACCAGCAGGTTTGCGAGTTGTTCCAGCGCATCGGCGGGTTTGACCCGGCGCGGGTGGCACCGGTCGAGCCTTGTCCGCAGCCTTACGGCTACCGCAACCGCATCATGATTCGCAGCCAGTGGGACAAGTTCAAGCAAGGGCTCAACATTGGCTTCATCCGGGCCGATAACCGGCTGGTGGTGGACATCGAAGAGTGCCGCATCGCCGAGCCCGTGCTCAACGAGCAGATCAAGCACGTGCGCGCCCATCCGCCGCCGCGTGGCGGGATCAAGGTGGTGCTGCGGGTCTCTCCGCCCGGTTGGGATGTGCCGAAGGATTCCTTTTTTCAAAACAACTTCTTCCTGCTGCCCAGGCTGGTGGAGATCGTTCGCGAGCGGCAGCGGCTGGCGGCCACGCGCTTCCTGGTGGATGCCTTCTGCGGTGTGGGGTTCTTCAGCCTCGAACTGGCGGGCCAGGTGGAATCGTTCGTGGGAGTCGAGCTGGACGGGCTGGCGATCCAGGCGGCGCGCCGGAACGCGGCGGCGCGCGGGCGAAGCAACGGGGAGTTCATCGCCGGCCACGCGGAGGAGCTGCTGCCCAAGCTCGTCGGCCGGTTCCCGGCGGCGGAGACCACGGTGGTGTTGGATCCGCCGCGCAAGGGCTGCCAGCGGGCGACGCTCGAGATGCTCCGGCAGGTGCGTCCGGCGCAGATCATCTATGTGTCGTGCGACCCGGCCACGATGGCCCGGGACTTGAACACTTTGTGCGCCGGGGGTGTCTGTGAGTTGGCGCAAGTGGTCCCGGTGGATATGTTTCCACAGACCGCGCACATTGAAGCGGTAGCTGACGTACGGGGCAGACCGGAGGGCGGAATATCCTAAGTCCGAAATCCGAAGGCCGAAGGCCGAAAGAAGCGCGAAATCCGAATCCCGACTGGGCCGGTTGGCCAGGCGGAGTTCCGCCGCCCGCTATATTCGGGTTTCGGGCCTCGGCCTTCTTTAGGGCTTCGAGTTTCGGAGTTCGGACTTCCGTGCCGCTGGAGAAACCGGACGTTGTCATCGCCGGCCGCGGCGGTGCCGGGCTAAAACCGGGCTTGCCAAATCTGTCGGGCCCCATTCAAGATAAGTTCGCTGCATGACAAGCCAATCTGACGTTCGACCCGAGAACAGGTTCCCGGCGGTTGGTTTGCCGTGGCTGGTGGCGGGAGCCGCGCTGGCGGTTTACCTGGCAACGCTCAACCGCTGGGTGTCGCTGGACAGCCTGGGGCAGGTGGCCAAGCTCTCGGGCTGGGCATGGCAGCCGGAGCTGCATGGGCCGGCGTACTGGCTGGTCACTTACCCGCTGCGCTGGCTGCCGCTGAAGCTGATCCCGGTGGGCTTGAATGTGTTCTCGGCCGTCTGCGCTGCGTTGTGCCTCGTCCTGCTGGCGCGCTCGGTGGCCTTGCTCCCGCATGATCGCACGCATGAGGAGCGCGAGCGCGAGACCAGCCACTCCGGTTGCCTTTCTATCCCCGCCGCCTGGCTGCCGCCGCTGCTGGCCGTGGCGGTCTGCGGGTTGCAACTGACCTTTTGGGAGCACGCCACGGCGGGATCCAGCCAATTCCTCACCAACGGGTCGAATGAGATGTTCGACCTGCTGCTCTTCGCCTACGTGGTGCGTTGCCTGCTGGAGTTCCGCGTGGAGGAGGACGAAGCCTGGCTCATCCGCGCGGCGCTGGTGGGCGGCATCGGGATGACGAACAACTGGGCGATGATAGGGTTCCTCCCGCTCTTTGTGGTTGCGCTGGTGTGGTTGAAAGGGCTGAGCTTCTTCGACCAGCGCTTCCTGGTCAGCATGGGGCTGAGCCTGCTGCTGGGGCTGTCGTTCTACTTCCTGCTGCCGGTGGTGCAAAGCCTCTCGGCGCACCCCTTGATGCCATTCTGGTCCGCGCTGAAGACGAACGTGAATACTCAGAAGACGATCCTGAGCATGCTTTGGCACATGCGCGGGCAGTTCTGGGTGCTGGGGCTTTTCTCGCTCGTGCCTTTATTCCTCATCAGCATCCGGTGGGCGCAGTCCTTCGGGGACAGCAGCCACCTGGGGATCGGGCTGGCCAGGCTGATGTATTGCCTGGTGCACGGGTTGTTTCTGCTGGTCTGCGTGTGGGTAGCCCTCGATCCGCGCGTCAGCCCACGGCACAAGGGATTTGGTATTCCGTTCCTGACCGGTTACTACCTGGGCGCGCTGTGTGTGGGCTACTTCGCGGGATATTTCCTCCTGGTGTTTCGAAATGCCGCACAGGCCGGCAAGCGTCTGTCAGGCTGGACCAGGTTCATCAACCGGCTGGTCACAGCCGGCGTCTGGGGTCTGCTGCTGCTGGCGCCCGCGGCCTTGATTTACCGGAACCTGCCGCAGATACGCCTGACCAACGGCCCCATGCTCAGGCAGTTTGCCGATCTGATGGCCGCCGAGCTTCCGGCCAAGGGCGCGGTGGTGCTGAGCGATGATTCGCGCCGCACGCTGTTGATGGAGGCCTGGGCGGCTCAGCACGGCAAGGCGAAGGATTACCTGTTCGTGGACACTGCGGCCAAACTGCCAGGCGGCGCTCCCGGCCCGCTCACCTACCCCGATTACCACCGCTTCCTCAACCGCACCTACCCCGGGCGCTGGCCCGTCAATGTGCCCAAGGGCTATACGACCCCGGTGGAAGGGTCTTTCCTGGTGCAGATGATGCTGCGTCTGGCAGCCACCTCCAGCCTCTACTATTTGCACCCGAGCTTTGGGTATTATTTCGAGTGGTTCTACCAGGAGCCGCATGGGCTGGTGTATAGACTCCGACCCTACCCGGCGGGCAGCCTGGTCGTGCCGCCGCCGAGCAAGGAGCTGGTTCAGGAGAACAACCGCTTTTGGGATACGGCCGAACAGGGCGCCCTCAAACCCCTGGCGACCGCCCTGGCGCCGGCCCCGCCCAGCAAGGAATTTGATTTGCTGCAGTTCCTCATGGCCAAGGCCCGTCTTTCCAAGGAGCAGAATCACGACGCCGCCGTGGTCGCGGGCTTCTACTCGCGGGGGCTGGACTACTGGGCGGTGGAGCTCCAGAAGCTCGGGCGCCTGACGAATGCCGCCGCCCTGTTCGCCCGCGCCCTGGAGCTGAACCCGGACAATATCGTAGCCCAGATCAACCTCCAGTACAACAAGGACCTGCAGGCCGGCCGCGAGAGCACCGTGCGCATAACCGCGGCGCCAGAGGATGAGTTCGGCAAGGCGCGCGACTGGGATGCCGTCATCGGCGAGAACGGTCCCTTCGACGAGCCGAACTTCTCGTTCCAGCAGGGCATGACGCTGGCGCGCAATAACCTCCAGCACCAGGCCGCCCAGGAATTCGAGCGGGTCAAGACGCTTATGCCGACAAACTTGCAGGCCCGGATCTGGCTCGCGCAGCTTTACGTGGTCAACGAGCTGCCCTCCAAAGCCCTGGAGATTGTGAAGGACGTCCGCGCCCATCCCGACGTGTTCCCCGTGGCCGGCACCAACCGCACCGAGATGCTCTACGTGGAGGCCTCGACCCACCTTGCCAACGGCGACTTGCAGAGCGCGGAGAACGTGGTCCGGCGCGCGCTGAAGCAATACCCGGACGATGAGGCCCTGCTGGATACCGCCACGCAGGTGTATCTCCATTTCAAGTGCTACTCAAACGCCCTCGTCACCGTGCAGCAGCAGGTGAAGCTCTCGCCGACCAACATGAACGCCCTGGTCAGCCTGGGGAACGTTTGCATTTGGCTCGGGAAATATGAGCAGGCCATCCCGCCGCTTCTGGAAGCGCTGAAGGTGGATCCCAACAACCCCTACGCGCTGCTGGACCTGGGGATTTCCTACCTCCGCTGCGACAAGCTCGAGGAGGCCAGGAAGCAGTACGACAAGCTGGAGAAGGTGCTGCCGACGAACCCGCGCGTAAATTATGGGCTGCAGGAGATCGCCTATCGGCGCGGCGACACCAACGCGGCCATTCGCTACTGTCAGCTTTACCTGGCCGGCGCGCCGGCCAACACCGCCGAGGCCAAAATGATCGCGGACCGCCTGAAGCACTTGAGACCCAGCCCGCGCTGACCCCAGGGGATGCGGGTCATACACGTCATCACGCGTCTGATCGTTGGGGGGGCACAGGAAAACACCATTGCCTCAGTGCTCGGCTTGCGCGAGAAGCCGGACCTGCAAGTGAAGCTCGTCGCCGGGCCAACCCGTGGCCGGGAAGGCTCGCTGGAGCCAACGGTCACTGCGTATCCCGGCCTGCTGACCATTCTGCCGCGGCTGGTGCGGCCCGTTCACCCCTGGAACGACGTGCTGGCGCTGCGCGACCTTGTTACCCTGTTCCGGGCGGAGGCGCCCCACGTCGTTCATACACATAGCGGCAAAGCAGGCGTCCTCGGGCGGCTCGCCGCGGCGCGGGCCGGAGTGCCCGCCATCGTTCATACGATTCACGGCCCATCCTTCGGCGCGTTCCAGGGCGCGGCGGCCAACCTGCTGTTCCGCTCGGCGGAGAAATATGCGGCCCGAGTGACGACTCAATTTGTAGTCGTGGCGGACGCTATGCGGGCGCAGTACCTGGCCGCAGGGATCGGGTGCCCCGAACAATACACCAAGGTCTTGAGCGGCTTTGACCTTGCCCCATTTCTGTCGGCGAGTAACGACCCGCAGCTCCGGCTCAACCTGGGCCTGGCCCCCGACGACTTCGTTATCGGCAAGATCGCGCGCCTGTTCAAGCTCAAGGGGCACGATGACTTGCTGACGGTCGCGCCGGAGCTGGTGCGAGCCTGCCCGCAAACGAAGCTGCTGCTGGTGGGAGATGGCCCCTGGCGCAACCGGTTTGAAACGCGGGCGCGCGCGCTCGGCTTGTCGAACCACGTGGTGTTTGCCGGGCTCGTGGCGCCCGCCGAAGTGCCGAAGCTGGTGGGCATCATGGACGCGCTGGCGCATCTCTCGTTGCGCGAGGGGCTGCCGCGCGCCTTGCCGCAGGCGCTGGCCGCGCGGCGGCCTGTCGTGGCCTACGACGTGGACGGTGCGAGAGAGGTCTGTATCGAGGGCGAAACCGGCTTCCTATTACGCCCGGGCGACCTGGCAGGATTGCGGGAGCGCCTGCTACGCCTGGCGAAGGATGGAGGCTTGCGTGAGCGCCTGGGCACGGCCGGCCAGCAATTCGTGCAGAGCCGCTTCGGCGTCCAGCAGATGGTGGACGACTTGCATCAGCTCTATGTCCGGCTGAACCCTTCCCCGTCGTGAGCTTTCCGATCAACATATACCTGGGCGCCGCCCTGGGCGCGTGCCTCACCGTGCTGGTCGCCTTGCCCGTGTGGCGCAAATGGTGCATCCGGGTCGGGCTGGTGGATGATCCGGGCCGGCGCAAGATACACGACCAGCCGATCCCGCTGGCCGGCGGCCTGGCGGTTATGACCGGCCTGCTCTTGCCGGCGGCCGTCGCCGTCGGGGTGCTCTGGCTCCAAAGAGCCGGCCCGGCACCTGGGGTCAGACCCGCTCCTGCCGCGCCGGGCGCCGGCGGCCTCGGCTGGCTGGACTCGAACTCGGTGTTCCTGCTGCAATACGGCCTGGGCCGGCGCGCGCTGGAGCTCGCCGCCATATTTGCGGGAGCCTTCGGCATGTTGTGGGTGGGCTGGCTGGACGACAAACACGAGCTTAGGCCGGCGCTGAAGTTCGCAGGCCAGTTGGCCATAGCGGCCCTCGTGGCGGCCAGCGGCGCGCGCATCACGCTCTTTGTCCACAGCGTCGTGTTCAGCTACGCGGTCACCCTGCTCTGGATTCTCACGGTCGTAAACGCCTTCAACTTCATGGACAACATGAACGGGCTCTGCGCCGGCCTGGGCGCGCTCGGGGCCTTTCAGTTCGCCGTCATCGCTGCCGCCGACGGCCAATACCTGGTCGGGGTGATCGCCTTTCTGACCTTCGGCGCGCTGCTCGGGTTTCTTCCCTACAACTTCCCGCGCGCGCGGGCCTTCCTGGGAGACTCCGGCAGCCACCTCGTAGGCTACCTGCTGGCGGTGCTGGCGATTCTGCCCCACTTCTACACCGCGCGTCATCCCAGGCACTGGGCCGTGCTCATTCCCCTGCTCGTGCTGGCCATCCCGCTCTTGGACCTCGTGTGGGTCGTCCTGCTCCGCTGGCGCATCCACCAGCCGTTCTACCAGGGGGACACAAACCACCTCTCACATCGGCTGGTGCGGCGCGGCCTCACGCAAACGCAAGCGGTGCTGGTGATCTGGCTCGCGGCAGAAGGCGTCAGTGTCCTGACGTGCCTTCTCTGAGGATCTCCGATTTATGATTTACGATTTACGATTTACGAGCCCAGCGCCGGGTCGGGCAGTGGCTCGCACACAGGAGACCAGAAAGGCCAAAGGAACGGCCCCAAACCTGCTAATTCCAACGCGGAGAACGCGCACCCCTCCGCCTGCAAATGCGTAAATCGTCAATCGTAAATCGTCAATCGTAAATGTTAGGCTTTGCTGCTGGCGGCGATGGCCTCCGAAAACATGCCGAGAACGACCGCCCGCGGCAGCGCGCCCACCAGCCGGTTTTCCGTAAGCGAATTGACCACCGGCACGTTGCGCTGCTCGCTGGCCAGCACCACGGGCAGGACTTCCAACAGGCGCTGCCCGGGCGTCACGGCGGGCGGCGAGGGCCGCATGAAGTCGTAGGCGATCACCCCCCGGAACTCGTCTTCCGCAGCCAAGTACTCCTTCATATCCTGCAAGGCGACCAGGCCCAGCAGGCGGCCCCGAGCGTC
>DATKNZ010000160.1:0-5548 GCA_035541055.1 Candidatus Acidiferrum sp. | reverse complement strand
GGCATTGGCCCAGCAGACGCTTGGTGCGTTCACCCCAAAGACCACTGGCGACTTGTATTTTGGGGTGCGACCCTACGGTGGGGGAGCGGGCTATAGATTCGTCGGCCTTATGGACGAAGTCAGCCTTTACAATCGAGCGCTCTCGGTTTCTGATATTCAGGCGATCTACAACGCCGGCACCGCAGGCAAGTGTGCGGCCAGCATCCCGCCATTCATTTCGACTCAGCCCAAGGGCCAGACCGCGGGCCGTGGAAGCACAGTATTATTCAGCGTCACGGCTGGAGGCAGTGCTCCTCTGAGCTATCAGTGGCACTTCAATGGAGCGGTCGTCCCTGGGTCCACCTCATCTATCCTCACATTAACCAACGTGCAGCCGACAAATGGAGGCACGTATTTCGTTGTAATCACGAATCCGGCGGGTGCCGTGACTAGCTCAAATGCGCAGTTGGTCATCCGTTCTACCTCGCCGTGTTCCCAAACCATCACCGGACTGGTAGGCTGGTGGGCCGGGGAAGCGAACGCAAGCGACTCGGCAGGCACGAATGATGGGATTCTTGAAGGCGGCGTGGGGTTTGCGACTGGGGAGGTAGGCCAAGCCTTCGCTTTGAATGGCACCAATACGGATGTAAGGGTGCCAGCTTCGGCCACCCTGAATCTTGGCTTAGCGGCTGGTATAACCATCGAGGCTTGGATTAACCCATCGAGTGTCGCACAAGGACGCCCGCTGGTTGAATGGAACGATGGCGTCTTTGGCGTGAATTTCTGGATTGCCGGTGGCGCCAGTTCCGGAGACGGGTCACTCTACATTAACGTCAAAGATACCAGTCTCGGCGACCATTACTTCAGCACCGCCGCGGGCCTGCTGGCCACTAATGCCTGGCAGCACGTGGCAGTCACCTACATCAAGAATACAGGTCTTACAACGCTCTACATCAACGGCGTGCCGTTGGCCCAGCAGACGCTAGGTGTATTCACGCCCAAGACGACTGGCGACCTTTACTTCGGGCTGCGACCTTACGGCGGGGGCGCAGGAATGCGTTTCGTCGGGCTGATGGATGAGGTGAGCGTGTACAATCGCGCCCTTTCGGCGGGCCAAATCCGTGATATTTACAATGTCGGCGCGGCCGGCAAATGTGGATTGAGTGTCTCAATCCAATCGCCGCCCTCGGACCAGACTGTCGAGCTTGCAAGCAATGCTACGTTTGCGGTCACGGCCGCCGGCTTGACCCCATTGGCCTACCAGTGGTTCTCCGGCCCCACCCCCATACGCGGCGCAACGAACCAGGTTTTCTCTCTCACGAATGTCGGCTTCGCCCAGGCGGGGAGCTACTCCGTCGTTATTACCAACTCCTACAGTAGCGCCACTGGCGGCCCGGCCGTGCTTAGCGTCGTGGACACTACTCCACCTACGATCATCTCCTGCGCGTCTAACAGCGCCGTGTCCGTTGGTGGCAATTGTGTCGGTGTCCTCCCGGACCTTACTGAACAGGTGCTTGCGTGGGATGTTTCTGGCCCGGTTACGGTCACGCAAAGCCCCGCGCCCGGCGCGCTCCTGGGCTTGGGCACCACGAACCTCATATTCACGGTGCGTGATTCTTCCGGCAACGCCTCCACGTGCACGAGCAGCCTCAGCGTGGCCGATACAACGCCGCCTTTTGTTTCGGCCTGTGTGCTGCAGGTTAACTTGGACCTGGGTCCTAACTGTCAAGCGCTCCTGCCCGACCTGACGACCACCAACTACATTATAGCCAGTGACAATTGCAGCGGTGTGAGTATTAGCCAGGCGCCCTCGGCAGGCACCGCCATCCCAGTGGGCACGAACACCGTGCTCCTGACCGTCTCGGATGCCTCCAGTAACCAGACCGTACGCGCTGTCGAAGTGATCGTAGCAGGGGCGCCTCAGATTCTGTCCCAGCCTACTAATAGCTGGGTAGTGGTGACCAGCAACGCCACCCTGAGCGTCAGCGCCTGCGGCACTGCCCCGCTGGTTTATCAGTGGCAACACGCCTGCACGAACCTGCCCGGCGCAAACAACCCCATGCTCCTCCTCAGCAACGTCAGCACAAATGACGCGGGTTCTTACCAGGTAGTCATCACAAACTCCAGCGGCTGTGCCACCAGCTTGGTGGCCGTGCTTACCGTGCTCCGGCCACCAGTCATCGCCCGTCAACCACGAAGCCTGGCCGCCGTGCCGGGCGGCACCGCGAATTTCTCGGTCGCGGCACAGGGGCTCACGCCTTTCGCCTACCAGTGGGAAAAGAACGCCTCTGCGATCAGCGGCCAGACCAAAGCCGCGTTGGCTTTGACCAACATTCAGGCACAGGACTTTGCCACTTATACGGTGGTGGTTACGAATGCCGACGGGATGGCCACCAGCACTCCGGCGGCCCTCACGCTGGCAGTCTCGCCGGCTGTGGGCTCGCTTGGCTGGAACTCCGGCACCTTCATGTTAAACATTCCTACGGAGATAGGCCCCACTTACGTGCTCGAGTATAAGAACAGCCTGCAAGAGGTTTCGTGGACCACTCTTACGACTGTAGCAGGCACCGGATCACCGATTCCCGTTACGGACAACGGCCTGACCAACTGGAGCAGGTTCTACCGCGTTCGGTTGCGTTAGGCTCCGCCAAACACATCGCAGGCTGGTTCTGCTCGAGGTCTGCTCACGTGGCGGCGATAATTGAATTGCCCCCGCCTGAGCGAGCCTTTACATGTACGCGGATATGGCTATTTCAAGATGGCAGAAGGTCCGCGATGGGATTGGTTTTCGTCTGCTGCAGCTCGGGTACAGCCTGCGGCGAGTACGGGGAGTCTACCCCGTGATCAAGCCCTTCGATCCTGCTCACCTCGATATACTGGCCGACCAGGCATTCCAAGAATCCGTCCGCGAGGTCGCGGAGCTGACAATGCTGGATACTCCGCGGTTGGCCAATTTGTGGCAGCTGTGCCGGTTGACCGACCCAAGCGGCAACATCCTCGAGATCGGCTCATACAAGGGGGGTGGCGCATTACATCTATCTAATTGCAGCCCTGATCGTAAAGTTATCATCTGTGATTCCTTCAGGGGCTTCGAAGCAGTAGACTCCACGCTTGATACCAATTTTAACTCAGAGATGTTCACGAACTACAGCGCCGAGAGCATTGCCGCGTTGTTTAATTCGCGTAGGCGCAAACACGAGATCATCAACGGATTCTTTCCAGTATCGGCTGCCGGGAAGACCATCGCCCCGGTCTCCTTCGTTCATCTGGATGCCGACGTGTACAAGTCCACCATCGAATCTCTGAATTATTTGCAACAAAGCCGCGTGCTTCTTGAAAAGTCAATTGTCGTACTAGACGACTTTGGTAGAGAGGCTGGGGGAGTCGTGCAGGCTGCGGCCGAATTTACGTCCGCTTGTCCTAACTGGAAGTGCTTCCCGATGTTTCCAGGGCAGGCTCTTTTGCTCCCTAGCTCCTGGTTTGTTGGGAAAGCACCCTAACACATGTCGTGCTTCGATAGGGTGGAGGCCTGGCTTAGGGAGGCATCTGCAACCAGGATTTGACCTCCGGACTCCGTGCGGGCTTTGAACTCGTAAATCGTAAACCACAAATCGTAAATGCTTCCGACCTTCGGACTCCGGACTTGGTACGCCCTTGACGCAGGGGCACGAAACTGGCTTCATTGGGCGCCATGAACAAACCCTGCCTGGTGACGGGCTCGTCGGGATTGATCGGCTCCGAGGTGGCGGCGTTCTTCCACGCGCGGGGTTTCGCGGTGCATGGGGTGGACAACAACCAGCGCGAGGCATTCTTCGGCCCGCAAGGCAATACGCGCTGGAACCAGGCGCGGCTGCAATCGGCGCTTCCGGGGTTCACGCACCACGAGCTGGATATCCGCGACCGTGCGGCAGTGCTCAAGCTCGTCGAGTCGCTCAAGCCGGCGGTCATTATCCACACCGCGGCGCAGCCTTCGCATGACCTGGCGGCCAGCATCCCGTTTGACGATTTCGACGTGAACGCGGGGGGCACGCTGAACCTGCTGGAGGCGGCGCGGCGCCATTGCCCGGAGTCGCCGTTCATCCATATGTCCACCAACAAGGTGTATGGGGACCGGCCCAACACCATCAGGCTGAAGGAGCTGGAGCGGCGGTGGGACTACGCGGACCCG
Source organism: Candidatus Acidiferrum sp. (assembly GCA_035541055.1). Taxonomy (GTDB): domain Bacteria; phylum Verrucomicrobiota; class Verrucomicrobiia; order Limisphaerales; family UBA8199; genus JAPLUA01. Next base: position 1,401 of record DATKNZ010000160.1, on the reverse strand, counting down.
GCGTTCGCCCACGGCATTCCCGAGAGCTTGTCCATAGACCAGTCCAAGCATTCGCTGTTCGGGGCGTCGAAGGTGGCGGCGGATGTGATGGTGCAGGAGTATGGGCGCTACTTCGGGCTGCCGACGTGCTGCCTGCGCGGGGGTTGCCTGACGGGGCCGAACCATTCGGGCGTGGAGCTGCACGGCTTCCTGAGCTACCTGGTGAAATGCAACCTGGAAGGGCGCGAATACAGAGTTTTCGGCTACAAGGGCAAGCAGGTGCGCGATAACATCCACTCGGCGGACGTGGCGGGGTTCATGTTCGAGTTTTACCAGGCGCCGCGCGCGGGAGAGGTCTATAACCTGGGCGGCGGGAAGGATAACTCGTGCTCGATCCTGGAGGCGTTCGAGATGGCGCAGGGCTGCACGGGCAAGAAGCAAATCCACACTTACGTGGACCAGGCGCGCAGCGGGGACCACATCTGCTATTACAGCGATTTGCGCAAGATGAAGGCCCATTACCCGCGTTGGCGGCTCACGCGGAGCCTGCCGCAGATTTTCGAGGAGATCGTGACCTCGTGGCGGCAGCGGCTGAAGGCGAAGTGAGCGCGCCGTTCAAGTTCTCCCGGAGCAGCGACAGCCTGTGGCTCACGGCTGGCGCGCACGCCGCCAACACGCGCCATTGCCCTTCACAAGCGCTGCGAGGTCCAGTCCCGGAGGGACGCAGGACCATAGCCCAGCGTTTCAACGCTGGGGGCAGCGCGGCAAAGCCCCAAGTCCCGAAGGGACGGCTGAGGGCCGGCGGCGGATCAGCTTGTTCGGCCGTCCCGTCGGGACTTGAGCCCCGCCGGGCGGGTTCCCCAACGCTGAAGCGCTGGGCTAGTCTCGAAGGTCCCTCCGGGACCGGGCGCCGCATCGTCTGCGAAAGGCACCGGGGCTCGGGCGATTGCTGATCCTGCTTTTATGCGCATCCTCATCACCGGCGTCTGCGGCTTTGTGGGCAGCACGCTGGCGCGGGGCCTGCGGGAGAGCCGGCCTGACTGGGAGATTATCGGCCTGGACAACCTTGTCCGCGCCGGGAGCGAGACCAACCGCGCGGCGCTGCGCCAGTTGGGAGTGAAGTTCCATCATGCTGACGTCCGCAACGCGAGCGACCTGGAGGCCCTGCCCCGCTCTGACTGGATTATCGAAGCGGCGGCCAACCCGAGCGTGCTGGCCGGGGTGGATGGCAAGACCAGCAGCCGGCAGCTTATCGAGCACAACCTGTTCGGCACTGCGCTGATGCTGGAAGTGCAGAAGCAATGGGGCTGCGGCTTCACGATGCTGAGCACGAGCCGGGTGTATTCCATTCGCGCGCTGGCCGGCATGGCGGTCGAGGTGAAGGGGGACCGGTTCGTCCCTCGGCCCGGCAGCGGGCTGGCG
>DATKNZ010000159.1:0-6149 GCA_035541055.1 Candidatus Acidiferrum sp. | reverse complement strand
CTGGCAGCCGGAACAAGCCGCGGCCCTGAGCATCCTGGGCGATGGGGAGCGCGCCGGCGCCGCACAGATCCTGGAGCTCACCGGCAAGCGATTGCGCGTGGCGACCACCCTGCCCGCGAAAGGCGGCGACGCGGTGCGCCTGGAATGGGACGGGCAACTGGTGCTCGGCCAGGTGCTCGACGCCGGGCCGGGCGGCTTTTGGATCGAGATCCAGCACATGCTGCTGGAGACGGCCGGCCGCTAAATGCCCGCCAAGGCGCAATGGCTGCTGCGCGTACCCGAGATTCTGGAAGAGCTCGCGGCGCTGGACGTGCCGGTGGTGGACCGCGCCGTGTGCGAGCGCCTGTTCCGCCTGCGGCGGCGCCGCACCATCGACCTGATGCGCGCTTTCGGCGGCTATCAGGCGGGCCGCACCTTCCTGATCGACCGGCCCAAGCTGGCGGCGCAGCTCGAACAGATCCACGCCAGCCCGGATTTCAAGATGGAGTGGCAGCGCAAGCAGCGCCTGTGGGAGCGCCTGGAAGCTATCCGCCGCCTGCAGACCGGCGCGCGCGTGGCGATCCCGGTGGCGGCTGAGGTGCTGAGCCGCCGCTTGCCGGATCTGCCGACGGGCGTGGGACTCAGTCCCGGCGAGTTACATATCCGCTTCGAGTCGCCCGAGGAGTTACTGAGTAAGTTGTTCGCGCTGGCGCAGGCCATCGCCAATGATTACGAGGCGTTCGAGCGGCGGACGCAGTCCTAAGGCTACTCCGGCGCGATTTGGAACACCGTGCCGGTGGGTGGTTGCGGGTAGAACGTCTCGGTCGTCCCGTAGATCACGCCCTTCTCGCTGATAAGAAGCGCGTCAGGCACCTGTGCGTTGGTGAAGTTGTGCGGGAAGGTGACGTTCCAGGGACTGCCAGGCGATGAAGGCGTCAGTTCGAATACCGCGCCGCCCTGGCCAGTAGCGATTGTGCCGAACAGGCGGCCGTCGCGAAGGATCAAAGGCAGGTTGGGGTGGTTCCCGCCGAAGTTCTTGACCATGCTGTAGGTCCAGGCCCCGCCCGCGGAGCCGGGCGGTGTAAGTTGGAAAACGGTGCCGACACCGCCGCCATATATGCTTGAGCCATAAGTGGTTCCGTAGAGCGTACCGTCGCGGGCCATAATCAGAGAATTCGGGTAACCACCCTCCGCGGTTGTGAGGCTGTAGAGTACGGTCTCGGTCCAGGTCCCGTCAGGGGCCGCAGGCGGTGTAAGCTGAAAAACTAAGCCGGGAAGGCCATAATAGAACGCCGTTCCGTAGAGCGCATCGTTAGGCCCCACGACTAAGCTACTCGGCTGCGCTCCCTGGGGGAAACTAAAGAGTTGGGCGCCGGTCCAGGGACCGCCGGACGTTGGCGGCTGCAACTGCACTAACGCGCCGAAGCCATAGGCACCGCCGCCTGCTGTCAAGACGTAAAATGAGCCGCCGGGACCCGCGACGAGGTTGCCCCACGGAGGGATGCCAAAACTGTAGAGCATGGTTTCGGTCCATGCGCCGCCGGGTGATGTCGGTGGCTCCAGTTCGTAGAGCGTGCCGAAGCCGTACGCGCCACCATCGCCCGTCAGGCCGTAGAATTCGCCATTAGGCCCTGGCAGTGGCGGTCCGTACGGATTGCACCCGTCGCTAACCCCGGCGAAGCTATAGAGGGTCGTTTCGGTCCATGTGCCACCGCTGGCACCGGGCGGCTGTAGCTCGAAGACCTCACCGCACGGGCTAGGATCGAACGTGCCATACAGCGCGCCATTGGCGTGGGTCAACCCTGTGGGAACACCGCCGCTAAAGCTGTATAACGTCTGAAAGCCGGTCTGACCAGTTGCCGGCGAGACTAGCACAAAGGCTGCCATGGCAGCTACGAGAAATGCGGTCCGAAGCATTTTCATGTATGGCACTCTTATCGCAACTATGCGGCTACTCCGGCGCGATCTGGAAGACCGTGCCGGTGGGTGGTTGCGGGTAGAACGTCTCGGTCGTCCCGTAGATCACGCCCTTCTCGCTGATAAGAAGTGCGTCAGGCACCTGGGCGTTGGTGAAGTTGTGCGGGAATGTGACGTTCCAAGGACTACCGGGCGACGAAGGCGTCAGTTCGTACACCGCGCCGCCCTGCGGAGTGGCGATTGTGCCAAACAGGTGACCATCGCGCAAGATCAAAGGCAGGTTGGGGTGGTTCCCGCCGAAGTTCTTGACCATGCTGTAGGTCCAGGTCCCGCCCGCGGAGCCGGGCGGTGTAAGTTGGAAAACGGTGCCGGGGCCGCTGCCGTAAGCGCTGTCGCCGTAGGTGGTGCCGTAGAGGGTACCGTTGCTGGCCAAAATCAGAGAATTCGCGTAGCTACCTTCCGCAATTGTAAGGTTGTACAGAACCGTTTCGGTCCAGGCCCCGCCTGGGGTGGCCGGCGGTGTAAGCTGGTAGACTAAGCCGGGCAAACCATAGTAAAACGCTGTCCCATAAAGCGTGCTGCCAGGGCCTGTGATCAGGCTGCTAGGCTGCGCTCCCTGCGGGAAACTGAAGATCTGCGTGCCAGTCCAGGACCCGCCCGATGCTGGCGGCCGCAACTGCAATAGCGCACCCCAGCCATAGGCGCCACCGCCGTCGGTCAAGACGTAGAATGAACCGCCGGGGCCCGCGACGAGATTGCCCCACGGGAAAATGCCAAAACTGTAAAGCACGCTTTCGGTCCATGCCCCTCCGGCGGATGCCGGCGGCTGCAACTTATAGAGGGCGCCGAAGCCATACGCGCCGCCCTCGAGCGTCAGACCGTAAAGTTCGCCATTAGGAGCGGGCACCGGACCGCCGTCAGGATGGCACCCGTCGCCCGTTTCGGCGAAGCTGTATAGCGTCGTTTCGGTCCATTCGCCACCACTGGTAGCGGGCGGCCGTAACTCGAAGACCGCGCCGCAATCGGATCCGGCTGGACTAGGTCCGTCGAACGCGCCATACAGCACGCCGTTGGCTTGAACAAGCCCAGTGGGTATAACGCCGGTAAAGTTGTAGAGTGTCCGAAAGCCGGTTTGACTAATTGCCGGCGAGGCTAAGAGAAAGGCTGCAGCGGCAGCCCCCAGAAATGCAGTTCGAAATGTTTTCATGAACAGCTCCTCTACGGTAAGACGCCAGTGTCAATAAGTGAGTAAAGCTGGTACTCAAGCGGATTGAACGGACTGGTCAGGCCGGAGTTTATTAAATGCCGTACTATGACGATACCGGTGTTTGACATGGGATCATAAGTGCAGCCATTGCTGCCCAACTCCTCCCAGATCCCTGAGGACCCGTCGGTGTCGTTCACGGTCGCTATCAAGCCACCGAAGCCGTTCAGCAGATCGAAACCCACCGCCGCACACCCGTATTGGAAGCCCATGCCCGACCCAGCGGGGACGTATGAGGGCGTAACGACAGCCAAAATACTGCCGTCCGGGCGTGCGGCCCAATCGAACTCGGTAAGGGAGTTTGCCTCCTGCCCTTGCTGATTCGTGTACGAGCTGGCTGGTAGGTCGGTGTAGTAGAACGGTCCCGAATAATACGTCCAGCTCGACAGACCGCTGAGATCGAGGCTGTAAAATACGTAATATCCGAGGCTGGTGAAGGTGTTCGAAAAACAGGAAACCGCCAAATAGGCAGCGTTACCGCTATTCCCAGCCGGGGCTGCGGCTACCATAATAGCTGGCTCACCCCAACTGACGCATGTGCCCTGGGGCTGGTGATTCGCGGGAACTGCGGCATCCAGCGTCGTGAAGGGCAGGGTGGCGCTGGTGGTGCTGCTGGTGTTTGGGAAAGTCCCACCACAACTCGAGGGCCCATTCCCTTTGGACCAGCCCAGCGTAGTTGGCGAGCCCGAGGTCGCCACGGTCGTCACCAGGCAACCGTACTGGACGTAGCTGTTGGCGGTGGTGTTCGGCTCAAGGAAATACATCAGGTGGACGGCGTACCAAGTCTCGCTGTTTCCGTTGACATACGGCCAGAAATTGGCGACTTCGTGAGAGGAGTAGCACGTGCCGCTATAGTTGTTGGGGAGGCTGCAACCATTTAGAAAGGTCTCCGAAGGCCAGATGGGCGTGCCCGAGGACCAAGCGTCCCAAGTTGTGCCCGCCGTAGTGCTCTCTGCCAGGTGCACTTCCACGACTCCGGTATGGGTGCAGTCGGGGCTGGCGATGTCCTGATACTTGGGATAGGAGTAGAGCATCCACAGGTTCGTGCCCCATAGATTAGTGCTGGTAGGCAGCGGGTCGGCGCGCATGCTGGGGTCAGCGTAGCCGGAGAAGTAGATTTTCGGATTCGGGCTCTGGCAGGCATACTCGAAGCTGCTCGGAGAGTCGTCCATCATCTCGTTCGGCGGCTGGTCTGCGAAGTCCACACATACTGAGGGGGCACAAGTCACCGACGCCGCCGACACGCTCGGATCGAAGAGACTGAAAACGGCCTGCCCATTCTGCGAGTAACCTGAGCCTTGGTTGCCGGCCTGGTCCTGCGCGGTCACATAGATGAACGAGTCATTCGTGTCGCGGTCGGATCCCTGCCATCCGAGGACGTAAAGCGAATGCAGGTAGGGCGAATCTGGAGAAATTGTAACTGAAGGATAGCTGCCGCATAAAGCCCCGGTCGTGCAGCCGTAACCCGTAACCGTCAGCGACTCCGGAGGGTTCGAAGATGTGGAATCGGAGTATGTGATCCATTGCGGGCTGGTTTCGTTGATCAACTGCGTTTGGGTTGTCCCGGTGTTGGCGTCCAAAACCAGTCCTACCGGTGAGTTCAAGGTGATCGACGGCCCAACCAGGTTGACTATGATCGAGGCGGACGTCGAGGCGCTCGGGATAAAGTAGTTGTTGCCGCCGCTGCTGTAAAAAACCCTGTACTCGGCGTAGAGCGTGGTGCTTCCGTTAGGGCTTGTGCCTCCCGGGCCCTGTAACGGGAACGTGGTCGGCAGGGGATGCTGCCACTGGTTTTGATTGGTTTGGGAACAATCCAATTGGCCGCCACTCTGCTGAGGTGCGTCTTGCGTGAGACAGTATTCCAGATGGCAGGTCTGGCCCGAAGGGCAGGTCCAGCCCGTTACCGACCAACTTACGTTGACGGTGGCGGTGTCGGTGAAGCCTGAAGCCGAATTTGGATCTTGCGAAGACAAGCCGATCGTGGGTGCGGGCTCCTGGTCGGCCATAACCCTACATTGAGCAAGCAAAGTGAGCAAGCAAAGTGAGCAAGTAGAAGAAGGGAGCGCCGCATCTGCATTATTGGACAGTACAGGAAGTTTGGCTGGTAGTCAACAGTTACTGCAGAGGTTTTTTCAAACCAGGTTCCAATACTACTGGTCTCCGGACCGATTAACGTTGGTTACGAACGAGGCCGCGCGATATTTATGTTACGGAACAGTGTAACCGTCGTGACAGTGGCGTAAGAAGTAATAAGTTGAAAGCTGGCGCGAACCGGCTGCCAGATCTGGACACAGATCGGTCTCGGCCCGCGCCGCCGGGTATGCGGAGAGTCTATGCGCCCATGTCCTCGCGCATCATATTGAACGGATTCGTCATGCGCGGGGCCAGCTTGCCGTACTTGATCTTGCCGTTTTCGAACTTCATGGTGACGCGGCCGCTCAAGGCCTTCAGCCGCCACGCGGCCAGGCGCTTGGACGACACCGCGCCATCCACCACCACGGTATCGCCATCCACGGTGATGGAGTTCATCTTGAGCAACTTCAGGTCCGCCTCGAAGCGGTCCTTGTGCCAGTCGGCCACGCCCTGCTTGCCGCTGTACATGGTCTTGTTGAAGTCCACCGTAGCGTCGTCGGTGAAAAACTCCAGGCACTTTTCCATGTCGCGCGCGTGGAAGGCGTCCAGGTAGGCTTGCGCCAGCACTTTCAAATCTGTTTGGGGTGCGACTTGATTTTCCATAGGTTCATCCTCGATGTTGTTCCCAGATCTCGACGGCGACCGGCCCCTCCTTGCGTACCGGATCTTCGCTGCGGCCGGCGGCTTCCATCTTCTCCGCGACCCGGGCTTCCAGTTCTTTCTCCATTTCAGCCGCGATCTGGGGCTCCTCGGCGGCGATGTTGCGGTCCTCGCCCGGATCGGCCTGCAAGTCGAACAGCTCGCGGTCCGGATTGCCGAGCAGGTCGGGATAGCGCGCCAGGATGAATTTGTAGCG
>DATKNZ010000158.1:0-14765 GCA_035541055.1 Candidatus Acidiferrum sp. | reverse complement strand
GGCCATATCTGACTACGGATCAGAAGGTTTCAGGTTCAACTCCTGATGGGTGCGCCAACTTCACCGCCGGATTACAGACGCGTGGCGATCTGGAACCGGGAGACCGTCCGCCCAGCGCGGGCCCCCAACTAGGGCCGAATCTCCGATGGCCTGGTCTTAAGCTGTTGCCCGCCTGCTGCTTACAGCGGCGCCTGATCTCCTCCCGCACCCAGGAGCAACGGCGCGGCAACGAGGTCGTCCCGGCTATATCCCGGTGTGTCTCCCATGGGGAGCGATCCTCATGGGAGACACACCGGGATATCGCCCCAGTGTCACCGTCCAAACGCATACCCCGCTGATCGGTTTCACCGGGAAAAGGCGCACTACCGTAGTGAGCGGTAAACGATTTGCATGTTCCGCTCTGATAGTGTTTATTACCGACCGACCCCCCACTGCGTCTGCGGAGCGCGGGCTGCGAGCTTTGCAGGGACGCGTACATCGGGCGCGAGGCAACCGGCGGAGGAGCTGCTGCCAGGGGCCCCCGAGAAGCTGAGGAGGCTTCGTCCGAGTCGGGATAGCGCAGCGAAACCAGAATAGAGCCTATGAAAAGCAAGACCGTTATGGGCAAGTCTCTCGTCGTGGCGACGACCCTGCTCTCGATGCAGTTGGCCGCCGCGGAGCGGCAATTCCTTACCAGCCATGTTCCGCTGGTTACTTCTAAACTGGCGCCGACAGGCCGTCTGCTGGCGACGAACTCGCTGCCGCTGGCCATCGGCCTGCCGCTGCGCAATACCAACGAGCTGGCCGCGCTGCTGAAGGAAGTCTGCGATCCGGCCAGCCCGCAGTTCCGCCTGTACTTAACTCCGGAGGAATTCACCGCCCGCTTTGGCCCGACCGAGCAGGATTACCAGGCCCTGCTCGCGTTTGCCAATGCCCACCGGCTCAAGGTGACCGGCACACATCCCAACCGCATGATCCTGGATGTCACAGCCGCCGTGGCAGACATCGAGGCGGCTTTCCACGTCAACCTGCGCACGTATCAGCACCCTAGAGAATCCCGCACGTTTTACGCGCCGGACACCGAGCCGTCCCTGGATCTCGCCGTGCCCGTGCTGCATGTCAGCGGACTGGATAATTATGTGCTGCCCCACCCGCTGCTGGTGAAAAAGAGCGACCTCCCCAGGAATCCCTCTGGCACGTGGCGCTCCTCCGCGGGCGCGGCCGGCGCCGCCTCGCCGGGTAAAGCCAGGCCCGGCACGCCCCAAAACCGGCCGGCTGCGGCGACGGGCCTTGGGGGCGCCAGCCCCGCGCTGGCGACCGGTTCAGGGCCTTACGGCACCTATGTGGGCAACGACTTCCGGGCTGCCTACGCCCCCGGAGTCGCCCTGACTGGCTCGGGCCAGTCCGTTGGCCTCCTGGAATTTGACGGCTATTACACCAACGACATCACGGCTTACAAGGCTCAGGCCGGCGTTCCCGACGTTCCGATCAGCACCGTGTTGCTCGACGGCTTCGACGGCACGCCGGACGGCGGCAATATCGAAGTCGCCCTGGACATTGACATGGCCATTGCCATGGCGCCGGGTCTGAGCTCGGTCATCGTGTATGAAGGGCTCCTCACCGACTCACTGCTCAACCGCATGGCGACTGACGACCTGGCCAAACAGCTCAGCGCCTCCTGGACCTACAGCATTGACGCCATCTCCGAGCAGGTTTTCCAGCAGTTCGCTGCGCAGGGTCAATCCTTCTTCAACGCGTCAGGTGACGCCGATGCGTGGGTTGGGTCCATCCCCACTCCCTGCGACGACCCTTACATCACCATCGTCGGCGGCACAACCCTCACCACGAGCGGCCCGGGTGGCTCGTGGGCTTCGGAAACGGTTTGGAACGAAGGAACGTTCTATGATTATGACTATGGAATCTACTATGGTATCGGCAGCGGCGGCGGGATCAGTACCACCTATCCCATCCCGAGCTGGCAACAAGGCATCAGCATGGCCGCCAACGGCGGCTCAACTACCATGCGCAACGTCCCCGACGTTGCGTTGACGGCCGACAACATCTTTGTCATCGCGGACAACGGCTATCAATACACCGTCAGTGGCACGAGCGCAGCCACCCCTTTGTGGGCGGCGTTTATCGCCTTGGCCAACCAGCAGGCCGCCGCCAATGGCAAGCCCAGTGCCGGCTTCATCAACCCGGCACTTTATGCCCTGGGCCAGCAGGCGGCCTATACCCTGGGCTTTCACGATGTCGTCACCGGCAGCAATGCGTGGTTTAGCAGCGACAACCACTTCTACGCCGTGCCGGGTTATGACTTATGCACCGGCTGGGGCAGCCCCAACGGCAGCAACACCATCGCCGCTTTGGTGGCGCCCAATGATGCCCTCCAAATCAGTCCTGCATTGGGCTTCGCCGCCGCGGGCCCTCCCGGGGGCGCATTCACGCCCTCCGCTCAGACCTACTTGTTGAAGAACGTGGGACTGAGCCCGTTGAATTGGGCACTCATCAACACCTGCCCCTGGTTGAGCGTGAACCAGAGCAGCGGTCAATTGGCTCCGGGCGGAATGCCCGCCGCTATTACCGTCAGCCTTAATGCCGCCGCCACAAATCTATCCGCAGGCACGTATGCGGCGACCATCCTGTTCTACAACTTGAACACCGTCTCGGTTCAGAGCCGCCAGTTCATCCTCCAGGTTGCCGCGACGCCAGTGGTTATCACGTCGCAGCCGGCCAACCAAACTGCCTGGGCCGGGGGGATGGCTACGTTCTACGTCAGCGCCACCGGCACCGACCCACATTATCGCTGGATGAAGAATGGCGGCGCTTTGGCTGACAACGGCCATTTCGGCGGCTCGGCGTCCGCGTCGTTGACGATCAGCAATATCGCGCCGGCCGATGCCGGTGTCTATTCGGTCATCGTCAGCAACAGCGCCGGTTCGGTCGCCAGCGAGGACGCCGCGCTCGTCGTCTATTCCGCCGCCGGGCCGCAACTGGTCCAGAACGGCGGGTTCGAGGCCGGCACCTTCTCGGGCTGGACCCTCTCCGGCAACTCGAACCAGGTTCAGGTCGCCAACAACACCCTCGCGGCCCATTCCGGCGCGTTTGGCGCCGAGTTCGGCGCGGCCGGCTCCCTGGCTTTCATTTCCCAGGCTCTGCCAACCGTCCCCGGCGCGCTCTATCTGCTCTCCGCCTGGCTTAACAGTCCAGACGGCGGCGCCCCGAACGAGTTTCTCCTCCAATGGAGCGGCACCACGCTGTTCGATGCCGCCAACCTGGGCGCGCTGGGCTGGACCAATCTCCAATTCCTGGTCAGCGCCACCAACGCCAGTACAATGCTCCGGCTAGGCCTGCGGGATGATCCCAGCTACCTTGCCCTCGATGACGTCACGGTCACCCTGATCACCGGCTCCACAAGCCCGCCCGTTTTTACCAACCAGCCCCAGGGCCAAATGGTGGTGGCAGGCACGAACGCCTCCTTTTCCGCTGCCGCTTCCGGCACGCCTCCTCTGACTTACCAGTGGCGCCATAACGGCGGCAATTTAACCGACGGCGGCCGCATCTCCGGGGCTTCGTCAGCCCAGCTAACCATTGCGAGCATCGCTCCGGAGGACGGCGGCTCATACTCCGTCGTGGCCAGCAACGCCTACGGAGCGGTTGCCAGCGTGGACGCCGCGCTGGTCATCCTTCCCTCGGGCGCAGAGCTAATCACTTTTGACGATCTCCCGGACTCCTTCGATGGAGACCTTGTGCTCAACGGTTACGGCGGATTGAATTGGGAGAATTTCTATGAAGTCAATGGCCTGGAGCAGGCCACCAACGGGCCGAACGGCTATACCGAAGCTGTGGTCTCGCCCAATAATGTGGTTTTCAATGCTTACGCAAGCCCCGCGTACATCCTGGGACCCGGCGCTCCATTCAACCTGCACGCGGCCTACCTGACTGCCGCCTGGAACGATAACTTGCAGGTTCAGGTCCTTGGCTTCACCGGCACCAATACCCCCGCCTACGACCACACTTATACGTTGAGCGCGACCTACCCCACGCTCATTGTCTTCAACTATTCCAATGTGACCGAGGTTGAGTTTATTTCATCCGGCGGAAAGCAGCACCCCGGTTATACCGGCTCCGGCGAGCACTTCGCCATGGACAATGTGGCGGTGTCGTTTAGCGGACCCGTTACCATTGTGAATCAGCCCGCCAGCCAGGGCGTTGGGCCGGGCCAAACGGTTGCCTTTTCCGTCACTGCTGCCGGGTCGGGCCCTCTTAGCTACCAATGGCAGGTCAACGGCCTCAACCTGACCGACGGCGGCAATATCTCCGGTTCGGCTACCGCCACACTCTCCATTTCCAATGTCTCCGTGGCCAGCGCCGGAATCTATTCGGTCATCGTCAGCAACCAGTTCGGCGCAGTCCCCAGTGTCGGCGCCGCCCTCTCGGTTTACTCCCTGGGGCCAAATCTCGTCCGCAACGGCGGTTTCGAGACCGGAAACTTCAGCGCCTGGACGCAGTCCGGCAACACCAGGTCCACGTCGGTCACCAACGCCGCCGCTTACGTCCACTCCGGCAACTATGGCGCCCAACTCGGCCCCGATGGCAACGCGGGCGTCCTGCTCCAATACGAACCCACCGTCGCCGGACGCTCCTACCTGGTCTCGCTCTGGCTGAACAGCCAGGCGCCGCCGCCATCCTACTCGGTGTATAATTATTTAGATATCTACTGGAACGGCTACGGAATGGTCTATCTTTACGACCTTGCGCCTTCCGGCTGGACCAACATCCAATTCGTCGCCACCACCTCCAGCTCGTCCACACCGCTGGAATTCGATTTCCAGAACGATCCATCCTATTTCGCATTGGATGATATTACCGTGCGGCTTATTTCAACCGTCGCCAGCCCGCCCATTATCACGAACCTGCCGACTCCCCAAATGGCCGTTCCGGACGGCTCCGCCAGTTTTGTGGTCATCGCCGGCGGCACCTCCCCGTTGAGTTACCAGTGGAGTATGAATGGAACCAACCTGGTTGAAGGCGGAAACATCGCCGGCGCGACCTCCTCGAGGCTGACCCTGACCAGTATTTCCCAGGTCAACACCGGCGCTTACTCAGTTACCGTGAGCAACGTCAACGGCATCGCCGCCACTCCGCCCGTTCCCCTGATCCTGCTGTCGGCGGACCAGCAGTTGATAAACTTCGACGATCTGCCCCTGAGCACTGGAGGCCTTGTCATTTCCAACGGTTACGGGGGGCTGGATTGGTCCAACTTCCTTGAAATGACCGCTACCGACCCTACTGCGATCTATCAGCCATACGTCGGGACAGGCATGGTTTCCGTCGCGAACGTTGCCGTTGGCTCCTGGAGTCCATCTTCCACCATTTCCTTCACCAACGGCTCGTTCGACCTTGTCTCGGCTTACCTGACCCTCGACTATCCCGGCCCCGGCCAAATCCAGGTGGAAGCCTTTACCGGCCAGAAGCAGACCTCTTTCAAATCTTACGACGTGAGCGGCTCCGCTCCCACCCTGGTCGCCTTCAATCTCACCAACATCACTTCGGTCCAACTCCTGCCCGTGTCCCCTGCTTATGTGTTCTTCATGGACAACCTGGTCATTGCGACGAATTCCGGTGCGCCCCTCATTACCAGCTCGCCTTTGGGCCAGGCCGTGCGCGCCGGGTCCACTGCCCAATTCAATGTCTCGGCCAGCGGCACCGCCCCGATCAGTTATCATTGGCGGTTCAAGGGCGCGGATTTGAGCGATGGCGGCAATGTTTCCGGCTCGGGCACACCGCAACTGCTCATCAGCCAGGCCGGCCCGGCCAATATCGGCGCTTACTCTGCCGTTGCCAGCAATCCCTACGGCTCCGCCACCAGCTCCGTCGCCGCCCTTCAGGTCTATGTCAGTGGCAGCAACCTGGTCCAGAACGGCGGCTTTGAAACAGGCGACTTTACCGGTTGGACGAACATGGGCGACTTCAAAGGTGTATCGGTCAGCAGCAGTGCTCCCTACGTGCATTCCGGTCACTTTGGCGCACAAATGGGACCTTACGACTATAGCTATCTCTCGCAGAGCATTCCGACCGTCCCCGGCGCCACCTACGAGGTTTCATTCTGGCTGATTCCCGACGGCTACGGCTACAGCGCCGCTTTCTGGAACAACAATCAGCTTCCATATCCCTACTATCTGCCGGCCGGGAATTGGACCAATCTCCAATTCACCGTCGCCGCTACGGCTTCCAGCAGCATCCTGCAATTCGACTTCCAGGACAGCTACACCACCTACATGGGATTGGACGACGTGACAGTGAGCAATCTCGTTTACCTGGATTACGCCCCCGCGGTATCCGCTCAATTGCTTTGGCCACACCTGACGAATGGCGTCGCCCGGTTCTCCTTTCAAACCGTGCTCGGCCAACCCTACACCATCGAGGAATGTACCGATCTCACCTCCGGCCATTGGGCCCCTTACGCCACGCTCGTTGGGGACGGCAGCCTTTACCGCTTCGGCGTCTCCGTAGGTGCATCCATGCCAACCGCCTTCTACCGCGTCCGGCAGCCATGAGCAGCACCACCGAACCGGGCCGTCAGGGGCTGGCCAATCGGAAGAACAGGCTGCCTGTCGGCGACGTGATCGTGATGCTGTTGACTGAGCCGTTGTTGCTGATCGTGTAGCCCGAGGTCATCCATCCGGCGGCATGGGTGACGCTGGGATTCTGCTGCAACGTCCAACCGGTGGAGGGGTAAGGCCACGACACGATGACGCTGCTGCCCGAAGTTGTAATCGTCAGCGTCGGCGCGCCGGGAGTCTGCACTGCGGCAATCAGGCTCCAGAACCCGCCGGTGACCGAGAAACTGCCGCCGGTCATCGGCCCGCCGGCATCGTGCTGGCCAATCGTGCCGCTGACCGTATAAGTGCCGCCGGTGCTGGTGCCGCCGCCTCCGGCGATCTTATACCACGAAACCGAATAGCTCTGCCCCGCCGCCCGGAAGCACAACGCGCAAAGCAGCAGGCAAAGGGTCCCCGCCGGGAGCCGGAGGCCAGGCAAAGCGCCCCCGCGCTTCGCAGGCCGTTCCCCGCCGCCAATCTCAATCCTCAAGCCTCGTATATTCATCTCGCCTCCAATCATTCGTGTTGCGCCGTCAAATTGTCCACCAACTTCCTCAATTCCGCAACCGAGCGTTTCAGTTGCTCGATCTCGGCATCCTTCTCCTTCAGCTTCTGGTCCAAGCCCTGGATGGCCGCCAGTTCGACGCCGTCAAATTCCAGCGTGGTAATGCACGTATCGTTGCGGCCCGGGTAGAACGCCTGCATAAAGTCCTGCGCCATGGGCCCGATGTTCGGCGCGCCGGCGCTCGATTCCCATTGGTAATGCCACTGCTGGACCGGCACTGACGCCAGCTTGTCCAGCACCGCTTTCCCGTCCACAGGGGCGAAGTCCTTCTTCACCTTGCGGTCCGATAGCACTCCCCAGGCTGTGCCACCCGGGGCTAGGGACGCCCCGGCCGTGGGATTGCCGGCGCCATCTACCGCGCTGACAAAGCGCGCCCCGCCCGTAGCGCGCACGCTGAACTGGTTGTCGGCGGACGAGGCGAACGGGAATCCTGCAGCGTCGGCCCAGACGAAAGCCCCGGTGTGGGCCGCCTGGGCGCTGTTGCCGGCGGCAAAAGAATAATCGCCCAGCGCGGAGTTGTTCGCTCCGCCCGGCACGGCAGAAGCGAAACCGCCGCTGACGTTCGTGGTACCCCCGGCCACGGTGTCCTCGTTGCCCTGGGTCTCGTTGTAGCTGCCCCCGCCGATGGTGCTGTCGAGCGAGAAGACTCCCTCGATGGCGTTCCACTGGCCGCCGCCTATGGTGTGATACGAGCCGTAGTAAGGAATGACGATGTTGAAATAGCCGCCCCCGATGAACGAGTGGTCCACGTTCTGGAGGACCGAGTTGAAGGCACCCCCCACAATGGCGGAATTGGGACTATTGGTGTCAATGAGGTTATCCTGGCCGCCGCTGAGCACGGAATAGTTGCCGCCGGAGTGGATGTTCTGGCCGTCGCCGCCCCCGATGGTCGCTGCCACCACGCCGCTGGCCACCGAGTTGGCGGCCGAGCCACCCACGACGTTGGGCTGGCTGCTGGCCGTCGGTTCCAGGCGCAAGGCCCGCTGACCGTTGACCCGCAACTCGAGCGGCTGGTTATCCGCAGTGCCCACATATTTGCCCGGACCCGTGCCACTGTTGCCCGTCGTCTGCCAGAAACCGGACGCCGCCAACCCGCTCAGCGACACAGCATTGACGTTACTCACCCCCGCGCCATTCCCGGAGAGTGTGCCCACCACGCTGTTCGCGGAGCCGGCGAAAATGGCATAGGGCGCCGGTGTCAGCGCCTGCCGCGGTGTCAGGGTGACGAAGCTGCCGCCACCGTTGGTGCGCACCCCGATCTGCAGCCACCGCGCGCTGCCGTTGAACACGCCGGCCCCAAAATCCAGCGTGACGGCGAACAGCCCATTGGTCACCCCGGTGCCCGGGACGGTGAGCGGGCCGGCGATGAGCGTGCCGGGACTGTTCGTGGAGTCGTAAACGGCAAACTGCAAGTCGTAGAGGCCCGTCGCGGGGCTGCCGCCGGTGGCCAACCGGCCTTGGTACGTGAAGGCGGTGCCTTGGGCGTGCAGTGTGGAGGTCGGAGCTTGCAGCGCGAAACCGACCGCAAGCAGTGCGGGTGTGCTAATGAACTGTGCGATTCTCATGGTGTGAAGTTCCTCTGGCTCTGCGGCACAGCGTTGCTCGGCTGTCCGCATGACATCTTCTCTAGCATTCCAATTTGGGAATTACGCAGAACATCGCCCGCCTCGCCCCGAAACGCAAACGCGGTGGGCTCGTCCCCAGCCGCCAAGCCTTTGGACAAGCCAACCCCTTGCGCCCTCCATCCCATCGGCGCCACACCGCGCGCGAATCACCTAACGGCAGCGATTGGGTGCCGGTTGGGCTCAGGACGCCTAAGGCGAAGGGATGCGGGCGAATTGGCGTAAGCCGAGTCTCAGCCCCATAAGCGAGCTTGGCTTCAAGCGCCGGTGGCCGGCTGTCAACACACCGCTTTACAGCTTGCGCCAGGGGCGATAATCTTGGGCCATGTCTTCCGAATATGACCCCGCGGAGTTTGTGGACCGGGATTTCCAGGCGCAAAAGACGCCTTACGCGACGAGCGCATCGGCTGGGGGAGCAGGCCAGCGCGCGCCCACCCGCGAAGAGGTGGACGCGGAGTTGATGCAGAAGCAGCAGCAGTTGGCGGCCATCCTGCGGGAGAAAGAAGAAAAGGAACGGGAAAGGGCGTCCCTGGAGGAAACCCGCCGTCGCCAGATGGAGTTCCAGACCGGGCGGGAGGAGGCGATTCAGAACCTGACGCGCGGCCTGGTGCTGCTCGAAGAGGCCGAATTCAGCGCGCGTCGCGACGCCGAGCAAATGGCCAAGGCGCTCGTTGACCTCCGAGACGCGCTGACCAAAGTGCAGGCCATTCACGAGGAGACGTGGACGAAGGACAACTTCGCCGTGGAATTGACGCGCGCGCTGACCACGCTGGAGAACGCACGGATGGAATGGAACGCGGCGCGCCTGAAATTTGCTGTCCTCTCCGGTCAGCAGGCCGAGGCCACCGGTCCTGCGGCGCAGAAATCCGCCAATACGCCCGGCCTATTGCGGCAGCTCAGCCCCGGCGAGCTGTTCCGCCTTGGGCTGGCACTCACATGGCCGCTGGCCATCACCGGCTTGCTGGCCGCGGCGGCGCTGCTGGCGATCCTGATGCGCCGCTAAGCCCGTCCGCCATGTCCGTGTTCCGGAAAAAGGCAGATCCCGTCTCTGACCGCGAACGGGAGCTCACGGACGAAATCGCCCGACTGGAAGCTCAGGCGAGGAATCTCGAAGCCCGGATGCAGCAGGACCGGTCGCTGCCGCGGCTGCGCTCGACTGCCTTGCCGCACGGTCCTACCATCGTCAACCGCGCCCCACAGCCGGCTCCCTCACCGGCGCCGGCACCGCCTCCGCCCGCGGCCAATGAGCCCATCTTCGAAGAAGTCAGCGCCGACCTGGAGCAGGCGCAGGCCGAGGCGGCCACGACGGGCGAACATTACAACGACCTCGGTGTGCGCAAGTATGACCTGCCGGAATTGCTCCGCCGCATCCGCGCCCATTTCCGCGGGCCGTCCACGACGAATCCCAAGCTGGTCAGCTATCTGGCGGCGGGGGGCATCCAGGGCCTGCGCCCGCTGCGCATTGAGAAGCGCGTCGCGCGCAACCGGTTCATCGCGCTCGCGCTGGTGCTGTTCCTGATCTTGGTCGGCCTGATCGCGGCATTCGTTAAGCATCGCTATTAGCCTGAAGGTAGGGATGCCTCGCCGAGACGTCCGTATTGTAGCGGCGGCGGACGCCTCGGCGGGGCGTCCCTACGCTGAGCCTAGTTCTTCCTGGGCACCAGGAGCTTTTGCTTGCGCATGACCAGGAACATCGCCACGACGCCCACCAACCCGAAGGCCACCATCGTTGGGTACCAGGCACCCCAGCCGTAACGGTCAAGCAGCTTGCCCGTCACCGGCAAGGCGATGGCGGCACCGAAGTATTGGAATGAGTCAATCACCCCGGACGCAAAGCCAGCCATGCGCCGCCCGCCGATATCCATCGGCGCAGCGGCCCCGACGATGGAGTGGGTGGCGTTTACGCTGAAAGACACGAGGATCAGGAACAGACATCCAAGGAAGACGCCCGCTCGCGTGGGCTCCATCAGCCCCAACCACATGGCCACGGAAGCCGCGCCCAGCACAAGCGTGAGCAGCGCATAAAGGCGCAGGGCAACCGGCGACCTGTGCCCGGCAAACAGCTTGTCCGAGACCACTCCAGAAATGATGGAGCCGGCTACCGCGATCAAGGGCACAATGTTCAGCGTCCAGAGCACGGCCCGCGGTTGCGCGCTGACCTGCAGGTGGAGGTGTTTCTCGAAGAAAAGCACCGAAAGCTGGTCCGAGCTGTGCCGAACGGCGCCCGTCGCGGCGTAGGCCAGGGCGTAAAACCAGACCAGGGGATGGGTGAAGATGGTGACGAAGCACTCGCGGATGCTTACGCGCACGCTGGCGTCGTCTCCGGCACTGGTGTCGCTGTCGTCCTTAATGCACCCGGCATAGCCGGCGGCTTCGGGCGTGGCGCGGGGAATGAGGGCCACGAGCACGGCCATGCAGGCCGTGATCATCGGCGGGATGCGGAACAGCCAGCGCCACTGGTTGGGCGGGAGCGTCCAGGCGCCGATGGTGAAACCGGCGAGGATGAGCGGCGCCAGGTTATTGATGGCGACCTGCCCAAGCTGGATCATGAAGCCGAAGATGCCTGAGAAGGTGCCGCGCTCGCTGCGATTGAACCATGCGGCATTGATCTTGATCATGCCGGGCGAGCCGAAGGACTGCACGTAGCCGTTCAGCAGCCAGATCAGGGCGAAGACGGAAAAGGTGCCGGCGAACGAAGCAAAACCGTAGATCAGGTTTATGGCCACGGTCCCCACCGCGCCGATCACCATCGAGGCACGACCTCCGATCCGGTCGCACACCAGCCCGTTCACCAACTGGCCCACGCCGTAGGCCAGCGACGACCACGCCAGGATTTCGGTGATCATGGCGTAGTCGAAGTGGAACTCGCTCGCCATGCCGGGCGTGGCAAAGCGGAAGTTGTAGCGGCAGACGTAGAAGGAGGCGTAAGTGGCCCCCAGGATCACCCAGTTCAGCCCGCGTCGCGCGCGGAAGCCGGGCGGATATTGGATCCGGGCGGCAGATGACGGAACGCCCTGGCTCATGCGGCGCGCTGACGCGGCAGGGGCGCCTCGACGTGGTGCGTGATGCGAGGTGCGCGCGGAGTTTTACGTGAGCACGGAACACCCACCACGCACCACGCACCACGCACCACGGCGCGAGTCCTATTTCGCGACGAGTTCAATCTCAGCCTTGGCCTCGACTTCTGCGATGTACCTGCGCGTCGCGGCAGGCAGCTCGTGCCAGATTCGCAAGGCAATAACCGTTCCGAGGAAGGCGAACGGGATCAGGAACCCCGGCCACCAATACCAGCTCTGCTTCGTCAGCGACCCGGCGCTGAACGACTGGACGGTTGCCCCGAGATACACGAACCCGTCCACGATGCCCGAGCAGGTCGCGGTCGCCTTGCGTCCGCCGAAATCAGGCGCGGCGGTGCCCGACATCAGCGAGTGCACGCCAATGACGGCCATGGTGATCAGCAACGAGGCGCCGCCCACGATCAGCGGCGAGGAATAAAGGCAGACGGTCATCAGGACGCACATGAGGAACATGAAGCCGCAGAACAGGGCCGCCGGAGGGCCGCGGCGGGACTGGAAGAGCTTGTCGGAGACCAGCCCCCCGAGCAGTCCGCCGACGATGCCGAAGAGGCAGGACAACAGGCCCCAGTTCTTCAGGATGCCTTCGGCACCCTGCTGTTTGACCTCGTGGGCGAACAGGAAATACCAGTTCATCACGCCGCTGCGAAGGGCGCCGATGCACAGCCCGATCGCCGCCACGGCCAGCATCAGCCGGCTGGCAAACACCTTCTTGAGCAGGTCCAACGTGGAGAGCTCGATGTGCATTTCGCCCGAGGAGGCGTCATGCGTATCGAAGTGGGGGAATTGGGCCTCCTCGGGAGTGTCTTTGATGACCCACCAATCCAGCAGGGCCCAAATGAGCAGGATCGCCGCCGGGATGTAGAACACTGCCCAGGTCGCGTCCACCGACTGGCCCTCGGCCGCAAAGACGCGTTGAACCAGATGGTGCAGCCAGCCCACCTCGCCCGTGGGGTGGGCCTTGGTCATGCCGACAATGGCGTCGCCCCAATCGAAGGCAAAATAGACGCCGAAGGAGATGAGCGTGCCGAAGATTGCGCCGAACACCCCGCGTTCACGGACGTGGAACCAGTAGGCTTTGACCTTAATAATGGAGACGGCGCCATAGCTCTGGAAGTACATGTTCACGGCGTAGATAACGGAGAAGGCCGTGAGCAGCTTGATGTTAAGCCGGTGCGTTATCACCAGGTAAGTCAGCACCCCCAGGACGATGTTGGCCAAGGACGCCCCTACGGCGGCGATCATGATGCCTTTCTTGCCGCCGATCTTGTCCACCAGCGGGCCATTGACCAGGAAAGACAGGCCGTAAACCAGCGTGCCGATGCCGAAGATGGAGCCGAAATCCTGGTCGGACATGAGGCCGCCCAGCGCGGTCTTTGAGACCGTGAGGTTGTAGCGGCCCATGTACAGGAAGGCGTAGGTCATCCCGAGGGGAAACCAGTTGATGAACCTGCGGGTCATGAACCACCCCCCGTGCCCCATAGGGTTGTTGTAAAAATACAGGCCCACTACCCCTGCCAGACACACCAGCACGATGGTCAGAGTGATAAGTTGAGGCGACATGTGTGGACCGTTGCTGCAGTAGAACAGAGGCTGCTGCGATGGTCAAAGATAATCGGCAAGGGGGGCTACACCGGACCGCGAGCCGTCCCGAATGGCGCTTAATTAAGGCATCACCACCCAAGCCTCTGTGCTCCAGCAACTTACACAAAAGGAATCCGGCCTCACCAGCTCGGTTGCCCCCAGATCGGCAGGCGCTTGGGCTGAAGCTCTCCGTTACCACACCGTATCCTCCCCGTGACCTCACCGTTGAACCTCTGCAAAGTTTGCAGAGGTTCAACGGTGAGGATAGGGAGAGGATACGGTGTGGTGAAGGAGGGGTGCCAAAAGACCCTGGCAGCGGTGGTTGCCCAACGGCTCACGCTCCCCTTGGGTGCGCACCTGTAACGTTTCCGTTTTCCTGCTTCTGTAATTAGGGCAACGCTGTCCGCTTTGCTTGTAGTGGATTTGAAACAGAAATACTAAGCTTACCGCCTTGGCTATGAAGGTGAAATCTGAAGGCGCGCATGGGCGGGCGGCTTTGGTTGTACGGGCGGGGGAGGGCTTCACGCTAATCGAATTGCTCGTTGTCATTGCCATCATTGGGATACTCGCGTCGCTGATGCTGCCCGCACTGAGCGGAGCCAAGGAGAAGGCCAATATGACCACGTGCCGGAACAACCTCCGGCAGTTAGGGATTACGACCAAGCTGTACATTGACGACAACGGGCATCGTTTTCCGTGGAAGTACGTGGGACGAGTCAACCCGTCCACCGGCGCCCTGGAGGGCGGGGTCTGGAACGCCCAATGGTCCATGGGCGGGCCTGACGCACTGCCGCAATGGATGAACGGGGTTTACTACGCCCCGCCCGCGGTGTACCGCCCATTCTACAGGTATATGGGGCCCTCGCGGGTGTATCGCTGCCCCAGGGACAAAGGCATGGCGGCCAGCAAGCTGACGCCTTCGCTATGGGGGACAGTTGGGTGCAGCTACCATTACAACGCCGGCTGGCTGCGCTGGGTTTTCGGCGGGAAACCCGACCACCCGTTTGCGGATCTGGATGCGGAAATGGCGGATAAGCCCGAGAGCTGGGTGACCGATCCTCTGCGGGAGATCCTGTTCTACGAGCCCCCGGCCCGCATGTATTCGCTCCCCACGCTCTTTCGGCCGGCGGAGACCTCGTACTGGTACCAATGGCACGAGTCCACGCCCGCGACGGAATTCAAGGACCCCAAGCTGGCCGCGTCGCGCTTCGTCAGCCCGATTGCGTTTGTGGACGGGCATGTAGCCCGGCACGATTTCACGGTCAGACTTGTGGGCAGCCCGTATTTTCCGTATGAGCCAACGAAGGACTGGATTTGGTATAAGCCGGCGGATTGA
>DATKNZ010000157.1:0-14695 GCA_035541055.1 Candidatus Acidiferrum sp. | reverse complement strand
CGGCATGGGGCTGCTCACCTCGGCCTGCGTGTTCCTGGGATTGTGCCCGACGCTGTTTCTCAACCTGTTCGCACCGCTCACCCACCAGCTTCTGGCCCAGCCGCTCCCGCCTAACCTGTCGCTGGCGAACGGGCTGGTGCTCGGCAACACACAGGCGCTGGGCGGCTCGGTCTCAACGGTCGGCATGGCGCTCATGGCGATCTGCCTGCTGCCGGTTCCGCTGGTGCTTTGGGTTTGCTTTCGCCGCCCAGTGCACATTGGCCCGACATGGGATTGCGGCCTGCGAGGCTTGACCCCGCAGATGGAGTACACGGCCACGGGTTTCTCCAAGCCTCTTCGCATGATCTTCAAGGCGCTGTTCCGTCCGCGCCGCGAGGTGCAGCGGGAGTATGACTACTCGCCCTATTTCGCCACGACCCTCCGCTTCGAGAGCCACATCGAAGAGGCATTCGTCACGCGCCTTTACCGGCCCTTCAAGTGCGTGGTCCTGCACGTGTCCCGCCGCATGCGCGCGGTGCAGGCGGGAAGCATACAGGCTTACCTGATTTATATATTCGTGGCGCTGCTCCTCCTGCTGATGTTTGCGGTATGAGGGGGAGAAGCCCGAAATCCAAAGGCCGAAGGCCGAAAGAAATCCGAAGGCCGAAGGCCGAAATCCGAATAGTGCGCCCGCGGCAATGGCTCGCGTCCCGAAAGTCCAGGCCGAGCCGCGGCCTGAGACATTCGGATAGGTCCCTGGGCGCGAATGCGGCTGTTTCGGATTTCGGGCTTCGGATGTCGGCCTTCCTTCGGGCTTCGGCCTTCGGCCTTCGGGTTTCTGCTCCCTGCCGCCCATGAACGCCGTCGCGATGCTTTTCCAGACCGTCCTGCTGCTGGCCCTGGCGCCTCTGCTGACGGGTTGCATCAGGAACTGGAAAGCCAAGCTCCAGAATCGCCGCGGCGCGCGGGTGTGGCAGCCCTACCTCGACCTGCTGAAGTTCTTCCGCAAGGACATGGTGATCTCGGAGCACGCGTCCTGGTTGTTCCGCGCCACGCCGCACGTGCTGTTCATTTCCACGCTGCTGGCCGGGCTGATGCTGCCGCTCGTGAGCACGGCGGCACCGCTGAGCCTCTTCGGCGACGTGCTGGCGTTCGTGGGCCTGCTCGCCCTGGGGCGCTTCTTTCTCGCGCTGGGCGGGCTGGATCCCGCGAGCGCCTTTGGCGGGATGGGCAGCAGTCGCGAAATGACCATCGCGGCCATCGCGGAGCCTGCGCTGATGCTCGCGGTGTTCACCATCGCCATCAAAGCCGGCTCCACGAACCTGAGCCAGATGCTGCTGGCCGCCAACGGCCCGACCTGGCAGTTGCTCAACCCCGCGCACGTGCTGGCGTTCGCTTCGCTCTTCATCGTGCTGCTGGCCGAGACGGGCCGCGTGCCCGTGGACAACCCGGCCACGCACCTGGAGCTAACGATGATCCACGAGGCGATGATCCTCGAATACTCGGGCCGCTATCTCGCGCTGATGGAGTGGAGCGCGTCGGTGCGGCAGCTTGTGCTGATGGCCCTGCTCGTAAACATCTTCTTCCCTGTCGGCATTGCCACCGGCCTGAGCGCCGCCGCGCTGGGGTTGTCCCTGGCGGGCTTCCTGGCCAAGCTGCTGGCGCTCTCGGCCGTGGTTGTGCTGGTCGAGACCACCAACGCCAAACTGCGGCTCTTCCGCGTGCCCGACCTGTTGAGCGCGGCGTTTATCCTGGCCGCCCTGGCCCTGCTCTCGACATTCCTGTTTCACTGAGATGAATCCCGTTCAACCCGAGCTCGCTTCCCAGCTTATCACTCTGTTGGCCGCCGCGATGTTGGTCATCCAACTCCTGATGGTCGTGCAGCGAATGCTGCTGACCAACATCCGGCTCTTTGCGCTGCAATCGCTAATGCTCGCCGGCATCGCCACCATCATCGGTTTCTCTCACCACAACGCCGGCCATCTTTATGCCGTTGCCGGCCTGACGCTGGCGGGCAAGGTCTTCTTCCTGCCGTGGCTTTTGAACCGGCAGGTGCGGCGCATTGAGATCGAACAGGAGATCAATCCGCTGCTGAATGCTTCCGCCTCGATGCTGCTGTGCGGCGGCTTCACGCTGCTGGGGTACATCGTGGCGCGGCCCTTTACGTCGCTGGCCCGGCTCGGCAATAACACGCTGGCAGTCGCGGTCACTCTCCTCCTGACGGGCTTCTTCCTAATGATCAACCGCCGGAAGGCCGTGTCCCAGGTGCTCGCGCTGCTCACTGTCGAAAACGGTGTGATGCTGGCCGCGGTGGCCCTGACCACCTATGGCATGCCGCTCGTGGTCGAGTTGGGAATCTTCTTCGACCTGATGGTGGCGGTCATGGTGCTGGGCCTGCTGGTCTATCGCATCCGCGAAACCTTCTCTTCGATGGACGTCACGGAGCTGAGCCAATTGAAAGGATGACGCTGCTGGCCCCTATCCTGATTGTTACGACCGCCGCCGGTCTGCTGTGTCTGCTGCTGCGCTCGGGCCGCGCGATGGCGCTGGTGAACGTGCTGGCATTCACCGTCGCGCTTGGCCTGACCCTGCGTCTGCTTCCCGCCGTGCTGCAGCCGCCGGGCGTGGTAACCGAGTGCAAGGAGTTCTTCCGCGCCGACGCCCTGAGCGCGTGGATGGTGCTGCTGATTTCCGTGGTATCCCTGGGCAGCGCGCTCTATGCCGGGCGCTACTTCCGGCGGGATCTCGAGGACAAGGCAGTGACGCCTGGCCGCGTAAAGGAGTTCTACGTCCTGACGCCTCTGTTCAGCGCGGGCATGTTCCTGGTGGTGCTGGCGAATAACCTCGGGGTGATGTGGTTCGCCCTGGAAGCCACGGCCCTGAGCTCCGTCCTGCTGGTGGCGATGTATAGCCGCAAGACATCCCTCGAGGCGGCGTGGAAATACGTGATGCTGGGCAGCATGGGCCTGGCGCTCGCCCTGTTCGGCACGGTGTTTACCTACGCGGCGGCCATCAGCCAGGATTCCGGCGCCCACCTGCCTAGCTTCAACTGGTCCCACCTGATGATCCTGGCGGGGCAGCTCGACCCGCACATGATCAAGCTGGCGTTCGTGTTCGTGCTGATCGGCTATGGCACCAAGGCCGGGCTGGCTCCCATGCACACGTGGTTGCCGGACGCGCACAGCGAGGCGCCATCGCCTACGAGCGCCATGCTCTCCGGCGTCTCGCTGAAGGTCGCGCTATATGCGCTGCTGCGCTTCCACATCCTGACCACCGCGTCGCTGGGCACCGATTTCAGCCAAACCCTCCTGCTGGTGTTCGGGCTGGCCTCGATGGTTCTGGCGGCGCCGTTCATTCTCGTCCAGACCAATCTCAAGCGGCTCCTGGCTTATTCCAGCCTGGAACACGTGGGGCTGATTTGCGCGGGCATTGGACTCAACTCGCCCATCACTGTGTTCGGCGCGTTGCTGCACATGGGTTATCACGCGCTGACCAAGCCGGTGCTGTTCTTCGCCGCGGGCAACATCCACCAGGCCTGCCACACGCTCCAGATGCGGCGCATCGGCCCTGGCCTCTTGAAAGTGCTTCCACTGACGGCGCTCTGTATGGCCCTGGCAGGCGCGGCCGCCGTGGGCCTGCCGCCCTTTGGGCTGTTCTTCAGCGAGTTGACGGTGCTGAGCGGCGGATTCGCGGCGGGGCACTCGGTGATCAGCGTCATCCTGCTGGCGGCGATCCTCGCCTCGTTCTGCGGCATTCTTTACCAACTGACCCGCATCCTGCCCGGCACGCCCAAGGTGGCGCGCGAAGCCAGCGCGCGCCGCTTGGATGGCGTGTCGACGATGGCCCTCATGCTGGGCGTCCTGCTCGTATTCAGCATCTGGCTGCCGGCGCCGCTCCTGGACGTGATGCACCAGGCGGCGGGTATCATTGGAGGCGCGCCGTGAACCCGTTGCCCGAACTTCAGCCCGCAGTGGCGGACCTGACCGAACGCTTTGGCGCGCGCGTCCAACCGGTGCACGTCGCCCGGCCAAACGAGGTCTATCTACCTGCGCCGATGGAATTGGTCCCGGGCTTGTGCGCGCTCCTCTACAAGAAATGGGACGCCCGCCTGGTCAGCGTGTTCGCGGATGACGCGCGAGCCCAGGCAGGGGCATTCCATGTCTATTACGTTTTCGCCCTCGACGCCGCGCACGGCTTTATCACGCTGCGCGTGCCAGTACCCGCGGACCAGCCCCGGATCATCTCGCTCACCAACGCCCTGCCCGCCGTGAACTGGCAGGAGCGGGAGATGCAGGATCTGTTCGGCCTGCCCCTCGAAGGGCACCCCAATCCCCGCCGCTGCGCGCTGCACGACGACTGGCCTGAGGTTTACCCGCTGCGCAAGGACTTCGACCTGCGTGCGACCCTGCCGCCCTTCACCGGCGAGCGGCACAAGTTCCGCAAGGTCGAGGGCGAAGGCGTATTCCAGGTGCCCGTGGGGCCCGTGCATGCGGGCATCATCGAGCCGGGGCATTTCCTGTTCAGTGTGGCGGGCGAGCCCGTGCTCTACTTGCAAATCCGGCTCTTCTACACGCACAAGGGCACCGAAAAGCTGTTCGAGAATATGCCCGTGGCACACGGGGTCACGCTGGCCGAGAGCATCTCCGGCGACTCCAGCTTCGCGCATGCGACCGCCTTCTGCCATGCCGTCGAGCGCGCCGCCGGCGTGGAGGCTCCGCCGCGGGCACGCGCCCTGCGCACCGTGTGCCTCGAACTGGAGCGCATTTACAACCATATGGCAGACATCGGCGCAATCGCGACGGACGTCGCCTTTGCCGTGGCCAATGCCCACGCGATGCGCTTGAAGGAACGCGCGCTGCGCCTCAATGAGGAGCTCACCGGCAACCGGCTCCTGCGGGGCATGAACGCCCTGGGCGGCGTGCGCTTCGATTGGGACGCGGACCAGCTCGCCGGGCTTGCCCGGTTCGTGCGCGAGCTGCGGCCTGAGTTCGAGTCGCTCGTCGAGCTGATCCATAACTCCTCTTCGACCCGCGACCGTCTGGAGACGACGGGCATCCTGAAGCCCAAAACGGCAAGCGACCTGGGCGTGGTCGGCATTGCCGGGCGCGCTTCCGGGTTCAACCACGACCTGCGCCGGGACTTCCCGCACGCGGCCTACGTCCGGGTGACGTTCCCCGTGCCGGTGTATCAGGAAGGCGACGTCTTGCGGCGGATGCAGGTGCGCATAGACGAAGTGCGAGCTTCGCTCGGCATCATCGAACAGCTTGCTCCGGCCTTGCCCGACGGGCCGATCCGCACGGCGATGCCACCGCTGCCGCCCGACGCCGTCGCCCTGGGCTACGCCGAAGGCTGGCGCGGCGAGATCTTCCACTGGATTCGCACGGCTGCCAATGGCCGCCTGGCCCGCTGCAAGGTGAAGGACCCCTCGTTGCAGAACTGGCCCGCCCTGAGCGAGGCCATTCTCGGCAATATCATCCCGGACTTTCCCGTGGTGAATAAGAGCTTCAACCTGTCGTACTCCGGCACTGACCGATGATGGGGCATCTCTATTCAAGTAGCGTAAGCCTCCGGCTTGCGAACGTCCCAACAACCCTCTGGGTTGTTCGGCTGGTGCGCTGCGGGCGGCAACCCGGAGGGTTGCCGGGACGCGCGCAAGCCGGAGGCTTACGCTACTACAAACGAGGCTTGCGTCGCACGCATGCTTTAACGCTATTCACCGCCGATGTTTGAGATCATACGCAAGAGTCTAAGCACGGGCGTGGTCACCACGGATTACCCGCATGCGCCGGCGCAAGTGTCCGTCCGGGCACGCGGGCGGCCGGAGATTGACTTCACCAACCTTAAGGATGCCCGCCCTGCCGCCGCAGTCTGCCCGACGGGTGCGCTGTCATGCGATGGTAGGGACGCCTCGCCGAGGCGTCCGTCTTCGTGCGCCAGCGGACGCCTCGGCGAGGCGTCCCTACCTGAGCCTGGGCGCCGCACGGTGACGCTGGACCTGGGCAAGTGCACCTTCTGTGGCCTCTGCGCGGAGGCCGAACCTGCGATTCGGATGACGCACGCCTGCGAATTGGCCGCCCGCCGCCGAGCCGACCTCGTGAGCAGCGCCGCCTATAGACTCGGTCCCGGCGGCGAACATGCTGAACTGCTGGATAGACCCCTCACCCCTTCCCTCTCCCCATCGGATAGGGAGAGGGTGCCCGTCGGCGCGTCTTCCGGTGCGGGCCAAACCGCCAGCCAGCCTCGCGGCTCCGAGGTGGAGACCGTGGGCGCCGAGCTGAAGGCCCGCATCGCCAAGGTCTTCGGCCGCTCCCTGCACATCCGCGAGGTAGATGCCGGCTCCTGCAATGGGTGTGAGGTGGAGATAGCCGGTCTCAACAGCCCGGTGTATGACATCGAGCGCTTTGGCGTTCACTTTGTGGCCTCGCCGCGCCACGCCGACCTGCTGCTGGTGACCGGCCCGGTGTCGCGCAACATGGAATTGGCCTTGCGCAAGACCTACGAAGCGATGCCTCCTCCGCGCCTGGTAGTGGCCGTGGGCGCCTGCGGCTGCAGCGGGGGCATCTTCGGCCAAAACTATGCCACCCTGGGCGGCGTAGATAAAGTGCTGCCGGTGGATGTGTATATCCCCGGCTGCCCGCCCAACCCACACGCGCTCCTGCATGGCGTGCTGACCGCGGTCGGGCGGCTCTAAGATATACGCCATACGATTTACGATTTACGGGTTCACTCCCAGACCACCAGCCGGCTCGTAAATCGTAAATCGTAAATCGCGAATGCGTAAGGATTGCACGCCAGCAAATTGTCCCCCACCCCCACCGCTGGCGTGCAATCCGTGATGGTCACCAACCCATCACCCGCACCGCCCTATGGCCCGGCGGTCTGGTTCTCGCGATCCACCGCCGCCTTCATCTGCTCAGCCATCTGCAAGTGCTGCGTCAGAATAGGCACCGTGTTCCTGGCGAAAGCTCTCAGGGCCGGGTCGTCCGCGCTTTCGGCCTCCTTTTGGAACGCTTTGATGTCCTCCTTGTGGTCCTTCACCATGTCGGCCGCATACGTCCTATCGAACTCCTTGCCGGACAGTTTGGCCAAGGCATCCAGGGTGCGCTGATCCTTGTGCCCCAGGCTCGCGGGCAACATGGCGCCTTTCTGGCTGACCAGCGCCTTCAACTGATCATTCACCTTTGAATGGTCGGTGACCATGCGTTCGCCGAACTGCTTCACTGCCAGGTTGTAGCCTTGCGTTTGCGCCAACTGACCGGCCTTCACCTCCATCATGCCTCCGCGCGCTGCCTCACAGGCGAACTTGTAATCCGTCTTGGAGAACTGGCCGCGGTTGGCCCCGCTCTCCTCGTCCGCCGCCCGCAGCCGCTGCCCCGCCAGCAAGCACAGCGCAGCGGCTGCCGTTATTCCCGTCCATAAATACTTCTTCATATTGCTCTCCTACTTCCGGGTCCTGAGTAGCGGAAATCGGGCCAACCTCCGCGCTGGCGTGATTCCGCCTGTTCCGGCCGGCAATGGCGCCGGGCATCGGGCATTCCGCAATACCGCCGCGAGACGACGTGTGCAAAATGCATCCTCGGAGCGCGCCCTTCCTCGGGCGCAGCAACGCAAGAGCGCGCGGGCGCGCGGCCAGCACCGCCGCGCCACCTTCCTGTTGCCGCTTCGCGGCGGAAGGGGCATTCTCCGCGTATGGCCTTGCGGATTCATCATAGCGTCGTGCGCGGGGAGATTGACAACCGCGTCAAAGGAACGGTCCGCGGCAAGATTTGGATCGAAGGCCGCAGCGAGCCGCTGAGCCTCAAACTCAAAGGCAACGCCTGGCCCGATCTTGCCGGCTGCCTGCTCACCTTCTCCAATCCGCAGAAGCGGATCACGGACCCGACCCTCGATTCTCTGCATCGCGTCCAGCGCGGCACGATTGGCGACCTGACCGCCTCGCGCAAGGTGCGCGTATTCGATGTGCCACTGGAGGAGGCCATGGAGATGTGCCGCCGCCATGAGAAGCCCCCCGAGCACATGGCCAACTGCCTTTACCTCGAATGGTTCAGCGAAGCCAATGGGCGGGTCGTCGTCGAGAGCACCGATTACGCGCTCACCATTTCCCCGCCCGAATGGCGGCTGACCGCCAAGGAGAACGAGGAGCGAGCCATCCAGGCGGCCCAGGGCATGGAGGACTTCATGAAGCGTCTGGGCGAGGCTATCGAGCAACAAAAGCGCGGCCAAAAGGACCCCGAGGAGCCCTGGGACGAACACGACTTCGAGAAGTTCCTGAGAGAGTGCGATGCGCGGACCGACAAATACCTGGAGCTGCTGGACAAGTATGGCGACTCGGACGAGGGCCAGGCCAAAGTTGACCGCGAGATGGGCTGGGAACGCGAGCTGACGGAGGAAGAGGCGCAGCAAGAGCAGGAGCGCATCGAGGAGATAAATGAAGCTTGCGATGAGGCACTCAACGCACCCGAACCCGAGCCCGACCCGCACCGCGAGGGCATTGACTGGGTGCGCGCCGACGACGGCAGACCGGTCCATCCCTTGCAGCACCGGTGCACGGAAAGCGGCATCCGCTTTTGGCGCCAGGCTGACGCCGCGGGCCTGGAGGAGTTGGGCGACAGGGACCTGGAGCAGTTCATATTTGAATTCCAGACCACCGGCGCGAAACTCGCCGGGGCCCTGGGGGGTGTCGCTCGCGGACAGGGCCTCCCCGAGGGTGCCTTCACGGTGGCCTGCCTGAAGCGCGCGTTGGACCACCTCCACAAATCGCAGGCGGGATTGGAAGCGGTTGCGCCAAAAAAGATCCTGCCGGAAGCCGTTGTTGAGGACGCGCGCAAGGAGCTGTTCGAACTCCGCGAAGGCATCCTGCGCCTCATGGATGAGTATCGCGGGCGGGGCCGACAGGCCGGGTGAGAGTGTTCCTCCGTGGTTTTCTTTCGCATTAATCCGCCTCAGAAACTGCTTTGCATCTCCATCACGCACAGGCATGTTGCCCGTGCGTTCGAGATTATGACTGATATTAGGCCGGGATTCCGGCGGGCTTTGGTTTGGATTGCGGTAGGCAGCTTCGGATGGGGATGCTGGGCGGCGGAGACTAATGCCAGCCGGTTCGGCTTCACCGGCCCGGAGATTTTCCCCATCGAAAACCAGATTAGCCAGCTTCACGTGGCGGACCTGGATGGCGACGGCCTCAACGACATCGTCGTCGTGGACAATGCCAGCTCGCACATAGACCTGCTTTACAACCAGACGGGCAAGACCAACGCCGCCAAGTGTTTCCCCGCGCAGCGCAAGCCGGAGCTGAACGAGCTGCCGCCCGATGCCCGGTTCCACCTGGAGTCCATCGCCTCGGAAAAGCGCATCTGGTCGCTGGTCGTTGCCGACCTCAACGGCGATGGCCGGCCGGACCTCGCCTACTACGGCGAGCCGAAGGAGCTGGTGGTCGTTTACAACCAGGGCACCAACGGCTGGAGCGCGCCCAAGCACTGGGCCCTTGACGATGGGCAGCTCTCACCCAATTCGCTCTGCGCCGGGGACCTCAACCATAGTGGCCGCACCGGCCTCGTCCTGCTCGGCGATACCTGCATCTACTATTTGCCCCAGCGCAAGGACCACACCCTGGGAGAGCCGCAGAAAATCCCCTTCTCGGGCACGGTCAAATCCCTCCAGGTCGTGGATATAGACGGCGACGGCTTGAGCGACCTGCTGCTGGTCAATTGGGAGGACCGCAACCCCTTCCGCTTCCGCCTCCAGCAGAAGGACGGCAGCCTCGGCCCCGAAATGTACTTCAGCTCCGCGCCCATCCGCTCCTATTGGGCCGACAACCTGGAGGCGAACAAAAAGACGGATGTGATCACCATCGCCCAGAACTCGGGCCGCGCGCAGGTCTCCGAATTCACCCGCCAGCCCGCCGAGGCGCTCTCGGGCTGCCTCCGCCAGGGGCAATTCCAGGTGCTGCCGCTCAACCGCACCGACCGGGCGCGACGCGGCGTCCTGTGGGCCGACATCAACGGCGACGGTCTGCCCGACCTCCTCGTCGCCGAGCCGGAGAGCGGCCAGGTGTCTGTCTCCTTTCAGCATAAGGACGGCTCGCTCTCAGCCCCGAAGACCTTTCCCACGCTTGCCGGCGTCACCGACCTCGCGGCGGCGGATTGGAACGACGACGGCAAGGCGGAGCTATTCATGCTCAGCGCCGACGAACGGCAAGTCGGCGTGACGCATCTGGACGACAAAGAGCGGCTGCCTTTCCCGACGCTGATTCCCTTGGACGGCAAGCCCCTGGCCATGGCCGTGGGCAGGCTCCAGGCCGGGGCCAAGCCCGTGCTGGCGATGATCGTCGAGCAGGAGGGCAGGGGAGGGCTGGAGTCCCGCCGCCTCCTCATCACGCGCACCGCCGACGGCAAGACCAGGTCTCAGCGGCTGAGCCGTGACTTCAAGTCGAACCCCACGACGCTGGCTTTCCACGACGTGGACCAGGACGGCCTAACCGATCTCATCGTGCTCAGCCCCTTCGAGAAGGTCAAAGTCCTGCGGCAGGTGCCGGGCAAAGATTTCGAGGAACTGGACGTGGAGCCGCCGGGCGGCGCCATCGAGCAACCGTGGCTTGCGACGGCCGACATTGACGGCGACGGCAAGCCCGAGCTGTTGCTGCCGCAGAAAAACTTCCTGCGCGCCGTGGTGCTGCAACGCGAGCCCAAGCGCTCAAACACGGCCTCGCCCGGCGACTGGACGTTGACCGTGAAGGAGCAGATCAACGGCGCTGGCAGCAACTCGCGTCTGGTCGCCGCGGCGGCCATCCCCGCCGGCACCAACGGCATCCCGTCCCTGTTCCTGCTCGACGCCGAGCGCAAGGTGCTCACCTTGTGCGAGCGCGATGCCAGCGGCGTTTGGCAGGTCGTGCGCAACGTGCCGCTGCCCGTGTCCGACTTCGCCCGCTTGCAGCCGGTGGCCCTCGGCGGCACCAAAATCAATGCCCTGGCCTTCCTGGGGCTCAACTCAGTCGCTTACCTCCCCTTCAGCGGCGAGGTCTGGGAGCTCACCGCGCTGGACAGCTATGAGACCCCTATCAAGGATGGCCGCCTAACCGACGTCGTCTCCGGTGACCTCGACAACGACGGGCGCAAAGACCTTGTCTTCCTGGAAACGGCGCGCAACTACCTCGATCTCGTTATCTTTGACGCCCACCACAAGCTCATCCCCGCCAACCGGTGGCAAGTGTTCGAAGAACGCACCTTCCGCAGCCGCCGCAACGACCTGCCCGAACCCCGCGAGGCCGTCGTGGCCGACGTCACCGGCGACGGCAAGAACGACCTCATCGTCCTCGTGCACGACCGTATCCTCGTTTACCCGCAGGAGTAACGTAAAAGCGTCGAAGCGTCAAAGCGTGGAAGCGTAAAGGCCGTGCTGCGTGTTGCGTGGTGCGTGCCGGACACGCACCACGCAACACGCAGCACGCTGCAACGCCCTTCAGCCCTCCAACACCCAAGCGCTCGCCCGCAACTCAGTCCAAGGACTTGATCTTCAGGTTGCGGAAGTGCGTCGGGATGCCCCCGTGCGCGCCCTGTAGGCCAATGCGGCCCTTGGTGGCCATCTCCGCCAGCGGACGCGGTTCGAAATCCACAATGTCACTCCCGTCCGGCGCCTTCTTGCCCGACTTCCAATCCTTCATATTGATATCGGTCACGAGCTGGCCGTTCAGCAGCACGGAGATGTTTGGCCCCTGGCAACGTATCGTCATGCGGTTCCACTCTCCGGGCTTCTTCACCGCGGACTTGAGCGGCACCGAGTGGCCGAACACGCCGCCGCATTTCCAATTGGGCGGCACCTTCGCCCATTTTGCCGCGCCATCGTCCAGCAACTGAATCTCTATCGTATTCGGGATCCAGTTGTTCGTGTCGCTGCTATACACAAACACGCCGCTGTTGGCGGCAGGCTCAAGGTTGAACTCGAGGTCGAGGATGAAGTTCTCGTAGTCTTTGGTCGTCCAGATGGCCTCGTCCTTGGCTTTGGGAGAAAGCACGCCATCCTGCCACGACCATACGCCGGCCGGCGCGACAGCATTCGACAGGTCGGGCGCGAACAAATCAGGCCAGGCCTTTGAATTGGGGTGCTTCTTCAGGGGACCAGCGTCCGCCGCCTGCGCTGCGAGCCATGAGTTCAACAAAGCCACAGTGACCACAATGAGCAGTTTCTTCATGGGCGGGTGCTTAGCCGAATCGGCAAGCCAAGTCAATACAACGAGTCCGGCACCCAGCGGGGGATTCCCAACAATGGCCGGAGCCCCACATCAGGAACGCGAGCTTGCGCCTGCAAGGCATTCGCTTGCCAGGCCCCGATTCTTTTTGAGCATCCTGCAGGCTGAAGCCTGCGGGGTTGTCCTGCCGCCGCGGTTTCCATTACGTTCGAGCGCGTGAGCGTCATTACGTTGACCACTGATTTCGGCACGCGCGACTGGTTCGTGGGCACCATGAAAGGCGTCATGCTTCGCATCCAGCCTCGCGCACGGTTGGTGGACATCACGCACGAGGTGCCGCCCGGCGACATCCGCGCAGGCGCCTTTGCACTGGCGGCGGCGTGCCGCTTCTTCCCCAAGGGCACTGTCCACGTGGCGGTGGTGGACCCCGGTGTTGGCAGCGCGCGCCGGGCGATCGCTGTGCAGACCGCAGATTGCTCTTTCGTGGCGCCGGACAACGGTCTCCTGTCCTGGGCGTTGACAACACAGCGAGTCCGGGCCATCCACGCGCTGGAGGAGGAGCGCTACTTCCTTCGGCCAGTGAGCCACACATTCCACGGGCGCGACATTTTCGCGCCGGTGGTCGCCCACTTGAGCCGGGGTGTGCCTCTCCGGAAGCTCGGGCCGGCCCTCACAGACATCGTGCGCCTCGACTGGCGAGAGCCCCGCCTGCTCCGCCGCGGCATCGAAGGGGAGGTGGTCTATGTTGACCGGTTCGGCAATGCGATCACCAACTTGCGGCAGGACGCGCTGCAACGGGCCGATTGGGTTGTGTGCGAGACGCGTGGCGGTCGGCGGCGGGTTCCGGCAGGGCAATTCTACCAGGCGGTGCCGGTCGGCAGCCCGGTTGCGCTGGCGGGCTCAAGCGGCTTTGTCGAAATCGCGGTCAACGGCGGTTCGGCAGCCAGTGTGTTGGGCCTCATGCCAGGCTCGCGTGTCGGGCTGGTTCTGCGAGCCTTACAGCGCCAGGGATAAGCAGCTCTCCGCAGCCTCCCCCTTCGGTGCGCCTGCATGCCGCCTCCGGGGCGGACGCTTTGCGGACACACCGCGGGCCTCGAGCTTGAGCTTCTTCAGGTGGCGCGGGCAAATGCCATGCGAGAGCGGGCCGGCGGCCCGGCCGGGCTCCTGCGGTTTGCACCAGGCGCAAACCGAAACGTCCAGCGGGAACTCAATCTGGCTCGCCTTCATTGCCCGGCGCCCTGCTTGCCGACCCAGGGCCGGACGCGCTCAGCCAGCAGCTTATAGCCTGCGGCGTTGAAGTGTAGCCGGTCGGCGCGGAACAGCTCCGGGCGCGGCTTGCCGTCGGGTCCGAGCGAGACCGACCAGGCATCAATGTACTTCACTCGCGGGGCGGTCCGCGCGAACTGCTCGATCATTTCGTTGAGCGCCTTCTCTTTGTCTGCCTGCCCCCAGCGGGACGGGCTGGGATTGAGGGAGATGTAAAAGAGCACCGCCTCTGGAAGCTCCGCGTGGACCTTGGCCTCGAACTCCTTGAACTCCGCAAAGACCTGCTGCGGCGGTTTGCCTGCGATGATGTCGTTGCTCCCCGCGCGCAGGTAGATGGCCCGAGGCCGATACGGGAAGATAATCCGGTCGGCAAAGTGCGTGGCGTCCACAATCTGCGAGCCGCCGAAGCCGCGGTTGATGACCGGCTGTCCGGGGAAGTCCCTCGCCAGCGTGCTCCACAGCCGGATGCTCGAGGACCCGATGAACAGCAGGCCGCCCTTCGGCGGCGCATTGGTGTGGTCGCTCTGCTCGAAGGCCGCGATCTCGCGCTCCCACCTGGCGAAATTGTGGCTGGCCTCGGCGCCCACCGCTCCGCCCAACGAGCCGAGCAGGAGCCACGGGGCCAACGGAAGCAGAGCGAGAATGTCCAGGGAAAAGCTCCGGCGTCTCCCGGCGTTCGGGCTTCGGACTTCAGGTTTGAGGCTCATAGTTCACTGGGACCACCCCGTCTTTGCACCTCAGCGTTGCCCCATGCAAGAGCAAAATTCCACTTTCCGCCACCCCGGGCGCGTTGTATCCTCGAAATGCGCCCGGCCACCCGTTGACGCCAGCTCGCCCATTGCCCATCCTCGCCACCCTGCAGACCATGAATATCCACTATGCCACGAATCGCCCGATCACCGATGGCGAGTTCAGTGATGTGCTACGCCGCTCCACGCTGGGGGAGCGCCGCCCGATCGACGACGCTCAGTGCATCCGGGCGATGCTCGCTCATGCCGACTTGCTTTGCACCGCCTGGGATGGCCCGACGCTCGTCGGCGTGGCGCGCTCGGTGACGGACTTCGCCTACTGCTGCTACCTCTCTGACCTGGCTGTGGACGTCAAATACCAGAAGCAGGGCATTGGGCGCGAGCTGATCCGATTGACACAGTCACAGCTTGGCCCACGGGCCTTCCTGGTGCTCCTGGCGGCGCCCAAGGCCGAGTCCTATTACCCACGAATTGGCTTCGAGCCGCACCACTCCGCTTGGCTTCTCCGCGCCGGCAA
>DATKNZ010000156.1:0-23263 GCA_035541055.1 Candidatus Acidiferrum sp. | reverse complement strand
CGTTGAACCTCTGCAAAGTTTGCAGAGGTTCAACGGTGAGGTCACGGGGAGGCTACGGCGTGGTAACGGTGTGTATCCCTTGTAAACGGTAAGTGGATGGGAATAAGAGCGCTTGAAACGGGCATGAGAATGCCCGGATTGCCGTCAGGGACGCGCATAGAACCACTGAGCCACTGCTTTCGTAAGTAATTGGTAATCAATATGCTACCTTAGAGGTTCATGAGGAGGAGTCGGGCAGGCGTCTCGCCTGCCCTCCTTTCCGCCAAGACTTTTCCTTGCGCGGACCAGGCCCGAGGTTGAAGTTGCAGGCCGAACGGGAGCAATAGACTGAGAACGAACATCCTGCTGCCTTTATCCATATCGCCCGGTACGCCGGGAGGCCTGCCGAAATGAGACGGGCTTTGGCCGCCTTCCTCTTGCTTGGCGGGTTGGTTTCCGCCGCCCGGCCCGCGGCGCCGGTTGCGCCAGCCTCGGAGATGGAGTCCTACGTTTCGGCGCTAATGGGCCGGATGACCCTGGAACAGAAGATCGGGCAGTTGAACCTGCTCTCGACGGGCTTCGACGTGACCGGGCCGGTCGCCAGCACCAATGTCGAGGCCAGCGTGCGGGAGGGCCGGGCCGGCGGGGTATTTAACCTCTACCTGCCGGACCGGGTACATCCGCTTCAGGACGTGGCGGTCCGCGAGTCGCCGCTGCACATTCCGCTGCTGTTCGGCTATGACGTCATCCACGGTTACAAGACGATCTTCCCGATGCCGCTGGCGACGGCCTGCACGTGGAACATGCCGCTGATCGAGCAGAGCGCGCGCGCGGCAGCCACGGAGGCGAGCGCGGACGGCGTGAACTGGGTCTTCTCCCCGATGGTGGACATTGCCCGCGACCCACGCTGGGGCCGGATTGTCGAGGGCGCGGGCGAGGACCCTTACCTGGGCGGGTTGATCGCGGCCGCCATGGTCCGGGGCTACCAGGGGCGCGACCTGTCCCGGAGCAACGCGGTGCTGGCCTGCGCGAAGCACTTCGCCCTCTACGGGGCCGTGGAAGCAGGGCGCGATTATAACACGGCGGACATGAGCCGCCTGACGATGTTTCAGTTCTACCTGCCACCCTACAAGGCAGCGGTGGACGCCGGGGTCGGCAGCGTTATGGCTTCCTTTAACGACGTGGAGGGGATTCCGGCGACCGGCAACCGCTGGCTGCTCACGGACATCCTGCGGGACCGCTGGGGCTTCAAGGGCCTCGTCACCAGCGACTATACGGCGATCAAAGAGATGACCGAGCACGGCATGGGCGACCTGCAGCAGGACGCTGAACTGGCGCTCAACGCGGGCGTGGACATGGATATGGTGAGCGATGCTTACGTCCGCTACGCGAAGCAGCTTGTGTCTGAGGGAGCGGTGACCGAGGACACGATCAATGCAGCGTGCCGGAGAGTGCTTGAGGCCAAGTACAAGCTGGGGCTGTTCAGCGATTCCTACCACGGGTCCAGCGAAGCGCGGGCGGCGGCGGAGATTCTCACGCCCGCAAGTCGCGCCCTTGCTCGCGACCTGGCCCGGCGGTCATTCGTGCTGTTGAAGAACGACGCCCACATCCTGCCCCTCAAGCGCTCGGGCACGATTGCGCTGATCGGGCCCTTGACCGACAGCCGCCGCGACTTGCTGGGTTCGTGGTGCGCGGCGGGGAATGCGAAGCTGGCGGTCAACGTCCTGGACGGTGTGAAGCAGGCCGCGGGGCCGGGCGTCAGGCTGTTGCAGGCGCGCGGGGCGAACCTGGTGGATGATCCCCTGCTACGCAAGACCTTGAACGCCGAGGGCGCGAACATTGTGCCCGCCGGGCGCTCGCCGCAGGAACTCATTGCCGAGGCGGTGGAGACCGCGGATAAGGCGGACGTGGTCGTGGCCACGCTGGGGGAGTCCTTCGCGATGTCGGGCGAGGCGGCCAGCCGCAGCGAGCTGGGCCTGCCCGAATGCCAGGAGGACCTCCTCAGGGCGCTCGTGGCCACGGGCAAGCCGCTCGTGCTGGTGCTGATGAATGGCCGCCCGCTGACCCTGGCGTGGGAGGCTGAGCACTGCGGCGCGATCCTGGAAACGTGGTTCGGCGGCCTCGAAGCCGGCAACGCCATTGCCGATGTCCTGTTCGGCGATTACAACCCCTCGGGCCGGCTGACCGTCAGCTTTCCTCGCGACGTGGGCCAGATTCCCATCTACTACAATCACAAGAACACCGGGCGCCCCTTCGACGGCAAATCGGAGTACAAATTCCTTTCCCGCTACCTGGATGTGCCGAACAGCCCGCTCTATCCCTTTGGCTTCGGCCTGAGCTACACCACCTTCACCTACGGCCAGGTCAACCTGAACCGCCGCTCGGTCGAAGGCGATGCCGCGGTGCAGGCCAGCATCGAGGTGGCCAACACCGGCAGCCGCGCGGGCGAGGAAACCGTGCAGATGTATATCACTCAGCCGGTGGCCAGCCTCACCCGGAGCGTGGAAGATCTGAAGGGCTTCCAGAAGGTGGTTCTGCAGCCGGGCGAGCGCCGGGAGGTCACCTTCACCGTCACGACGGGGGACTTGAAATTCTACCACAGCGACGGGGAGTATTACTGGGAGCCCGGGGATTTTATCATGCGTATCGGGCCGGATTCGGCGCACTCGGAGCCGGCGAGTGTGCATTGGGGTAAGGCGAAGGGCGCAGGTGGCTGAAATCCGAAGCCCGAAGGCCGAAGGCCGAAAGAAGGCCGAAATCCGAAGGCCGAAGCGGCTGGGCTGCGATGCTGGCATTTGGGACCCACGAAGACTCTCCGATGAATTGAGGGAACATCCAACATCCAACAACCAACAACCAACATCCAATGACCGACCTCGTGGGGCTCATTGGATGTTGGATGTTGGTTGTTGGATGTTGGCTCCTGCCGGGATTCGGTTTCGGGCTTCGGGCTTCTTTCGGCCTTCGGATTTCGGCCTTCGGCCTTCCACTCTCCTCCGCCCTTCCTTGTCATGGCTGCCCTGCTGGCCTAGCTTGAGCGGATGTTCGACTCCTTAAGCGGCAAGCTCCAGGACGCCTTCCGGAACCTGCGGGGCCTCGGCAAGATTTCCGAGGCCAACGTGGGGGATGCCTTGCGCGAGGTGCGGCTGGCACTTCTGGAGGCCGACGTGAATTTCAAGGTGGCGCGCGACTTCATCGAGCGGGTGAGGGCCAAGTCCCTGGGCCAGGAAGTCATCGCCAGCATCCAGCCGGGGCAGCAGATCGTGAAGATCATCCACGACGAGCTGGTCGAGCTGCTCGGCTCGGCCAACGCGAGTTTGCAACTGAGCGGCAACCCGAGCTGCGTGCTCATGGTGGGCCTGCATGGCTCGGGCAAGACCACTTCGAGCGGCAAGCTGGGCCGCCTCCTGCACCGGCAGGGCCGCACCCCGCTGCTGGTCGCCGCCGACGTCTATCGCCCGGCGGCTATGGACCAACTGGAGAAGCTGGGCCAGCAGGTGGAATTGCCCGTCTATGCGCACAAGGGCGAGACGGATGTTCTCAAGATTGCCCGCGAGGCGTTAGACTACGCCCGGGCCAATAACCGCAACACGCTGATCTTCGACACCGCGGGCCGCCTGCAGATTGATGAGCCGTTGGTGCAGGAGCTGGTTCGGCTGCGGGACCTGGTCAAGCCGCAGGAGACGCTGCTCGTGCTGGATGCCGCCACCGGCCAGGAAGCGGTCAACGTGGCCACGCATTTCGACCAGGCGCTGAATATCACCGGGTCGGTCCTGACCAGGCTGGATGGCGACGCGCGCGGCGGCGCGGCCCTGAGCCTTAAGGCGGTGACTGGCAAGCCGATCAAGTTTGCCGGCGTGGGCGAGAAGCTGGATGAGTTCGAGCCGTTCCATCCCGAGCGCATGGCCTCGCGCATCCTGGGCATGGGCGATGTCGTCAGCCTGGTTGAGAGGGCCGCGGAGGCGGTGGACCTGGATGACGCCCGACGCCTGGAGGAGAAGATGCGCAAGGGGCAGTTCTCCCTGGAGGATTTCCTGGATCAACTGCGCCAGATGAAGAAGCTTGGGCCGCTGGAGACGATAGTCGGGATGTTGCCGGGTGGCGCCGAAGCCATGAAAGGCGCCGACCTCACCAAGCAGGAGAAGGAGTTTCGGCACATGGAAGCGATGATCTGCGGCATGACGCCGCAGGAGCGCCGCAACCCGCATATTCTGAATGCCCCGCGCCGTCGGCGCATTGCCAAAGGCAGCGGCGTGAGCGTGACCGAGCTGAACACGATGCTGAACAAGTTCGCCCAAATGCAGCAGATGATGAAGAAGATGGGCAAGTTCCAGAAGATGATGGCGCGCATGGGCGGCGGCGCAGCGGGCCTCCTGCGCCCGCGCTGAGCTTCAAACCTCGGTGTTTCACGCTGGTAGGGACGCCTCGCCGAGGCGTCCGTTTTGTGGCGGCCGCGGACGCCTCGGCGAGGCGTCCCTACCTTAAGCAGCGTGCCGCCCCCCGCTTTCGCGAAGGACGGCACGCGAGCCAAACCACCATTACCCCAAAGCGCTATTCGTTGATCATCAGCCGGTAGAACTTCGGGCTGCTGCCCGGGGTGTCTGTGGCCGTGTACTGCCCGGTCTGGTGGTTGATCGTCAGTCCAGCCGGCAACCAGAGGCCGCCAGGCACGGCGGGCTTGGTTGTCACGGTGTAGCCCGGGTAGGCATCCGACCAGGAGAGCTGCACGCTGCCTCCCACGGCCTGCGCTGCAAGCCGCGGCGGCCCCGGCGGCGTCATCAGCGCGCTCATCTGCAACGCGGTCAGCGGGTAGTTGAAGACGCGCACGTCATACATAATGCCGTTAAGGTAGCCATTCTGGTTGCCCCAGGCGGCAGCCACCTGGTTGTTCTCCTCGGAGCCGATGACGAGGTGGTGGTTCCGGGCCAGAGCATACGTCGCGTAGTCGCCGACCAGGTTCATGCCGGGGTCCAGGCTGCCGTCCACATAGAATTGGCGCGTCCCGTTGTAGCCGTCCCAGATGGCTGTCACAAAGTGCCAGTTGCCATCGTAGAGCTTGGTTGAAGTCGTAAGCATGTCCTCGACGG
Source organism: Candidatus Acidiferrum sp. (assembly GCA_035541055.1). Taxonomy (GTDB): domain Bacteria; phylum Verrucomicrobiota; class Verrucomicrobiia; order Limisphaerales; family UBA8199; genus JAPLUA01. The sequence continues at coordinate 18,197 of DATKNZ010000156.1, read as the reverse complement.
CCCCCGAAGCAGTCTGAGTGTAGGAGTGCAATTGCGTCTGGCGCAGCGCGAAATCTTCCTTCTTGGAGTTGTATCTCCGGATCTGGAAGCCGATGCCGTCATCGCCGCGCTTCGTCATCCAGGCGACCCAGTTGGCCTGGTCGCCGGTCTTGGTCCAGAAGCTCACAGTGAACTTGTGGGCCATTACATCATCGAAGCTGGATTGATATCCGGCATCGGTAGCGGCGGAGTTGTTGACCTCAATGGCATAGCCGCCGTTGAACTGGATCGAGCGGCCCGGGTATCCCGGCGGCACGTCGTTTGTCCAGATCGTGGCCGGCACGGTGCCGACGAGCGTGCCGTCATGCGTGCCCGCAGGTTGGAACCCCGAGTAGTCCGTCAGGTTGGTCGCGCCCACGAGCCAGTGGCCGGTCATGTGGTTCGCGGCATAAACGTGCACGGTCGCCGAGGCCGAGGTGAAGCCTCCGCCACCTACCGAGATGGTGGACGAGCCATCGGTGACTCCGGTGAGTGTCAATATTTCGGTCGGGTAGGCACCCGCCGGGAAGGTGAGCGAGAACACGCTGCCGCCGACGCCGGCGAGGCTGACGACGCTCGGGTTGCTGTTGGTCACCCACACGGTCACCGAGTTGCCAGAATTCGCGCCGGGCGGCAGTGAGAGGCTGAAGGTGCCGGTGTAGCCCTGGTCAATGACCGGGGTATCGGCGGCGGCCCTGAGCGCGGTGGTCACATTGGGGTTCATGACGTTCGGCACCTCGCTGGCCGTGAGGGCGTAGTTGTACACGCGCACGTCGTAGAAGGCGCCGCGGAAGCAGCTATTGTCTATGGTTGGCACGGTAACGCCGTTATTTGGCGTTCCGTTGCACGAGTCCTCACCGCCGATCGCCAGGTAGTCGTAGGCGGGCTGAGGCAGCGGACCGTAATCGTTGCCGAGCCAGTGGCTAAGCACGCCGTCCACGTAAAGCTTCCTCAAACCGGTCCCGCTGTCCCAGGTGCCCACGAAGTGGTGCCAACTGTTAGCGAACGCCCCATCAATGCGCGTGATGCTGCCCTCGTAGTCCGGGTAGGCGTTATCGGCCGTCTCGTTGATCGTGAATGTGGGAATGTTGATGTTGTTGTATTGCCGGATGGACCAACCGGGCAGGTTGGATTGCGAGTTGGTCCTGCAGCCCTTCGAGATCCAGCACGACCAGTTGGTCGGCCGCCCGATCGCCCAATAGGCGACGCTGAAGCCGTGAGCAAGGTTGGCGTCGAACGTCGGGAAATACCCGGCGCCCTTGGTGCTCGTGCCCTTGATAGTCACAGCATAGGTGCCGTCGAGGGAGAGCGAGTAGCCCGCCGGGAAGCCCGGGGGCACGGAATTGGTGTACTGGATGGTTGCGCCGCCGATGGTGGTGCCGACGGCGGAACCCGCGCCGTCGTGCGCGCTCACCCCGTCGTAGTTGATGTTATCCGCCGGGCTTTGGGCGCCGGTGAACCACTGGCCCAGCATCTGCGGCATGACGACGTTGGCACTGGTGAAGGGAGCGGTGTTAATAGCCGCGCTGGTACCCACGGACAGCGAGATCGTGCCGATGCCGATGGTGTCGAGGATGAAGGACTGGGTGTTCGGCGCGCCCTGGGCGAAGGTCACGGCAAAGACGTTGCCGCTGCTGCCGCGAATGGTCGCCACCGAGGGAGCATTGTTAGTGACCCATACCGTGACCGGTCCTGCGGCGTTGGCGCCCATCGGAATGAGCACCGTGAAGCTCACCGGGCGATCCAGCGGGGCCGGCGCGGTAGATTCAAGGTAAACACCCGCGGTGCTCGAACCGCCCGGACTCATCATGGCCTGCACTTCGGCCGGTGTGACGGCGTAGTTGTAAAAGCGCACGTCGAACAGGCTGCCAGTAAAGAAGTTACCAATGCCGGGGTTTTCCTTACCCCCGAGGATCATGTGATAGCCGTTGGGTGGTGCCATGCCGGCTACGCCGCCCGCACAGTAGAGCACCTCGACGCCGTCCATGTAGAGGTGCCGGACGCCGCTGGAGGCATCATAGGTGCCGCACCAGTGGTGCCATGCGGGGGAGCTATCCGTGTAGCGGGCCGCCGACCCGTTGCCGACATCCACGTCGGGGATGCCCTGGACGGTGAAGGTGGGAACGCCCTGACCTTGATTGTTGTGGCGCAACTGCCAGCCGTGGGTGGCCTCGCCGTTTTTGGTGCAGAACGGACCGAAGGATGCCGTCGGAAACCCCTTGGCCCAGAAGGCAATGGTGAAACGGTTGGTGATGTTATTGTCGAAATCCAGGCGGTAATCGCTATCCACGAACACGCCCGAAGGCGGCGTGAGGCTCTGCGAGGTGTTGGTGATGGCCACGGCGACCGCGCCGTCCAGCGCGAGTGAGGAGAGGCTGCTGTCAAACCCCTGCGGCACATCGCCTTGGTTCCACGTTGGCGCGTCCGCGCCTTCCAGGTACCCGTCATGCAAGCCGGCCGGGTAGTAGCCCGCCACGTCCTGCAGGTTCTGATTGGTGCCGGTCAGCCAGCGTCCGATCAGCGCCGGGGGATTGCTCTGCGCCACGAGCAGCCGGCCCGAGGCGCTGGTCGCGCTGCCCAGCTTGTTGGAGGCCACGAGCACGTAGTCGCCGGAATTGGCCGGGGTGACGCTGTTGAAGGTGAGCGTGGCGTTGGTCGCCCCAGGCACATTCGTGTAAGAGCCGGAGCCGAGGGGCCGCACCTGCCACTGGAGGGTCGGGGTGGGGGAGCCGCCGTAGCCGCCGGTCAGGCTGGCCGCGGTGCCCGGATTGACGATCGTGTAGGCAGCCGGGCCGCTGGCGCTCGCCGCGATGGAGGCGATCCCGGACGCGTTGGTGAAGAGCCCCAGCACCTGGCTGGTGGTCAACGCCCGCGCGAACACCGCGGGCTCGTCCAGGTAGCCGCTGAACGTGCGCTGGCCGCCATTGGTAGCAATGTCGTTCCCGATATAGAACGGGCTGCTGAACGGACAGACGGCGTTGGAGGAGGTGGCCGTCCAGGTCAACATGCCGTTGACGTTGATGACGTAGATTGTCTGGTTGCTGGGCGTGACGACTAGGCCCACTAGCGACCAGATGTTCAGCGGCACCTGCACGCCGGAATCAGCGGAGACGCCGTTCCAGAAGTAGCGCAGGGAGTAATCGCCGTTGGTCTGGGGGGTGATTCCGTAGGCCAGGCCGGTGGCCGGTCCGCCGGCTCCGTTGCGCGCGAGCAGGAGGCCCGCGCCAGGCGATTGCGCGGAGTTCGGGTTGAGCCAGGCGAGCAGCGTGACCGTGTTGGTGTTGAGGTTCAGCGCCGGGGTGGTGATGAAGTCGTAGGAATTATTGGCGCCACAGACAATACCCGAGTTGTTGTTCTCGAAGGACGGGAAGTCCGGCGGTTCGGGGCCCGCGTTGCCGAAGCTGCCCTGCAGGTTGGCGCCGACAACCCCGTCTTTGCCGCCGGGGCCGACGTCGTAGGCTAGCGCCGCGCCCTGAGGATCGTTCAACCGCCAGTAGTCCACCACGCCGTTGGTTTTGACCGCATACGCATAGTTCGTTCCGGCTGTAATGGTCGCGGTCGGCGCCAGCACGTTGAGGGTGACCACCGAGCTGGTGCTGCTGCCTACGGAATTGGAGGCCACCAGCACATAGTCGAGCGCTTGGGCCAGTGTGACGTTAGTGATGACGAGGTTGGTGGTGAGGGAACCGGAGATACTGCCTGCGTCAACGAGGTTGGTGTAGGAGCCCGAGCCGGTGGCACCCGCCTGCCAGTGATAGTTAACGGAGGTATCGCTGGCCACGAAGGCATTGAATGAGATATTGCGGCCGACGAAGGCATACTGCTGGGCGGTGGGCCCGGCGATGGCCGGCGTGACGCCCGTGATGTCCAGCATGGCCGCCGCGCTGATGCAGGGGTTGTTGGCGCTCCCCGGCGTCAGGACCAGCCGGAAACCGTTGTTGTCCGCGTTAATCAGAAGGCAGCGCGCCAGGACATCGGCCGCGTCGGCCTTGCCCGCTCCGAGCGCGGCCATGTCCAGATTCGCGAAGAGCACGGCGGGGCTGGCCTGCGGGCCCGCCTGCACCTCGAATACGCGGCTGCCGGGCGAGGGGTAGAAGTTGTCGTGGAAGATGAGTTCCAGCAGGTAACTGTGGCCTGCTTCGGTGGGATAGGTTACATCGAAACCGGCTGTCTTCCAGACCTCGCCCTCGGAGATGGTCCAGAGGGAGATGTCATCCGGGTCGGAGCCGAAGGTGGGCGTGTTCAGATTGCCGGTGTTGTTGCCGCCGAGGCGGGGGTAATTGTTGGTAAAGGGAAGGCCCAGAATATCGTACTCACCGGTATGGTTGTCATTGGTGCAGTAGTATTCGGTGAAGACGTAGGTGCCGGGGCTCATCACCAGGTTGGGGTCGGAAGCGCTGGAGATGATGGCATAGCCGGCAGGTTGCGCCTGCACAGACGTGACCAGTACAGCCGCGAGAGCGGCCGCGCCGAACAAGGGGAGGAGTCTTTTCATGCGTTTGGTTGCGTTGCGGTAGTGGTTTGTGGCTTTAGCTAGATGGTATTAGAGCACGCAAGCCACGGATGCGCAATTCATACGATTGTATGCGGGGGCGCGGCGCCAGGCCCAAGGCGCCCTATTCAGATGGCTCCGCCCATATCCGAAACCCGAAGGCCGAAGGCCGAAGGAAGGCCGAAATCCGAAAGCCGAAAGCACCGCGGGCGCCTGCGGATTTCGGGGTTCGGGTTTCTTTCGGATTTCGTCCTTCGGGCTTCCGATTTGGGCGGTGCACATTCTGCGTGACAAGGACAGCGCGCGCCTGCCATAAGATGCGCCATGCACTCGCGTAAGCTGCCGTTTCATTCCCTAGCTGTTGCCTCAGTTCTGTTGGGGGCGGGAGTTCTCCTTTCAGGGTGTGCCGCGCACGGGGCTCCCTCGGCCAACGAAGCCGGACCGGACCCCGGCTCGTCCGAGCGTCCAGGCGCCAGGTCGCCTTTCGCCTTCCGGGAGATCACGCCCGCGTCGCTGGAGTTGACGGAGAACGGCCTGCCGGTGTTCGTCTATAATTTCGGCGGCATACTGGCCAGCAACTTCCCCGAGAAGATGCGCCGTTCCTGTTACCTGCACCCGGTTTACGCGCCCGACGGCACCTTGCTGACGGATGATTTCAACAAGGATCACCCCCACCACCGCGGCGTTTTCTGGGCCTGGGAGGTGGTCTCGTACGACGGCAAGACGAACGATGTCTGGACCGTCAAAGGTTTCCGCCAGCGGTTCGTTCGCTGGAAGGCGCGCGAGACCAAAGGCGCCGAGGCGCTGCTGGCCGTCGAGAACGGCTGGTACGACGGCGAGCACAAGTTCGTGAAGGAGGACGTGGACATCGTCGCCCATGCGACGAAGGACAACCGCCGGGTGCTGGACTTTACGCTGCGCTTCGAGGCGACGGACAAGCCGGTGACGATTGTAGGCACGCCGGTTGCCAATAAGGGCTACGGCGGGTTCGCCTTTCGAACCTCCCGGCGCGACGGGGGCGCGGCCAAAACGACCATTCGGACGGACGAGGGCGTGTCCAAGGAGGATGGGGTGATGTCGCGGCATCCCTGGGCGGAGATCGTCGGCACGTTCAAGGGGAACAAGGAATCCATCCGCATCGAGGACGACCCAGCCAATCCCGGCTATCCCAAAACGGGCTGGCTGATGCGCCATTCGTTCGCGCTGCTCAATGCCTCTTATCCCGGGCTGGAGCCGGTGACGCTCGATCCGGGCAAGCCGCTCGTGCTGAAGTACCGGGTGATCCTGTCTTCGGGCAACGCGGTGGACTGAAGCCGCGGCCCCTGGACGTCTTCAGCGGAATTCGGCAGCCAAGCCCGAAGGCCGAAATCCGAAGGCCGAAAGAAGGCCGAAGGCCGAAACCCGAAGAGTGCCGGCCCATGGCCCTTGTGAAGACCGGGTGCTTGGAAGTGCTTCGTCCTTGCGCTTCGGCGCCAACGGCGGCCTCCCTGCCGGCCAAGTGCTGGGATGGCGGCCTGGCGGGTTCGGATTTCGGATTTCGGCCTTCTTTCGGCCTTCGGCCTTCGGGTTTCGGATTTCAGCCGCCACGCCCCGGTCCACTGGAAAGATGGAGGAACCGAAGCCGCTGCAAGGCAGGGCAGGCGTCCGGCGTGCCCCGGGCCCCTGCCCTACTTCGGCAGACGGTTACGGTGGGTCCCGGGCAGGAGCAGCATCGCCCCGAGAACGCACATCGCTGCCGCAGCGTAGAACAGCGAGCCTAGCCCCAATGCCGCGCTCATGTTCGCCACCGCCCCTCCCTTGCCGCCGTATTTGGCGGCGTAGCCGAAGAACAGGGGTCCCAGCGCGCCGCCCGCCCAGCCGACGGTATTCATCAGCCCAGCCGCCGTGCCGCGCGCCCGGGGCTCGATGACGTCGTAGAGCGAGGCGAAAATGCCTGAGTCATAGAAACCCTTGCACACGCCGAAGCCAATCATGGCCGCGAGGAGGGCGCCGACGTCGCCCGCCTGCCCGACCCGGAGTATGAAGGTTCCGCCGACCGCCAGCCCGAGCGTTTGCACCAGCATCCGCCCCGCCGCCCAGCGGTGAACCAGTCGGTCGGCCAGCCAGCCGGCCAAGGGCACCGCCAGCGCGCTCGCCAGGTGGATATAGAGGGTGCCCGTGAGGCCAGCAGCGCCGATGGCGTAGTGGAACTTCTCGACCAGGTATGTCGGTGTCCATGTGAGAAACATGACGGCCACGAAATTGGCGCAGAGGAATCCAGTCATCAGCAGCATGGCCGCCGGCGTGCGCAGGATCACACCCACGGTCTCCGCAATCGAGAGCCGCTCCGCGCCTTCGGGCGCCGCTTCCGGTGAGGTGTCCTGGCAGGCTGCAGGGTAGGGACGCCTCGCCGAGGCGTCCCCCGCCCCCTCAACACGGACGCCTCGGCGAGGCGTCCCTACCAACGTGAGAACCTCGGCCTCAGCCGCCCCGCGCGTGGGTTCCCGCAGCCAGCGCGCCAGCACAACCGCCAGGACCAGCCCTACCGGGCCGAATACGAGGAACGGAGCCCGCCATCCGTGCCGCTCCGCCAGCACCGCCGCGACCCAGCTTCCTAGAACAGTGCCGGCATAAACAGCCGACTGGTGCCACGACATGGCGCGCGAGCGGGTGTTTCGGGTGTGATAGTCGCTGATCAGCGCCATCGCCGCCGGGAAGTAGAACGTCTCGCCCAGCCCAGTCAGGGCGCGGACGGCGAGGAACATCGGCACACTCGCGCACCAGGCGGTGGCCAGCGTAAAGAAGCTCCACGCCACGCAGGCCCACACGAGCACCTTCTGCCGCCGAGCGCGATCGGCCACCACGCCGGCCACCGGGGCCAGCGCCGCATACACCCAGGCAAACGCGGAGCCGATGAGCCCGAGTTGCACCGGGTCGAACCGGAAATCCCGGGCCAGCAAGGGCAGCACGGAGCTGATCGCCTGCCGGTCGGCGTAGTTGAAGAAGCAGACGACCCAGAGCATGAGGACGACCCACCACTTGTATAGGGCGGGGACTTTCGGCCTCGGGGTTACCGCAGGGCGTTCGTAGCCTGGGGCTGTTGCGCTGCTCATACCGGCCAGGGGTCTGGTTTCAAAGTCGTGGAATGCTAATTCCCCGGCCCGGCAGATCAAGGCGCTTACAACGCATGCCGATAGTACCACCGCGCCCTGTGCGCCCAAATCCGAAATCCGAAGCCCGAAATCCGAAACAAATGCAAAGGATTGAAGGAGCAATGATCAAAACCTGCGGCGAGCGTGAGTTTTGAGCATTTGTATTTGGGGCATTGGGAATTGTTTCGGATTTCGGAGTTCGGATTTCGAGCTTCTGCTGCGGAGGACGCTAGCACTATTCAGATGCTGAAAGGCTCTAACCTGCCTTTCGTTGCGCATTGTCAACCGCCGCACGTGACCCTAGGTTTATGGTGCGCGATGATTTCGGCTCAACAGCAGGCGATTCTCCTGGGCTCCACCTGCGAAATTGCCTTCGACAACCTCACCCGGCAGCTTTACTCGACCGACGCTTCCATCTACCAACTCACGCCCGTAGCCGTCGCATTCCCGCGTAATACGCGGCAGGCGGGGGCCGTGGTCGAGGCCGCAGTGCAGGCGGGCGTGACGGTCATCCCGCGCGGGGCGGGGACGGGGCTTGCCGGGGGGGCTATCGGCGAGGGGTTGGTCATAGATTTCTGCCGCTACAACCGCCAGATCACGGACCTTGATATCGAGCGGCGCACCGTCCGGGTCGGGCCGGGGGTCGTCCTGGACCAGTTGAACAGCTTTCTGCGCCCGCACGGCTACTGCTTCGGGCCGGACGTAGCCACCAGTTCGCGCGCGACGCTGGGCGGCATGATCGCCAACAACTCCAGCGGCTCGCACACGCCCTTTTACGGCACGACGGCGGACCATATCAGCGAGCTGGAGATCGTGCTGGCGGATGGCCGGGCGGTGGCGGTCGGGCCGAAGCACGATACGTTGCGCAAGCAGCGCGAGTTGGTCGCCGACCTGGTCTATTTCCACAGCCTGGAGATTGCCGAGAAATGCCCGCCGGGCTTGTCCAAGCGGCGCCCGGGCTATGCGATTGACCGCTGTGTCCGTGAGCCCGATAACCTGAACCATTTGCTGTGCGGCAGCGAAGGGACGCTGGCGGCGATTACCTCGGCGGAACTGAAGATCGTGCCGGTGCCCGAGAAGAAAGGCCTGGGGCTGATCTTCTTTGGTTCAGTGGCGGAAGCGATGCAGGCCACGGTGGCGCTGCTGGACCTCAAGCCCGCCGCCATCGAGCACATTGACCGCGTGCTGCTCGACCAGACGCGGGGGCAGTTGGAGTTCCAGGCAGCCCGCGACCTTTTGGAGCTGGACTTCAAGCCTTGCCAATCGCTGTTGGTCGTGGAGTTCTTCGAAGACGCGGAGGACCGGTTGGCTGAGCTGGCCCGGCGCAACCTGGGGCTGCGGCGGATGATCCTCAAGACGCCTCGAGAGGCGAACCTAGTCTGGGCGTTGCGCAAGGCCGGCCTGTCTCTGCTCACGGGGTGCAAGGGGGCCGCCAAGCCGGTGACGTGCATTGAAGACACGGCGGTGCGGCCCCGGGACCTGCCGGAATACGTCGCCGCGCTCGAGACGCTAATGACCTCGTTGGGCTTGCAGGCTTCCTTTTACGGCCATGCGGCGGCGGGGCTGCTGCATGTCCGGCCAGTGCTCGATTTGCACTCGGCGGCGGACATCAAGAAGCTGCGCCAGGTGGCGGACGAAGCCTCGGCGCTGGTGCGGCGCTTCAATGGCTCGCTGGCGGGCGAGCACGGAGTGGGCATCGCGCGGACGGAGTTCATGGCGGACCAGCTTGGCGACGGGCTGCTCGGGGTGATGCACCAGATCAAGGCCTCTTTCGACCCGAACAACCTTTTTAACCCGGGCAAGGTCGTAGGCGACGGGCGGTTCCACATAGACGACAACCTGCGCCTGGGCGAGGGGTATGAGCTCAAGCTGCCGTTTACGCCGGCGCTGGCGTTTGCCGCCAAGGATGGCTCGTTCACGCGCAACCTCGAGCAATGCAACGGGTGCGGCGGCTGCCGCAAGGAGACCCCCACCATGTGCCCGACCTTCATGGCTACGGGCGAGGAGATCATGAGCACGCGTGGCCGCGCCAACGCCATCCGCGCGGCGCTCGAAATGCGCGGCTCGGGAGACGACCCGTTGCGCTGTGCCGAACTGGAAGCGGCCCTCAGCAACTGCCTCTCCTGCAAGGCCTGCACCACGGAGTGCCCGTCCAACGTGAACCTGTCGCTGCTCAAGGCGGAGCTGCTGCACGCCCGAATCCAGCGGGACGGCCTTTCCTGGCGCCAGCGGCTTTTCAGCGCCGTGGATACCCTGGGGAGATGGGGCTGCCGGGCGCCGTGGCTGGCAAACCGCGCGCTGGATTCCCGGCTGGCGCGCGCGATTATGGCAAAGACGCTGGGCATCGCCTCGCAGCGTCCATTGCCGCACTACGCCCGGCGGCGGTTCGATCGCTGGTTCGCTTCCCGCCGGGCAGCCGAAAGAGGCACGCGGGGCCGGGTGGTGTTGTGGGACGATACCTTTGTGCGCTATCACGAGCCGCACATCGGCATGGCAGCGGTCAAGGTGCTCGAGGCCGCCAGGTTCGACGTAGCGTTGCCGGTGGGCCGTCAATGCTGCGGCCGGCCCGCCTTCAGCCAGGGCAACCTGGACGAAGCCGCGCGGCTGGGACAACACAACCTGGCATTGCTGAGCCAGGATGCCGACGGGGCGCCGATCATCTTCCTGGAGCCGTCGTGCTATTCCATGTTCGTGGAGGATTACCGCGAGCTGAAGCTGGAAGGCGTGGAGGACGTCGCCCGGCGCTGCTTTCTGTTCGAGCAGTTCATCGAGGCGTTGCTCAACCAGGAGCCGGATGCGCTGCAGTTTCAACCCCGGGCCGCCAAGCTGGCCATCCACGCGCACTGCCACGCCAAGGCACTGACTAATCCGGCCTACATGCTGAAGCTGGCCGGGCGCCTGCCGAAGTGCGAGGCGACGTTGCTGGACACCGGGTGCTGCGGCATGGCCGGGGCGTTTGGGGCGCTGGCGTCGAAGTACGAGCTGTCGCTCAAGGTGGCGGAGCCGCTGGCGCACAAGGTGCGGGACCAGCCCTTCGGGACAGTGATTGTTGCCTCGGGCACCAGTTGCCGTCACCAGATCGAACACGTGGGGCCGGTGCGGGCGCGGCACATGGCGGAAGTGCTGGCCGACGCGCTGGCCTAGCGGAGGGGAGCAGGGTGCCTGAGCAGGTCGAGTTGCGCAGTTACGGGGATGAGTTGGAGCCGACGCTGATTTACCTGCCCGGGCTGCACGGGGACTGGACGTTGATCGGGAGCTTTCGAAGAGCCGTGGCCGGGCGGGTGCGGTTCGTCGAGGCAAGCTACCCTCGCACGCTGACATGGTCGCTGGAGGACTACGCGGCGGGAGTGGAAGCCGCGCTGGCGGAGCGGGGCATCCGGGAAGGCTGGCTGCTGGGGGAGTCGTTCGGCTCGCAAGTGGTCTGGTCGCTGCTGGCTCGAGGGAGATTTCGCGCCCAAGGCGTGATCCTCGCGGGCGGGTTTGTGCGGCACCCGGTGCCTTCGATGGTGCCGAGAGCGGAGCGGCTCACGGCGAACCTGCCGCTGCCGGTATTGCGTCGTCTGCTGGCGGGCTACGGCAGGGTGGCCCGCTTCCGGTTTTGGCGTTCACCCGAGACGCTGGCCGGCATCGGCGAATTCATCGGGCGCTGGAATGAGCTGCATCGCCAGGCCGCCGCGCACCGGCTGAACCTCATCGCGCACAATGACCCCTGCGCCGTGGCCCGGGAAGTCAGGCTGCCGGTCTATGCGATTACCGGGGGCCTGGACCCGATTGTGCCGTGGCTCGGGGTCCGGCGCTGGCTGCGGAGCAACTGCCCCGGGCTGCGGGCCTACCGGATCATCTGGACCGCCGACCACACCGTGTTGAGCACGGCGCCCAAAGCGGCGGCGGAACAGGTCCTGCGCTGGGTCTCCCAGTCCGGCGGCGCCGTTGCGGGTCCGCATCGTTGCCCGACCTGATAGGCGCGCGGGCGTTAGCGGCCGCGTCAACCGTTATCATGGCGCCCGCGCTGAATGAATCACTTCGGCCATGTGATCCGGTGCGAGCTGCGTCGGCGGGCCCTGTGGGGTAGTGCGGCAGGCCGGGCCGTCGGGCTGGCGTGGTATGGGCTGGCCCTGTGTGTGACACATTGAAGCAGTCCTATTGGAGGCCGAACTCTTCCACGGTATGGCCCTCGGCATCGGTGCGCCAGGCGCGCTGCAGCCGCCAGGAGCTGCCCGCGTCAGGACAGGACAGGGTGTAGTGGTAGGTGGAAGGATCACCTTGTTTGCGCGCGGTAAAGGATCGCTCGGCTGGGAATGCCAGGTCCAGGTTGCGAGGGCTTAACACGCCGGTGAGTTGGCCATGCTGGTCCTTGGAGAAGCCTGGCAAGGTGTCCCGGTCATGGAGCGCGCTGACATAAGCCTCGGCGCTGCCTCCCGGCTGGGTGAAGTAGATGACCAGCGCCAGCCGGGTCTGGAGGTCTCCGGCGTGCGACACGGGGAGCGAGGCGTATTTGATCAGCCGCCGTGTTCCGGGATCCACCTGCCGTTCGAGATACGACTTGAGCCGGCGTTCCACGTCCTTCGGCGGTTTGCCGTTCTTGAATCCCAGCGTCTGCTGCAGAGCCACCACGCGGGTTGCCCCCGGGCTAAAGGCACGGGTCTGCTGGAACTCGGCCCAGAGCGCCGGCAGATCCTCGCGCGTCACCTCCTGGAAGAACGCATCGCTGTACCGGCCATGCCGCAGGGCCGTGTTGAGTTGGCGCACGAGGTTGGGGTTGTAGGTCGTTTCCGCATACAGCAGGAACGCGCCCGCGCACGCATACCCGTTCCGGTAATGGGGGAAGAGGGACGAGCACTCCGCGCATTCCCAGACGTTGCTGAGCCCGAGCTTGAAGCAAACGTAGTCCGCGATGCCCTCCTGCCAGCAGGACGGCGCGTTGGGGGTGTACATCAGGAATCCCCCCATGACAGGACGCGTGTAGTGCTGGGCCACGTGGGTCAACTCGTGAACAAGCAGGTAGTCCAATGTGGCGGGGTCTTTGTACGCCTCGAGGTATTCGAGGTTCAGGCAAACCTGCGTGAGACGCGCCTCGCCGGAGTGGGCATGCGGGAGGCGCCTCTTGAAGCAGATGTCCACCTGCGGCGGGAAATCGCACTCCCCGTCAGCCAGCAGCGCGCACAGGGACGGGTAGTACTGGTTGGCCGTCTGCCGGGCGCGCTCGGCGATGGGGCCGAGGTTGGGGGCGGCGCTGCAATCCACCTTGCGGACGGAAGCTGCGGCGGGCTGGTTCGTCCGCGGTGTTGAGCACGCGCTCAGGAAGGCCAGGGCGAGGCCGGCAGCTTTCGTTGCTGTGAGGTTGAGGGAACGGACTCTGGTGCAGCCCATGTATGTTGGAGGCTCTGACAGGCGGCGCAAAGTCGCGTTCAAATCCTGCGGCAGCGTAAGTTTTTCTGTTACCTTTTGCTCTGGGCGCAAATATAAGGGTGGAATGAGCGATGACGATCTGACGTTGCTGCGAACCTACGCCCAAAGCGGGAGCGAGGAGGCGTTCGCCGCGGTGGTGTCGCGTCACGTCAACCTGGTGTATTCGGTCGCGCTGCGGCAGGTGCAGGACCCCCACCTGGCCCAGGACGTCACCCAGGCAGTGTTCATCATTCTGGCCCGCAAGGCGGGCTCGCTAAAGCCGAAGACCGTCGTGCCCGGCTGGCTGGTGCGCACCGCGCGCTACGTCAGCGCCAGCACCCGGGCCGCTCAGTGGCGGCGCCAGCAACGCGAACTTGAGGCGTATCCGCAATACATGATCAACCAACCCGAAGCCGAGCCGTGGCCGCAGCTCGCCCCCTTGCTGGACGGCGCGATGGAGCAGCTCAGCGCGAAGGACCACGACGCCCTGGTGCTGCGCTTTTTTGAAGGTCAGGACTTCCGGTCCGTGGGCGCCGCGCTCGGGACCAGCGAAGGGGGCGCCAAGCAGCGCGTGCGCCGGGCGCTGGAGAAGCTGCGCCGGCTCTTCCGCCGGCGCGGGGTGACTTTGACGACGGGCATCATAGCGGGGACCATTTCCGCCCATGCCGTGCAGGCTGCGCCCGCGGGGCTGGCGGCAGCGATCACGGCGATGGCGGCAGCCCAGGGCGCGGCAGCCGGCGCGTCCACTCTGGCCCTGGTCAAAGGGGCTCTTGGGGCCATGGTGCGGGCCAAAGTCCGGGCGGCAATGGCCGGGGCGCTGGTTACGCTAGGCGCCGCCGCTGCCGTCGTGGGCGGGGTGTATGTGGGGCATGAGACCTCGGCCCTGCGCGACCAGGTGCGTTCACTACGGCAAGAGCAGGCCGAGGTGGCGTTGCTCCGGCAGCAAGGACAGGACCTGCGGCGAGAGCGGGACGCCGCCAATGAGACGATGATGGCGCTCGCGGCGGAGAACGTGGTGCTGAGGAAAAGGCCGGCCGAAGCCGCGGAACTGCGCGGCAAGGTGGGCCGCTTGAGCCGCGAGAAGGCGCAGCTTGCCTCGAGCACAGCCCTGAGCAAGCTGACAGCCAACCCGGAGGTCAGGAAGTTCCTGTATGACTCGGTCAAAGCGTCGATGAAGGCGAGTTACGAGCGGTTTGCCAAGGCCGCCAGGCTGCCCGCCGACCGGTGCGAGAAGCTCAGTGAGCTGCTGGCAGATGATTTCATCGCGAGCGCGCAGGGGCCGATCACGACCGCGTTAAGGGACAAACCGGCGCTGGCCGAGATCGACTCGATCTTCGCGGCGGAGCAGGCCGACCTGGAGCTGAAGGTGCAGGCGCTCCTTGGCCCGCAGCTCATGGCGGAGTACGACGAATACAACCGGACTCTGTTCGGCGGCGCGATTATGGACGACTTTAAGGACCGCATTACGGGCAACAACGAGGCCAAGGCAGCCAAGGCCAACCAGCTTAAGCAGGCTTTCCAGGAGTCGGCCCAGGCCGCCCTGGCGGATGCCGGGCTGCCGGCGGATTACTTTCTGCAGCCGGCCTGGACCTACCGCTGCGTGGCCTCCGAGCAGGCGTGCGACCGCAGCGTCAAGCTCCTGGACGATACGCTGGGCAGGACAGCCGCCCGGGCGAGTGCGTTCCTGAGCCCGGATGAGCTGGCCAGGTTCCAGGAGTTCAGGAGCAGCACCTGTCAGAGCACCAAGGTCTCCATGGCTTATATGCGAGCTTACGCGGCGCCGGTTTCGGAATGAAGCGCCAGGCAGGCTCGTAAACGAAGAGTATGACGACGTCGCAGAGGAGTCTCATTATGCTGCTGGGCATGGCCGTGGCCGTGGCGGCGGTTTACCAGGGCGAGACAGTATTCCAGTTGCGCAGCCAGGTGCGAGTGCTGCGCAGGGAGTTGGCCGGGTCGGACAGGCTTCGCGCGCAGGTGCGGCAGCTCGGGCGCGAGCGTGACGCCGCGACCAACGCCGTGGCCGTGCTGGCCGCCGAAAACGTAGCGCTCAAGCGCAGCCCGAGCGAGGTGCTGCGCCTGCGCGGTGAGGTGGGCCGGCTGACCCACGACAAGGCGCAGTTAGGCGCGACCGGCGCAGACCGCCGGCTGACAGCAGACCCGGTCGCCAGAGACGCGCTGCGGGAGCAGAACCGGGCGGGTTTGAAGCAGATCTGCCAGGGGTTTGCCCGCAGCGCGAAGCTTGCGCCGGCACAGGCCGAGAAGCTCTACGACCTGTTGGCCGACGATATCATGGCTCACGTGGAGCCGATCACGGCCTTTTTACGCGACAAGCCGCCGCTGGCCGAGGTGGACCGCTATTTTGCCGGCGAGGACGCGGCCTTGCAGGATAGGCTGCGGGACCTGCTGGGCGCGCAGTGCCTGTCTCAGTACCAGGATTATGTTCGCAATCTTGTTGGGTCGCTGGGCGCCGAGGAGTTCAAAGCTCAGCTTACCGGCACTGACGCGGAGAAACAGGCCAAGGCGAAGCAGCTTGCCCAGGCTTTTCAGCAGGCGGCCGCGACTGCCGTGGCCGAGGCCGGACTGCCGGCGGACTACCAGACCCGGCCGGAGCTGAATTACGTGTGCTCCGCATCAGAAGAAGGCGCTGCGCGCGGCCTCAAGGTGCTGGACGACATTTACCAGCGGGTCGCCGCGGGCGGCGGGTCGTTTCTCAGCCCGGAGGAGCTTGGCAAATTCGAGCAGCAGCGGCAGAGCACGCTCAAGGACGTCAAGCTGAACCTGACGCTCACCCAAACGCTGCTGGCACCGATCGCGCAGTGATGCTGACCGGAGCGTGCCCGTCCTCGGGCGCAGCAGCGTCCAACGCTGGCAACGCGCCCAGCTAACCTGGCTTTGCTGCGCCCGAGGACGGGTGCGCTCCCTGCGGCGGCGCTGCGTATTTGGTTTACGACCCGGCGCGTCAACCGTTATCATCGCGCTCGCGCTGAATGAATCACTTCGGCCATGTGATCGGGTGCGAGCTGCGTCGGCGGGCCCTGCGCGGGAGTGCGGCGGGGCGGGCCGTCGGGCTGGCGTGGTATGGGCTGGCCCTGTGTGCGGCTGCGGGCGCCACCAACATCATCACGTCCTACAGCGTCCGCACCTGGCAGACGGACGACGGCCTGCCGCAGAACTCGGTGTATTCCATTGCCCAGACGGGCGGCGGCTATCTCTGGGTGGGCACGGGAGAGGGGCTGGCGAGGTTCGACGGGATGCAGTTTACGGGGCTGGGCGAGAAGGCGCCGCCCGAGTTGCAGCACGGCTTGATCACGGCGCTGTGCACGGACCGGGACGGGAGCCTCTGGATCGGGTGCGATGGGTACGGGGTGGTCCATTTCAAGGACGGGGTGTACACGCGCTTCTCGGAGGCGGACAGCCTGGTGAGCAACCATATTCGGTGCCTGCTGCTCGGGGCGGACGGAACTCTTTGGATTGGCAGTGAAGGCGGCCTGACCCGCTACAAGGAGGAGCGTTTCAAGAACTTCGCCGAGAAGGACAACCTGGCGGCGAACTCGGTCAGGGGCCTCTGCGAGGACCAGGAGGGTAACCTGCGCATCGCCACGCTGCGTGGACTGAACATCCTGGACAAGGCGGGCATCATCCACACGTTCAACATCCGCCTGGGCACGAGAGCGAACGCTTTGAAGTTCGTTTGTGCCGACCGGCAAGGCCGCATCTGGACCGGCGCGAACGAGGGCATCAACTGCGTGGAGGGGCAGACGATCAGGACCTACGGTATGAGCGACGGCTTGCCCG
The DNA here is from genome assembly GCA_035541055.1 of Candidatus Acidiferrum sp. Taxonomy (GTDB): domain Bacteria; phylum Verrucomicrobiota; class Verrucomicrobiia; order Limisphaerales; family UBA8199; genus JAPLUA01. Next base: position 1,373 of record DATKNZ010000156.1, on the reverse strand, counting down.
ACGCGATCGTGCTGACCGCGCACGAGGACCGGAAAGGGCAGTTGTGGATCGGCACGACGCATGGCGTGGCGCGCATGGTCCAGGGGCGCTTCGTGCCCTGGCAGAAGCGCGAGGGCGCGTTCGGCGACCAGGTCTATACGTTCTTCGAGGACCGTGAGGGCAACCTCTGGGCCGGCGGGCAGGACGGGCTCTATTGCCTGGACCCCGCCCGCTTCACGGCCTACACGACGCGAGACGGCCTGGCGCGGAACAATGTCATGTCCGTTTGCGAAGACACCGGTGGAACGGTGTGGATCGGCACGTGGGAAGGCGGCTTGAGCCGGCTCAAGGATAACCGGATTACAGAGGTCGGCACCATACCGGGGCTCAAGGACGGGAAGGTCCTCGGGCTGTGCGAAGGCCGCGACGGCTGCCTGTGGGTAGGGCTGGACCACGCCGGTGGAGTGGTGCGCTTGAAGGATAACTCGCAGACCCAGTTTGTTCGCTCGTCGGGCCCGTTCGAGGGGGCTGTGCGCGTGATCCGCGAGGATCGGGCCGGGGCGCTATGGTTCGGCACCAGCCGGGGCATGAGCGTGTTCCAGGCGGGCCGGTTTCACGCCTATACAACCGCCGACGGCCTTGCCGGCAACGACATTTGGGCACTGTGCGAGGAGCCGAGCGGCGCGATGTGGATCGGGACGGGCGGCGGCCTGAGCCGATGGGAAGGGGGGAAGTTCAGCCGGGTGGTCGAGGCGGGCGCGCCCGGGACGAGCTGGGTGAATGCTCTTTACCTGGATTCCGATGACGCGCTCTGGGTCGGCACGCGCGGAGCGGGCCTTTACCGGCGCAAGGATGGCAAGTGGACGGCTTACACCAGCCGGCAGGGACTTTTCAGCGATGAGATCTACGAGATCGTGGAAGATGACTACGGCTGCTTTTGGATGACCTGCCGGAAGGGGGTTTTCATGCTGAGCCGCAAGCAACTGGACGATCTGGACAAAGGCCAAACGCGGGCGCTGGCCTGCACGGTGTTTGGACGCGCGGACGGGCTGCCCAGCGTGCAGTGCAACGGCGTCGCCAAGCCTGCGGGTTGGAAGGGCCACGACGGGCGCCTGTGGTTTCCTACCATCATGGGCGTGGTGGCCGCGGAGCCGGGCATCAAGAGCAATGAGCAGCCGCCGCCGGTGGTGATCGAAGACGTCATCGCCGACGGGGTGCCGCTCCAACCGGCAGCGGGGTCCGGGACCAACTCTCCGAGCCTCAAGGTGCCGCCGGGCCGGGGCCGGCTGGAGGTGCACTACACGGCGTTGAGCTACCAGGCGCCGGAGCGGAACCGCTTCAAGTACCGGCTGGAAGGAGTTGACCCCGGCTGGGTGGACGCGGGCACGCGGCGG
>DATKNZ010000155.1:0-44475 GCA_035541055.1 Candidatus Acidiferrum sp. | reverse complement strand
GCATGGGGTTGAGGTGCTCGTAGAGTTCAGGCAGCAGCCGCAGGCCGTAGCGCCTGACGACCGAAGCCGCCTTGACGCCCGCCTTGTGGTTGGCAAAGCGCACCTCCGGCGCAAGGCCCGTCATCCCTACGTATACGCAGGCCTTGCTCGGGTCGCGCTCCGGATTGGCGGCCCGGACAGCGCGCAGCCTGGCCGCCGCCGGGTCGAGCAGGACCACGTAAACACTGTGATGGTGGAGGGAGGCGGCCTGCGCGCGGGCCTTCTGCAGGGTGCGGCGCTTCAAGCGAAAGCTAACAGCCGCTGGTTTGCGAATCCGCGGCGCCAGTCCTCCTTCCCCGCTTGCGCTTCGAACGAAGGATGGCGGGAGCGGCGGGGCTCGAACCCGTAACCTCTGCCGTGACAGGGCAGCGCTCTAACCAATTGAGCTACGCCCCCGCTAGGGGCACGAGAACGTATAGGAAGCCGCCTGCCCGGGTCAAGCTGAACAAAGAAAATGTTCGAGCAGCAGACGCCAAGGAGGTGGGGGTGGGGAACCCCGCTGAAGAAACGTGCTGCCACTCGAACTACGTCAAAATATGCCACCGCGCGCCCACCTGTCAACAGAGTTTTTCACCCAAAATGAGGGCGCCTGGACACCGCCCCCTGCACCCGGAGTTCCCGCAAATGCGGCACTCCAGAACGCAGCGCGCCCGTCCTGCCTTGTCATCACGCATCGCTTTCACTACACCTGCGGCGTGCCAGCCAAAGTCATTGCCGTCGCAAACCAGAAAGGCGGGGTGGGCAAGACCACCACAGCGGTCAACCTGGCGGCGTGCGTCGCCGCGCTGGGCCGCCGCGTGCTGCTGTTTGACCTCGACCCGCAGGCCAACGCGACGAGCGGCGTCGGCATCGAGAAGGTGGAAGGGGCCAGCGCCTACCAGCCGTTGCTGGGGCAAGGCAGCCTCACGGAGAAAATCCAGAAGACTGCCTACGAAGGGCTGGAGGTCATCCCGAGCGAAGTGGATTTGTGCGGCGCGGACATCGAGCTGCCGCGCGCCGAGAATCACCTCCAGCGCGTCAGCGCCGCGCTGGGCCCCGTGCTGGCAACCGACCGCTTCGATCTCGTGCTGGTGGATTGTCCGCCCTCGCTCGGCATTCTCACGCTCAACGCCTTCGCCGCGGCCGACGGGGTCCTGGTCCCCCTGCAATGCGAGTACTACGCGCTGGAAGGCATCTCGATGCTCAACAAGGTCATGGCGCAATTGCACGACAAGGGAATAAACCCGCGGCTCGAACTGACCGGCGTCGTCATGACCATGTTTGACAGCCGGACCAATCTCTCACAGCAGGTCGTGGGCGAGGTGCGGCAGCACTTCAAGGAGCGGGTGTTCGACACGATGATCCCGCGCACTACGCGCCTGGCCGAGGCGCCCAGCTTCGGCAAGCCGATCATCCACTACGATCGGCACAGCACGGGCGCGGCGGCGTATGAGCTGCTGGCGCAGGAGTTCCTTGCGCGGCTGGACCGGGGCGCGGCAGCCGAGGCGCCGTCCGCCAGCGAGGCATAGCCGCGGTTGCCCGGAGCGGGGAACGGCGAGCGGCCCGAGGCGATCAATAGACGTCGCGCAAGTACCGCTTCTCGGTCTTCATGAGCGTGACGTTTACATATTCGGCGGCTGCCTCCGGCGACAGGCCGCCTTCCTGGCGGGCAATATCAATCAGGGTCTGGTGCACGTCCTTGGCCATGTGCCGGGCATCGCCGCACACATAGAAATAGGCGCCGCCTTGCAGCCAGGCCCACAGGTCCCTGGCCTGCTCCAGCATCCGGTGCTGCACGTAAACCTTTTGCGCCTGGTCGCGGGAGAACGCCAGGTCCACGCGGTGCAGCTTGCCCCGGCGCCGGTGCTCCTCCCATTCATCGCGGTAAAGAAAGTCCGTTGCGCGGTGCTGTTCCCCGAAGAACAGCCAGTTCCGGCCCGTCGCGCCGTCCAATGCCCGCTGTTCGAGGAAGGCGCGGAACGGCGCGATCCCCACGCCCGGCCCGCACATGATGATGTCCGTCGAAGGGTCCTGCGGCAGCCGGAACGTGCGCGACTCCTGCACATACACCGGGATGTTCTTCACGAACAAGTCCGAGTGGTCGGCGAAGAAGCCTGAGGCCAGGCCTTTCTTCGCCCGCCCGTGCGTCTCATAGCGGACCACGGTGATGCACAGGTGCACTTCGCCCGGGTGTGCCTGCAGCGAGGAGGCGATCGAGTACAGCCGGGGGACCACCGGCGAGAGCTGCGAGAGGAAGATGGTCGGCGACTCGAACCGCGCCTCGCTGAACTCCTTGAGGATATCCACGTAGTCCCGGGAGTTGACGTATTCGCATAGCTCGTCGCTGTTATCCACCAGTTCCATCAGCCGATTGCGCTGCTCGCCCTGCGGCACCCGCTCGGACAAACCGGCCATGATCTTCCGGTTGGCGCGGTTGACGGTGTAATCGCGCAGCAGGGCTTCGCGGAAAGTCGTGGCCTGGCCTTTGGGGTCCTGCACCGGCGCATCCGGGTCGAAGCCCAGCAACTCGATCAGCTCGTCCACCAGTTCAGGCGGGTTGCGGCCAAAGGCGCCCAGCGAATCCCCCGGGATGTAGCTTAAGCCGCTGCCTTCGAGGCTCAGCACGAAGTGCCGGGTGTCCTTCGGCGAGCCTGCCCCGGTCAGGCGGTCGTGCCCGATCAGCTCGGCCAGGAAGGGATGCTTGCGCGAATAGGGCTCTGGGGCAGGCGAAGCCCCTCCGGCAGTCGGCGCCGCCGGCACGGTCCTCTTTGCTTCAGTTGCGGTTATCACTGGCCTAATTCATCGCCCGGAAGGAGGGGAAAATCAACCGCCCCCAAGCTCGGGTGGGCGTATTTGGACACCACCACCGACGGTCCCCTCACCCCACCCCTCTCCCCATCCGATGGGGAGAGGGAGGAATGCCGACAGCGGTTGGACAATCCCCCTCTCCCCATCGGATGGGGAGAGGGCTGGGGTGAGGGGTGGAGCCGGCGGCGCTATCCAGATGCACCCGGCCCGGGGCGCCCCGCCCACGACCGATTGCCCCTGCTCGCGGCGTGGCTTAAACTGGTCGTTTGATGGAACCGAATTCGACCCGGCGCCCGGTGCGCGTAGGACTGATCTCGCTCGGCTGCGCGAAGAACCTCGTGGATGCCGAAGTCATGGTCGGCACGCTGCTGCGAGACGGCGTCGAGATTACCAGCGATGCCCGCGACGCGGACGTCGTCATCGTGAACACCTGCTCGTTCATTGACTCGGCGCAGGAGGAGAGCGTGGACACGATCCTCGAATCGGCGGCATTGCGGGAGTCGAGCAACCGTGGCCAGGGCATCATCGTCTCCGGCTGCCTGCCCCAACGGTTTCGCGCGGAGTTGCCCAAATTGCTGCCCGAGGTGGATGCGTTCATCGGCATAGACCAGGTCAGCCGGATCAGCACGATCGTTCGCGAGGCGCTGGCGAGGCGCGCGCAGCGGCTGCACGGCAAAGCCGGTTCGCCGCGCGGGGGCCGCAAGGCAGCCGTGTCGGCCCGCCTGGCCGCGCTCGAGGCGGCCAAGTCGGCTGCCGCCTCGAAGGACGCGCGGCACCCCGGAGGTGGCCGCTCACAACGCGCAAATCCGCCGCCGCCGCCCGCGCCGCTGATCGAGGTCACGCCCCGCCCCAGCTTTATTCCCGATTACGCGACCCCGCGGTTCCGCCTCACGCCAAGGCACTTCGCCTATTTGAAAATCGCGGAGGGCTGCAATCACCCTTGCAGCTTCTGCATCATTCCCCGCATGAGGGGTTCGCACCGGAGCCGCCCGCTGGCCGACCTGGTGGCCGAGGCGCGCGCGCTGATCACCGATGGCGTCAAAGAGTTGAACCTCATCTCGCAGGATTCGACCTACTACGGCCTGGACCTGCGCCCCAATCGCAGCCGGGCTATCTCCGCCCCGGGGCCCTTCACCGAGGCGGTGAAGTCGCTGCCGGCCGAGACGCCCACCATCTGCACGCTGCTGCGGGAGCTGAACGCGCTGCCGGGAGATTTCTGGATCCGGCTGCTCTACACGCACCCGGCGCACTGGACGGACGAGTTGATCCGCACGATCGCTGAATGCCCCAAGGTGGCCCGCTACGTGGATATCCCCTTGCAGCACATCCACGAGATCATGCTCGAACGCATGAGACGCGAGACTTCGCAGCAGTATATCCTGGACCTGCTGCGCCGCATTCGCGCCGGCATACCGGGCATCGCCCTGCGCACCACGCTGATCGTGGGATTTCCCGGCGAGACCCAGGCCCAATTCGAGGCGCTGCTGGAGTTCATCCGCGCGACCCGGTTTGAGCGCCTGGGCGTCTTCACCTATTCGCAGGAAGCGGGCACGCGGGCGGGCAATATGGCGGGCCAACTCCCCGAGCGCCTCAAGCGCCAACGCCGCGAACTCGCCATGGCGGCCCAGCACGAAGTCGCCGTGCAGGTGGCCGAGTCCTTCGTGGGCCGCACGCTCAAGGTGCTGGTCGAACAGGCGGCCAGCGCGAAGGCGCTCGAACAGGCCCGCATCACCTCATGGGAGCACGGGCTCATCCGGGCCACGGAGGAACATGCGGCTCAGCTCACCGGCCGCTACCAGGTCGCCCGCGGCGAAGCTGATGCTCCTGACATAGACGGGCGGGTCTATGTTCGGGGCGCATTGCCGGCAGGGGAATTCGCGCACGTCAGAATCGTCGGCCACACGGACTACGACCTCATCGCGCAGCCGGGTTAGCGTGCAGGCCGGTGGCGCTCGGTCAACCAGCTAGCCTCGGCAGAGTGTAAGCCATTTGGAATTAGCTACTTACCCTCAGCTAACCTCGGGGTTGCGTCGGGAGCGCCATAATCCGCTATTGCCCCCGGCCGCGCACCGCCCGCTCGCATCACCGGCGAGTGCGCGGCTAGACCCCCGTGTGTCTCCCATGTGGTCCGGGCCCCATGGGAGACACACGGGGCTCTCGCCGGATGATCACGAGATGCCCTGGGGGCCTTCGTGTCGCAAACCCCTGTGCGGGCGGCGCTTGCGTTCGCCGTCCCAGAGGGGCCACTTCCACCTGAACGGCCAGCCCCTTAAATGCAGGAAGCCGCCCGATGCGCATAGGGGTTGACTAGCCCCGCCGGATTCTGCTATGGCAGGGGGCAGAACTTGGGAAAGGCATGAAAACAGACCTGCGAACTGCGACAGTACTGGCCACTGTGGCTGCGGCTTTAACCCTCGGGACCTGGGCAGCCACCGTTCGAGCCGACACCCTCATCAACCACCCCTTTCTGCTCGTGTCACCGACGGCGATGGACCTCGGCAGGCTACGACCGGGCGAAGGGGCGACGAACAGCTTCCTGGTGGAGAACGTCGGCGGGGGGATTCTGGTCGGTACCGCCACGGTGCCCCCGCCCTTCCGGATCGTGTCCGGCGGCAGCTATCGCGTTCCGCGCAGCGGCGCCCAGGTCGTCACGATCGTCTATACGCCTAACGGTTCGCCAACCAATACGCAGGTGGTCACCTTCACCGGCGGAACCGGCGACGTCAGGGCAACGGTTACCGTCAGCCACTCGACCAAGCGCTGGCCCTATTACCTGCAGCCGAAGTAAGCAGGGCAGCCTCGCCGCTTCACGCTGCCGGCTACTCGCTCTTGATCCGATAGAAGCCCACGGCCTCTGAGCCCGTTGGGACACTGAAGGTTCCCGGCGTTGCGAAGTTCGTATGCACCCGGCTCCATCCGCCCAGCGGCGAGGCTGGATTCGCGGATTTCAGGAGCACGAACTGCGAGCCGGCGCCGCCACCGTAAGTCAGCGTTGTGCCGATGATGTTGCTGATCGTGGTCGGGGCGAGGGTGGCAGAGCTTAATGTATTACCGAAGACGCTCACCAGGTCGTATCGCATGGTGCCGCTGGAGGTGCCGGTCGGCACATAGGCAGTGACTGCGGCCACGTAGTTCGAGTTCGTGTTCCCGATGGCGGTCGCCTCCCATTCAGACACAATGCGGAAGCCGAAGTTCGGGTTGTTGTCCACGCCAGGAATGCCGGACAGGTCGCTGGTATAGAAGACAAAGCTGTTGTTCGTGTCGAGCATGGTGAGGACGTTGCCATCCACGAACGTGGACCCGTCGGTGGTGTACTGGAGGCGGAAGTACTTGCTGGCGGTATCGCTATCCCGCTCCTCGAAGGCAAGCAGGATGTCCTGGTAGCCGAGGGTGCTGACATTGAACTGGACGCCGGCCGTCTTGTTGCTGGTTCCCTGAGGCGGGTACGTGGCGGTGTTCCATCCGGAGTTGGCGGCGCCCGGGGCGCCGGCTGGGTCGGAGTAAGTGCCGGAGGAGAAGGTTGCCGTGACACCGTTGAGGAGCGAAGCCGTGCCGCTGCCGACGGACGGCGCCGGGGACGCGGCCACCAGCACGTTGGTCGCATTGAAGTCCCAGCGCGCAAGTTCGTTGGCCGGTGAGGCCAGCAGGGTCAGGGTTGCAACTGAGCTGGTCGCGTAATTCCCCAGGCCGTTGCCAACGACCACATCATAGCTTCCCTGGTTGGTAGCCTGCACGTTCAGGACATTCAGGGAGACTCGGGTAGCGTCGACGATGTCCTCGCCGTTGAAACGCCATTGGTAGGACAGCAGCGGCGTGCCGCCGGCGCTGATGAAGAAATTGGCCGTATCGCCGGCGATATTGGTACGGCTCAGCGGTTGCGTGTTAACCGCCGGGTCAATGACTGTCAGCACGGCGGGCGCGCTCGTGATGGCTCCGCTGCTATTGGTCACGATGACCGTGTAGCTGCCGGCGTCGCTCGCCGCCACATTGGAAATGCTCACGGAAGCCAGGCCCGAGCCGAGAATCCTGGCGCTGTCATTCAGGGCTGTCCCGTTCAGCAGCCACTGGTAAGTCAGGTCGCCACCGGTGGCGTTGACCGTAAAACTGGCTCGCGTGCCGGCGTTATTGGTAACGCTCTGCGGCTGGCCGTTGGGAGCGATGTTGGGCTGATTGATGATGGCGGTGAAACTGGTAAAGGATATGGTGAGGTCGTCAACGGCCAAGCCGTGGTCGTTGCCGGCGTCATTGACGTCGAACCAGCGGAAGAAAATCTCCTGCCCAGGATAGACCACCACGCCGCTCAACAGCGTGGCGGGGAAGACCTGCCGGTTGGCGGCGGCATTGCCGTCCAAGGCGGCAGCCGTTGCGCCGACAATGGGCGAGCTGAAGTTAAGGGCGTTAAAGGAGATCCACGCATTAGCGCCCGCCGCGTCGGAGCTGGTGATGGGATTGTTGCTGATGAAATAAGCGAAGGCCAGGTTTTGCGTCGCGGTGTTCCCGCCATTGCGCCACTGCTCGCCGGTGTAGCTGATCGTAATGTTCGTTATCGCCTGAGCGGTGTCGTTCTGGAAGCGGACGCCGTAGGCGAAATTACCCGGCGTGCCGGAGGCGACCGATCCCAGGGCGCGGTCGGTCACGGGGTTGACCCCCGCGACGCCGAAGCTATACAGCGCGCCAGCGGTCGAGGAACCGGTGCCGGTGTGATAGGTAGCCACCGATGGACCACCAATGCTCTGTGACGCATACCACCCGGGCAAGGTGGTATTATCGCTCCAGCCGGGAGTACCGCTGCTGGCCAATGAATCGAAGTTCTGCGTATAGGGCGAGCCGGCACTGACGAGGATCTGGGCCGATGCCGGGACCATCAGCAGGCCCGAGCCGAGGAGCGCCGTGTTGAGGGTAAAGGAGAGTGCTTTTTTCATGCTGGAGACTAGGTTCGGCCCGCCCTCGGCCAGGCGGCAGACGGCAGCCGGTACGTTGAGCTGTGCGTTGGACGTTTTGTGCTTCATGGCCATGCGTTAGAGCCACGAGCCTCCGGCAAGCAGCAGCGACCCGCCAACAGCGTGCCCGAGGGACAAGGTTAACCGTTGCTGAAATCCTCGATCGAGGACGCTGTGGTGACAAGCTTAAATTGGGCGCGGGCCGGAGGGGTTCATTGTAAAGCAGCTTGGGTGCCAGATCGGAGTTATTCACCAAACAAGCCGTGTTACAATATAGAAACAAACTGCCCGGCTGAGCAAAAAAAAGGTTGCATTGAACGCCCGAATCTGGAAAATGCACACGAGACCCGAGACCAAAATGGTGTAGCGCAGGTCCAGTTGGTCCATAAACAGCACAGCTCATGCTCATTTATCTATGAAAAACATCAGACCTTCATTCAGCCTCCTTGTCGCAGGAGCCCTTGCTCTGGTAAATGCGACTGCCTGGGCGGATACCGCCGCCAACATCATGACGTACGCTCCCGGCAGCAACGTCATTTATGACGACAACGGCAGTGGCAACTACCCCATCGTCACCTACATCCTGACCCAGCCTGGCACGGTGGACGGATACACCTACGGCAATTGGTCATATCTTGCCGCAGACACTACCGGCTCGCTGGACCTGTTCTATTCCAGCACCGTCACGGGTCCCAAGAATAACTACCCCACGCCCACAGTTGGCGACACCATCTTCGTGAACGGCGGCAATTACAGCCCATTTAACGGAGTCCCGGAAGTTGCGAATTCGACCGCGAACCCGCTTACCGTCATCGGTCCGGGCAGCCAGGGCAATCCCTTCTATCCCCCGGGAGCACCGGTAGTGACGAGCATACCGGTAATCAACGTGGGGACCAACGCCGGCAGCCATAACCTGAATGCGAGCGGTTTGGCGGGCGCTTACCTGGAACTGGATAACGTGACCATTTCGGGCGCGGGTGCCAATTGGGTGCCTCACGGCGGGAACGTGCAGGCGACCATAACCGACCAGGGCGGCGACAGCATGATCATGTATCTGTGGGTCACTTCTTACTCTACCTCCGGCGCCATCCAGGCCACCGGCGGTGCGGTTCCCACCGGGCTGGTCGACATGACTGGCTTTGTTGACGACTTCTACGCGACGTCGCTCGGCGGCTCATACGCCGAATTTGTTCCGACCACGATTACGGTCGTTCCGGAGCCCACCTCGATTGGCCTGTGCGGCCTTGGCGCTGCGTTGGCCTGGGCTTGCTACCGCCTGCGCAAGAAGGCCTAAGGTCTACATTCTGAACTTCCGGGCGCACCTCAGGGTGCGCCCTTTTTGTTTCCTTGAGCTAAGGCGACGGCTTCGGGAGAGAGAACGGCTTGCCTGCGCGGTAGAGTTCGAGCTCGACCTGGATTTGCCCGGCCAGGTCCGAGAGCGACTGCGCCTGGGCCAGGCTCACGGCGCGCTGGGCAGATTCCGCGGCCTCCGGGAAGCGTCCGGTCTCGGCCAGGGCGGCGGCCACCGTGCGGAGGATGATCGGTTTGTTCCCGCCCGTCAGTGCGTTGGCCTGTCCGGCCAGCTCCACGGCTTTGTTGCCATCGCGCAACGAGGCCACCGGGGAAGTGGCCAGGAGCCAGGCCAGATTGTTCTGGATACCCGGGTCGGTCGGCGCAAGTTGCAGCGCCGATTCGTACTGCGACTTCGCTTCGGCCACGCGACCCAACTGGAAAAAGCACAGGCCAAGGTTGAGGTGCGCGCCGGCATCCCTCGGGCGCGCTTCGAGCACCCGCTGAAAGTGAGGAATGGCCAGGTCCGGCTTGCCCTGCTGCACCAGCGCGTTGCCCATGCTCATGTGCGCCGGCAGGAAGCCCGGGTCGATGCGCAAGGCCATTTCGTAGCGGGCGATTTCTTCCTCGTGCCTTCCCTTAAGGCCAAGCGCCTTGCCGAGGTTGGCCTGGGCCACGGCGGAGCCAGGGTCAATCTGCGCCGCTCGTTCGTAATGGACGAGGGCTTCATCCAGCCGGCCCACTTCACGAAGCGCATTGGCGAGGTTATTGTGGAATTGGCGGTTATTGGGCTGGTATTCCAGGCCCCTCTGATAATGGATAATGGCTTCGTCGAACCGGCGATGCTCGTAAAGCTCGTGGCCGAGGTTGACGTAAGCAAGAACGTTCCCGCTGGTGCAGTCCAACGCGTGCCTCCACAGTATTTCGCTGTTCTTCCAATAAGCCGTTTGCTTCCAGGCGCAGACCATCAGGACCCCCAGCAGGCCAGCCATCACTCCTCCAACAACTCCGACGCTCACCTGCCACCGGGCCACCGCTTCCGCCCCGAGCCACGCGAGGGCAACATATACCCCAATCTGCGGCAAATAGGTGTAGCGGTCGGCGTGCGCCTGGCCGCCTACCTGCACCAGGCCCAGCACCGGCAGCAGCATCACCAAGTACCAAGCCCACCCTACGAGCAGCCAGGGACGCGTGCGTCGTTCGCCCCACGCGATCGCGGAGATCACCAGCAGGAGAATGCCGGCCATCGCCGCTGCCCCGATTGCCGGGTGGGGCGAGTAGGGGTAGTACGCTGCCAACCCCGCCGGATAGAACATTTGAGCCAAATAGATCTTGCAGCTCAACAGCGCGGCACAAATACGCGCCAGCAGCGGATAATCCTCGAAGGACTTTATGGCCCCCTGTTGGGCCAGAAGCGTGATGAGGCACGAAAGGCCCGAGAGCGCCACGAAAGGCAGCTTCTCCAATAGCAGCGCTGGAGTCGGTTTGCCTCGCCGCAAGGGCCAATAATCGAGCAACAAGAGCACAATCGGCAGCGTCACCAGCATCGGCTTGCTCATCAGGCCCAGGGCGAAGAAGAGCAGCGCGAAAAGGTAGAAGCGTGGAGCGTGGAGCGTGAAGCGTGGAGCGTGGGGCCGGTCATTGGATGTTGGATGTTGGATGTTGGATGTTGGATGTTCCCCGCATCCGTCCTTTGCCCCTCGGACTTCCGCGTAGCGGGCGTAGGCCCACAGCGTGAGTATGAAGAACAGCCCGCTCAGCACGTCCTTGCGCTCCGAGACCCAGGCCACCGACTCCGCGCGCAGGGGATGGATGGCGAAGACCGCGGCCACGAACGCGCTGCGCCACTCCGCGCCGGTCATCCGCCGCAGAGCCAAAAACAGCGCGATTGCCGCCGCGCTATGGAGGAGCACGCTCGTGAGATGATGCCCGCCGGGTTGCAGGCCGTACAACTGGCAATCCAGCATGTGGGAGAGCCAGGTTAACGGATGCCAGTTGGCGTGATGGGAACGGCCGAAGGCCCAGATGAACCCGGGGACCGACAGGCCCTGCACCACGACGGGATTCGTATATACATAATCCCCGTCGTCAAAGTTAACGAACTCATGCCGCACGGTCTGGCCGAATACCGCAAACGTAATGGCAGCCAGGACGAGGCAAATAGCCGCCGACCGCCAACGCGGCGCGGCTTGGGCCGAGGGGTTCGCCATGAGGTGATTCATTGTGGGCACGCTTACTGCCCGAGTTCAGGTTCACCCCGCGGAAGTGTGAAGCACCCCCGAGGGGATCGGGACCAGCCAGGCGCGCGCCAGGGCTTTGCCTCCAGTCTCAATCAGTGCCGGTGCGATTTCAATGGGAATTCAAGCGCGCGCGGCAAACTCGCGTGGATGAAGGGCGGCCGAGCCAGGCGGATGGGATTGCCACCTGCAGCCGGAAGCACCACCGGACTTGTCAATGCCCCGCTGCGCCGGTTACAAAATACCCGTGCTAGAGTTCCCAATTCCCTGCGGTTGAGCATTGTTTCTAAAACCCCCAGGCGCAGGCCAACAACGGGAAGCAACCAAGCCCCGGCAACGGCATCTGCGTCAGCGGTAGCCAAGCGGCAGTTCCCGGTGTGGCTGATGGCCGCTCTGCTGGCAGTGGTCACGCTTGCCCTCTACTGGCGGGCCACCCGGTGTGACTTCGTCAACTACGATGACCCCCTCTATGTCACGGCCAACTCGCACGTGCAGGCCGGTTTGAGCTGGCAGGGACTGGCATGGGCCTTCACCCAGACCCACGGGGAGGGGACCTACTGGCATCCGCTGACCTGGCTCTCGCACATGCTCGACTGCCAATTGTATGGCGTGAGGCCGTGGGGCCACCACCTGACGAGTGTCTTGCTCCATGCGGCCAACGTGGTGCTGGTGTTCCTGGTATTCCGGCGCATGACCGGCGCGTTCTGGCGATGCGCCGCGCTGGCCGCTTTATTCGCTCTGCACCCGCTGCAGGTGGACTCCGTGGCTTGGGTAACGGAGCGCAAAACTCTGCTGAGCGCTTTCTTCTGGCTGCTGACCACCTGGGCCTATCTGCGGTACGTGGAAGGCGGTGGGAAACATACAATATGCAATGAGGGAGTAGAGCAGGGGAAAGCCCGAGGGCCGAAATCCGAAGGCCGAAAGAAGGCAGAAAGCCGAAGTCCGAAGGCCGAAGGTCGAGCAGGGGAAGTGCTGCTTCACGCAATACGCGACACGCAACACGCAACACGCTCCACGTTCTACCTTCTCTCGCTCCTCTTCTTCGCCCTCGGCCTCATGTGCAAGCCGATGCTGGTGACCTTACCCTTCGTGCTGCTGCTCCTCGACTATTGGCCGCTCGGGCGGTCGGGCAGTCTCGAGCCTAGAGTCTCGGGTCTTGAGTCCACGCAAGGCGCGCCACGCAACACGCAGCACGCAACACGTCGTATATTGCTCGAGAAGGTCCCGTTCCTCGCCCTCGCCGCCGCCTCGAGTGTGGTCACTATCCTGGCCCATCAGGCCCTGGGCAGCCTCGAGTCGGCCAGCAGCTTGCCTTTGAACACGCGGATCGAGAACGCGCTGGTCTCCTACGTCCGCTACCTGGGAAAGACCCTGTGGCCATCCCACCTCGCCGTCCTTTATCCCTATCCCCGCGGCTGGCCCATGTGGGAAATCGTTGCGTGCGGCCTGCTGCTGCTCGCCCTGTTCGGCCTGGCGCTGGGCGCGGCCCGAAGCCGTCCCTGGCTATTGGTTGGGTGGTTCTGGTTCCTGGGGGTGCTGGTGCCGTTCATTGGGCTGATCCAGGCCGGAGCACAAGCGATGGCGGACCGGTTTATGTATGTTCCGATCATCGGGATCTTCCTGGCAATCATCTGGGGCGTGTCGGGATGGGCTGGGAGCGGGCGTCATGGGCGGCTGGCGCTGGCGGCGGCGGGCTCGGCGGCGGTCGTCCTGTGCCTGGCAATGACGAGGCAACAACTCGGTTACTGGCGGGACAGCGAAGCTCTGTTCCGTCATGCGCTCGATGTCACGGAGAACAACTGCCTGGCGCACAACAATCTCGGCAACGCGCTCGCCGGCAAGGACCAACTCGACGAGGCGATCACCCATTACCACGCAGCCCTGGCAATCAAGCCCGATTACGCCGAGGCCTGCAATAATCTCGGCAGCGCCCTTTACCGCCAGGGCCGCACCGACGAGGCAATCAACCAGTTCAAGGAAGCGATCCGCTGGATGCCGGACCAGGCCGAGGTCCACAGCAGCCTCGGGACGGCTCTCGCCAGCAAAGGCCGACTCGAAGAGGCGATCCGCCAATTCCGGGAAGCCATACGCCTGAAACCCGACCAGTTTCGGGCCCGCAACAACCTCGGCGTGGCCCTGGCCAGCCAAGGGCAACTCGACGAGGCGATAGCCCAATACCAGCAAGCCCTCAGGCTCAGGCCTGATGATGCCGAGGCCCATAACAATTTAGGCGCCGCCCTCTACCTCAAAGGCCGCACCGACGAGGCGATCAGCCAATACCAGGAAGTCATCCGCTTGTTGCCGAACCAGGCCGAGGCCCACAACAATCTCGGCGCCGCCCTCGCCAGGAACGGCCGGTCGGACGACGCCATCCGTCAGTACCAGGAAGCCCTCAGACTCAAGCCCGACTACGCCGATGCCCGCAAAAACCTGGAGAGAGCGCTCGCCGCCAAAGCCCGCTCCTCGCCACCGAGTGCTGTTGCCCGTCCGCCGGCGCCGGCGCCAGGCGCAACCGGCGAGTGATCAATGACGGGCCGCAGGCTTGGCCGCGTTTCCCATCCCGCGCAGACAGCTCCGGAAATCGCCATGCCCGCGAGATCCACAGTAACCCTCTCAGCCCGAGGTGATTACAGAAACACCCAGTCGGTTGCATCCACAAGCCAAGCCCCGCCATGGGCAATCGAGAACCCGCGCGTGCCTTCGAGCGCTTAGAAAGCGCAACATCTTCTGCCTTAGGCATTTCTGCATCGTAGCACGCCGGCGCCGTTCCGTAGCCCCTCCCGACACACACCGTAGTCTCACCGTCGTACCTCTGATAGCTTATCAGAGGTACGACGGTGAGACTACGGTGAGACTGCGGTGTGTATCCGGAGGGAGGATAGATGCGGCTGGGGCGTGAGTGCATCTGAAGGGTTTCCGGTTGAATTGGAGGCGTAATGCCGCAGAATTCGAGGCCGCTTGAAGAACCTGCGTAAGCGCTTGATGCACGAAGGATTGCTCTGCCTGGGCTGGCCATCGCTCCACCACGACGTTATCCGGGGTTTGACGCTCAGCGCAGGCATTTTATGACGCGCCCGACACGACTGGCGCTCGTGCTTGCGGGCATTGTGTTTGGGCAGTTTGTCCTTTACGGGCCCTCTTTGTTGGGGCGAAAGGTTTTGCTCCCGCTCGACCTCCTGACGGTGCCGAAGTTCTATCTGCCGCAGACGCCCGAGGTATCGAAGATCACACCGGATAACAAGAGCCTGCCAGACCTGATCTTTCTTTGCGAGCCGGCGCGGCGGTTCGCAGTGTCCGAGTTGCACGCGGGCCGCTTGCCGATGTGGGCCCCTTATCAGTTCGCGGGAGTGCCGTTCATCTGGCCGAAGTTCTCACCCTTCATGGCACTGCGCTTTGCCATCGCCTCGCCTGTGGTACTGGCGTGGAGCCAACTGCTGGCGGCCATTGTGGCCGGCTTGGGAGCTTATCTGTTTTGCCGTGCCGTGCTGGCGGTCAGCTTCTGGCCGGCGGCGATTGCCGGCTGGTGCTACCCGTTGACCGGCTTCTTCGTCTTCTGGCAGGGGTTTCCGACAGGCTTGGCGGTGCATTGGCTGCCCTGGATCCTGCTCGCGGTGGACAAGACCGTGCGCGGCCGCAGCGCGCTCGCACCTGTGGGTCTGAGCCTGGTAACAGGCCTGGTGCTCGTGAGCGGGCATCTGGATGTAGCCGGCCAGGTGCTGTTGGTATCAGGCTTGTATGCGGTCTGGGGTTTGGGGTGCATCTTAATGCTGCCGCTGGAAAACCGATGTTCGTCTGCGCGGGAAGGGTCGGATGGGCGGAGCGCCGGGCCTGCCCGGCAGGGGCCGTCGGAACTGGCGCAACCGGCGCAAGCCGGCTCTCGACCTGCGCTCACTGCTTCCGGCTGGGGCGCGCCCCAGCGACGCCGGGCCATGCGGGCGGTGCTGGCGCTGACGGCAGGCTGGGGTCTTGGTTTTCTGCTTGCGGCGCCGTATCTGTTGCCTACGGCGGAATACGTTCGGACTGGTGCCCGCATGGTACGGCGTAGTGCGGGCCAGGAAGAGCGGCCTCCTTTTGGCGTGGGGGCATTGCCGGAGACCGTCTTGCCGGACGTTTACGGAACCGACCGGGTCGGCAGCTTCCGATACTCCGGAGACATTCAGATCGAGAGCGCCGCGGCAGCCTATACCGGCCTGCTGGCCACGTTAGTGGTGGCGCCATTGGCGTGGCGCAGTCAGCGCCACCGGGTCAGCAACCTGTTCTGGGTGCTGCTGGGCTTCGGCGGGCTGTGTTGGTGCCTGGACATCCCAGGAGTGGTTGATCTCTTGCGTCTGCCCGGCATCAACATGTTTTCCCATAACCGCCTGACTTTGCGTCCTCCTTCTGCGTCCTCGCTCTAACGGCCGTGGGGCTGGACGTCTTTCGCCAGGGCCCGGTGCATCGGTGTGGGTGGTTATGGATTCCGGAGGTCCTGCTGGTGGCGCTCGGGGCCTGGTGTGTCGCGAGGGCGATCTCTCCCCCCGAGCCAATCCACTCGCGACTCGGGCAGGTTGTCGAGCAGGGAACGCGGATCGGCTGGATCCGCGATCTGGAGGCGGTGCGGCGGGTGCAGGCTGGACTCGTCCGTTACCATGTCGGCGCAGCAGCCTGGTGTGGTGTCGGGGTTTTGTGTTGGCTGGTTCTGTGGTCCCGGCGCGCGTGGCAATCGCGGTTGCTGCCGTTATTGGCGGCATTGCTGGTCGGTGACTTGTTGTGGTTCGCTCATGGCCGCAGCGTCCAGTCTGACCCGGCACTCTACTTCCCGCCCGTGCCGGTTTTGGAGAAAATCGCCAGTGCACCTCCGGGCCGGGTGATTGGCTACGACTGCCTGCTCGCCTCGGTAGTTGCCATGCGCGGGCTGCATGATATCCGAGGGTATGACTCAGTGGATCCGGCCCGCTTCATACAACTATTGGTTCTCGCGTCGGACGCGCGATCCAAGCCGCTTCCGTATGCGCTCGTGCAGAGAATGATACCCAAGGCGCAATTCACCTCAGAAGGCGACATTCGACTTTCCCCGATCCTGGACATGCTCAATGTGCGATACGTGATCCTGCGTGGAGCACCGACTGGCGGCGCCAAGCCTCGGTTCCAGAGCGAGGATTATTGGGTGATGGTGAATTCCAATGCGCTGGAGCGAGCCTTCATTCCGCGGCGGGTGGAAACGGTGGCGGACGATCAGGCGCGGCTTGAGAAGCTGGCCTCGCCCGACTTCAGCCCGCAGGAGGTGGCTTACGTGGAGTCGCCGGTGGAGTTACCGGGCCCAAGCCGCGGCAATGCCAGAATCGTGGAGGAAATTCCGACGCGGGTCACCATCTCGGTGCGCCTGGAGACGGCGGGGATGGTGGTCCTGGCTGACCTCTGGGACAAGGGCTGGCGGGCTGACTGGAACGGGCGGCGCTTGCCGATTCTGCGGGTGAATCACGCCTTGCGCGGCGTAGTCCTTCCTGCCGGCGAGGGCACATTGGTGTTTCGTTATGCGCCGGCAAGTTTTTCGTGGGGGCTGGCATTGGCTGGAACGGCGGCGGTCGCGCTGTTGTTGTGGACGGCTGCCGTCTGGGCACGGAAGCGGCAATCCTTCCGAGATAACTGAGGATTCCTCTTCGCCGTTCGTGTGTTTCTCCGAGTGGGGTGGAGCCATGGACCGGGAACCCCACCCGGCGCACCCCGACTGAGCCTGTTTCCGGTTGTAATGCCCGGGCAATGCCGCAGAATTCGAGGCCGCTTGAAGAACCGGTGTAAGAGCCCGCTGCACACAGGATTGCTCTGCCTGGCGCTGGGCTGCGTCACCCTGGCGGTTTTCTGGCCATCGCTCCACCACGACTTTATTCGCTACGACGACCAGCAATACGTCACGGAAAACGCGCGCGTCCAGGCAGGCCTGAGCTGGTCGGGGCTGGCCTGGGCTTTCAGGAGCTCCCATGCCAACAACTGGCACCCATTGACGTGGCTGTCCCACATGCTGGATTGCCAACTCTATGGCCTCAAGCCGGCAGGCCATCACCTGACGAATGTCCTCCTGCATACGGCCGATACGCTACTGCTGTTCCTGCTCTTGTGCCGCATGACGGGCGCGCGGTGGCGAAGTGCCGCTGTCGCGGCCCTGTTCGCCTGGCATCCACTGCATGTCGAATCCGTGGCCTGGGTGGCGGAGCGCAAAGACCTGCTGAGCGCGCTGTTCTTTATGCTTACGCTCTGGGCCTACGTTCGCTACGTGGAAGGCCGAGGGGCAAAGGACGGAGGCGGGGAACATCCAACATCCAACATCCAACATCCAACATCGAATGATCGGCCTCACGCTCCACGCTTCACGCGCCACGCTTCGCCCTTCTACCTCCTTGCCCTCCTCTTCTTCGCCCTCGGCCTGATGAGCAAGCCGATGGTGGTGACGCTGCCGTGCGTGCTGTTGCTGCTGGATTTCTGGCCCCTGGAACGGCTCCAGAATAATGCCTCGGAACTCACGGCTGGAGTCGTTCTGCGCCGGCTGGTTGAAAAGGTTCCGTTCTTTGCATTGACTGCTGTCGGCTGCGCGTTGACGCTTTGGGCCCAACGGGAAGCGCTGGCGTCCACGGGGGAGCTGCGGGTTTCGGAACGCGTCGCGCACGCCCTGGTGGCCTACGTGCATTATTTGGGAGCGCTGGTCGTGCCGCGGCACCTGGCGGTTTACTACCCCTACGACAAGGCCTTGCCCGGCGGGGAGGTTCTTCTGGCCGGGGTCCTGGTGGCGTTGCTCACCGTGCTGGCGCTGTGGTATGCCAAGCGGCTGCCGTACCTGGTGGTAGGCTGGTTGTGGTTCGTGGGCATGCTGGTGCCGGTAATTGGCCTGGTGCAGGTGGGCGAGCAAGCCTGGGCCGACCGCTACACTTACCTGCCCTCGATCGGGCTGTTCATCGCGCTGGTCTGGGGGTTGAGCGAACTGGCCAGCCGTGCCCAGGCGGCCCGCACCGCTCTGCCCTGGCTGGCCGGGGCCGTGGGAATTGCCTTGCTGGTTGGGACCTCGGTGCAACTGAATTATTGGAAGGACACCCGCACGCTGTTTACGCACGTGGCGCGGGTGACGCGCAACAACCCGCTCTCGGCGACCATGCTCGGCAGCCTCCTGGCTACGGAAGGCAAATATGATCAGGCCATCGAGTATTACCGCGAGGCGCTGAGCTATGCGCCCCGCTTCCCGGAAGGCCATTTCTACCTCGGCAACGCGTACGACCAGCATGGCAAACTGGCTGCCGCAATCACCGAATACGAACAGGCCACTTGGTACGGGCCCATAGCCGAGGAAGCGCACATCCGGCTCGGCGTGGCCCTGGCCAGGCAGCAGAAGCCGGAGCAAGCCGCCGCGCAGTACAAAGCTGCCCTCAAGGTCAATCCCGAGTCCGCTGTTGCCCATAATGACCTCGCCAAGCTCCTGCACTCCCGGGGCCGGCTGGACGAGGCGATGCAGCAGTATGAAGCTGCGCTCAGGTATGATCCCCACCTGGCCCAGGCGCACAACAACCTCGGGGTACTACTCCTCCAGAAGGGCAAGGTGGCCGCTGGCGTCGCCCAGCTTCGCGAAGCGCTTCGGCTGAAGGCGGGGGACACCGAGACCCAGCTTAACCTGGCGCAGGGCCTCGTTGACCAGCAGCAGTGGAGCGAGGCGGCTGACCTTTTCGCCAAGACGGTCACCGCCGCCACGCTCGATCCGAATGTCCATTACCGTTTTGCCGTCGCCCTGGCTCACCTGGGCCGTACGCGGGAGGCGATGAGCCAATACGCCAGTGCCTTGCTCCTGCGGCAGGATTTTCCCGCCGCGCTCGATGGCCTCTCCTGGATCCTGGCCACCAGCCCCAATCCCCAGCTCCGGAACGGCACTGAAGCCGTCCGCATGGCCGAGCGCGCCTGCGAGCTGACCGGGCAGAAGGACCCCGCCAAGCTCAAGACGCTCGCCGCCTCTTATGCCGAGGCTGGACGTTTCCCCGAGGCTTCAGTGGCGGCGCAGACTGCGATTGACCTCGCCGCGAAGGAAGGCCGCAAGGACCTCGCCGAGGAATGCCGGCTCATCCTGGCGAGCTGTAAGTCCGCGCAGCCCTGGAGGGGTAACTAACGGCAGTTTTTCAGGCAGGAATTCCGAGCTGATGCCGCCCGCCCGAAAGGCTATTAAGCGCGTGCCGCGCGGGCTTGCCTGAGCAGTCGTGAAACGAAAAGCGCCCCAGCCTCCACGAGGCGGGGCGCTCTGGTTAGCGCTTGAGCGGATTTCCGCCCTCAGTCCGCTACGGAGTGGTTACCCGGTAGTACTGTTGCGCACCCAGGGCGCTTGAATCGGTGTAATTGCCGTTGGTATCCGCGAACTTGAGTCCGGTGGCAAGTGGCGTGTAGGGCCCCGTCACAGTGGAGGCGGCTTGAACGCTGTAGGAGTACGTCTGCGGCACCGCCAGCCAGGTCAGTTGCCGCGCGCTGCCTACAATGGCCGCCTGCACCACGATCGGGTTGGTCATGATGTCCGATACCTGCGACACCCCGATGCCCGACCAGAAGCTGCCGCCGCCGGTAACAATGTTGGCAAAGAGCGGGCCCTGGACCGAGTAGGCAAAGGCCGGGATGGTGTAGCCCACCAGGTTGGTGTCAACGCCTCCCCAGAAATAGACGTAGCCGGCGTGGCCCTTACTGTCGGTCACGTAAGCGTAGTAGTTGCCGTTGATCACCTGCCCGGCGTTGGTGCCGAAGTTGACGTACGGCAGCAGGCAGACGGAGCCTTTCTTGGAGCCTAAACCCGTGAGTTGCCCCATGCTGTTGGTCGTACCTTGCTCAACGGCCTGATTGGTCACGCTTATGTCGAACTCCGTCCCCCAATTCAGAACCTTGGCTATCGGGAAATTCGCGATGTTGTTGCTGAGGACCTGGACAGAGGCGGCGGTGTTCTGGACCAGATCAACGTAGAATTCCAGGTTGTCCTGGAAGGTATTGAGATAGCCGGTGGCAGCGACCTCATCCCCGATGTTGGGCCGGAAGTCCGAACCGCCCGTGACGAACAGGTTCATGCCGCCGGTGGCGTCCTGGATGTAGTACGACGCGGTGTTGCCGGTGGTGGCGTTGGTGGCCGTGGTGATTATGCCTACGACCTCGTAGAGGGAACTTGCAGGCACGGTCGGAGCGTAGCCCTGGCTCGGGTCAGTGAGCGTCCGCAGGTAGCCCAGGCTAATCGGCGCAATGTTGCTGACCGCCAGGAAAGAGCTGGGGCTGGTAGTCGAGTAGATCGCGTTATTGCACACGTTGGAAATGATGCAGCTATAATTGCCCTGGTTGTTCGCCGTGACGTTGGCCAGAGTCAGCGCGGAAGAGCGATCGCTGCCATACAAGACCTGGTTTGGGAAGACCTGGCTGACGGCTGTGCCGTTGTAGAGCCACTGGTAATAGAGCGGCTGTTTGCCGGGCGCGCTGACGCTGAATTGAACCGTGGCATTTGAATACACGGGGGTAGGAGGGGGCGAAAGCGTTACCGAATTAGTCGCCGGAGTACAGCCCGCGTTGCCGGTTGTCCAGGTCAGGCCAAAGTTATCAATCGCAAAGGTCTCCCGGTTCCCTGTGCCGCTCGAGGTGGCAAGGGTCACGATGCGAAGCCAGACCTGACCGTCAATATTGTTGATCGTGCCATTGGCCAGAGAGTAATTCTTGAGCGTGGTCACATGGTTGCTGCCCGGGTTGTTGACAAAGCTCGCGCTGAACCCGCCGATGCCCTGAAAGGCGGTCGGAACGCCATAGACCGGGTCGGCGATTCCATACTGAAGATTCCACGTCGTCGCCCGTGGAGCCGTAGGGTCCAGGTTTATCAGATCCACGCTCATCTTGAAATTGTCGTACGGCAAGGTCGTGGCGAGCTTGAGAACGAACGATGCCCCCGGGTCATAGGTCGTGCTGACTTGTCGAATGCCCAGGCAGCGGTTCGGCTCATTCGTTTGGTACGTCGGGTCGGCTATTATGCCGTTGGTGACCGTCCCGCCCGCCAGCGAGTAGCCGGGCCAGCCATTGGTGAAGTATAAGTTAGTGCCGGCGACGGTGTACGGGTTGCCGTTGGTGATATAGCTGGCATAGGAAGCGTAATTGAAGAACCCGCCGATGAAGGGGTTCGTCCAGTTGTTCATGCTCCCCGGGCTGGAGACATTCGGCGCCACGGAGGCCACGGTGCCGAAGTAATTGAGCGTGGCGTTGATGTAGCAGGTCCATTCGCCCGGCAGGTAGCCGGGCATGCCGCTCGGGGTGCCGTCCGATGTCATGTTGGTCGAGTAGCCCAGCATATCGAAGGTGTTCGTGTAGAATCCGTTGCCGCTGTTCGTGGTGTAGAGGGAGAGGTCCAGCGGTTGGGCTAGCGCTCGTTGGACCGCAATTACGGCCAGCGCGGACACAATTATTCCAGTCAATCGGTTGGTATTCATGCGATGGGTTTTCGCCTTGAGCCGGCGAAGGATGCTGTTGTTCAGTTTGTCGGTTTCCAGATGAATCTGGCAGATGGGATTCTCTGCAGAGCGCTAGGGGTTGGCGGTGCGGTAAGCGGGGTTCCAAATGATGTCCGGCAGCAGCAGCTCGTTCCCATTAGGGTTCGCTTGGTTATACACGTACGACCATTTGAAATACTTTGAGTGGCCGTCCACGAACGCCAGCAGGGCGCCCTGCTTGCTGTTGTGGCGCAAGGGAAAGACGCGCCAGCGGCCAGCCGGGTTCACGGAGTAAAAGTCATTGGAATACGGCCACTCTTTGGAGTTGAAGGCCATGTCGGTCATCAGGACGACGACGGAAGGCTTCGTCAGATTGGTTACTTTGGGCATTTGCGGGTACGGCATGGAGCTGCTGCCTCCCGTGCCGGCGTCATACCGCTGCTTCAGGTCAATGTTCATCCCATAGCTGAAGAAGCCCTCGGCCCCCGCCCCGGAGAGCGCCTTCATGTCGTCCGACGGCATGGTGGCGGCGCTGCAATGCCAGATCTTGCCGACGCCGCCCGGGAACGGGAGGCCAGCACCAGCCGGGGGGGGAGTCGCGTTATACACGGTGCTGCTGCCCGCATTGACTGTGTACGTGTACAATGGTTTGTCCGCGATGTACTGCGGCAGGAGGTTAAACCATTGGGTCTGATCGCGGGACCCAGGCAGCGGTCCATAAGGGGGCGGCGGCGGAGAATCTGGATACTGGCCCGAGACCCCCATCCCGTCGTGCGGAATTCCATCGTTGTTGTCTCCGGAATACATCACCTGGGCCAACCCCCACTGATGCATGTTCGACAGGCAGTTGGCGGTCTTCGCCTTGTCCTTGGCCTTGGCCAGCGCCGGGAGCAGCAACGCAGCCAGGATGGCGATGATGGCGATGACGACCAGAAGTTCGATGAGCGTAAACGCGGGCAGAGATGTCCGGTGCTTGGCAATCTTCACGGCGCTATTTTTGCTCCATCGTACAAGAAAGTCGCCGCGCCCGCAATCCAAAAATCATATGACTTATTCACAGATTCATGGGCATTTTTTTGAGCCTATGCGTGGCTGGGGCTCAGATGTAAAGCGTTTTTGCAAGAAAACGGCGATTCTGCACAGCAGGCGAGCGCAGATCAGCCTCGATGGTGAGAGGGTCCCCGCGCTCGTGAATAATACGTCCGCGAACATCATGAGGGTGAGCGCGGCCAGCAACCCGAGAGAGATACGCCACTGGCGTGAGTTGTGGGGGGTATTGGAGTTTCCCACGCATGGGGTGGACGCAAAGTCGCAGTGGGCCGGAATTGCCCATCGTTACGGATGGCGCGTCACCTGTTCCTCGAATCACGCGCAGTCGGTTTAGGCGCCGGATTGGTCTGGATGGCGTCCCGAAAAGGGGCTCCTCCCTGGAACAGCCCGAGCATCGCGCGGAGAGAGGCGGCCTGCGCAGGGTCGGCCCGTGTGCCGGCAACGTCCAGGGCGCGCCGGGCCGCTGCGACGGCCTCCGTGGAGCGCCCGGCTTCAGCATACGCCGCCGCGAGCGTGCCAAGGATCGAAGAGTTATTGCCGCCCGAAAGCCGCTCGGCTTGCTCGGCGAGCTCGACGGCCCGGGGTCCGTTGCGGACGGCGGCCAGGGGGCACGTTGCCAGCACCCAGGCCAAGTTGTTAAGCAGGCTCGGATCGGAGGGCTGGACATCAATGGCTGCCTGGTAGTGGACCGCAGCCTCGGCGGGCCGCCCGCAGCGAAGGAGCACATTGGCGAGATGGCTCTGCGCGCTGGCTAGCTTCGGGTCGCTCTCAACCGCCTGTTGAAGCTGCACGATGGCCTCCTGGAACCGCCCTTCCCTGGCCAAAGCGACCCCGAGGTTGCGTCGGGTCTGGGCGTCGTCTGGCGTGAGTGTCAGCGCCGCCTGGTATTGGGCAATCGCCTCGTCCAACCGCCCGACCACGGCAAAGGCGTCGGCGAGGTTGCAATGGGCGCCCGCATCGCGGGGGGCCAGTTTTACCGCGGTCTGCAAATGGTCCATCGCCTCGTCGAATCGGCCCAACTGACCCAGCACGGCCCCGAGGTTGTTGTGCGCCCCCGCCCATTCCGGGTCGAGCCGGATAGCTTCGCGCAGGTGCTCCATCGCTTCCTTCAGCTTGCCCTGCTTGGCCAGCGCCGCGCCGATGTTGTCGTGCACGCGGGCGCTGTCGGGATGGAGTTTGTCGGCGACGCGGAACTCCTCGATGGCCTCGTCAAGCCGGCCCTGCCCGACCATTAGCGCACCAAGGTTGTTATGCATGAGATCGTTGTCTTCCGTGACGGCGATGGCGTGCCGAAGCAATGTCTCGCTGTCCTGCCAGTAACCGAGCTGATGCCGCGAGAACACGACGCACAGGCCGAGAACAAGCCCTGCCGTGGCCCCCGTCGCAAGCACGCCGCGGGGCCGGCATTTGGCCAGATCGGAGACCCCCCAAGCAACCAGCGAGAAAATCCCAATTAGCGGGACGTAGGTATAGTGGTCCGCATGAGAATGGCTGCCGACCTGTATCAAGCCGATCACTGGCAGCAACGTCACCACATACCAGATCCAACCAAAGGGCAAGTACGGCTGGCGGCGCGCGGCCCACAAGACGACTCCCGACACGATCAGCAGCAGCAGCCCCGCCCCAATCACCTGCCAAGGAGCAAAGGAGTGGGGGTAAGGGTAATACACCGCAAGATCGCGGGGCCAAAGGGTCTGGCCCAGGTACCGGACATACGACAGGATGGCGTTGGCAACGCGCTCCAGCAGGGTGAGGGCAGCCCCGCTCTGCAGCGCGCCGACGCCTCGTTCGGCGCGCATGGTGAGCAGGCCGCACCCGAATGCCGCCGCCAGAAACGGCAGTTTTTCGAGAAGCAGGAACCAGAGGGTCCCGGACCCGGTGTGTTGGGCCTCGAGCCGAAAGCGCTTCAAGGGCCACCAATCCATGAGCAGGAGAATCAATGGGAGGGTGACCGCCATGGTCTTGCTCATCAGGCTGCAAAGGAAGAAGGAGAGGGAGAGAAGATAGAGCAAACCGGCCTGGGCGGCGACAGGCAGGACAGGATACGCGCTGCGTGCTGCCTGGCACGCAGCCCCCGGCGCGTTGTGCTGCGAGTTGGCTGCCAGGTTCGTGGTCTGGCACGTTGGAGCCCGGACTTCCGCGTAAAACACGTACATCAACTGCGAGAGCATCCAAAACAGGGCGCTCAGCAGATCCTTCCGGTTGGAGATCCAGGCGACCGGCTCGACGTGGATCGGATGGGCCGCGAACAGCGCCGCGACGAACGCACTGCGCCAGGTTGCCCCGGTCATGCGGCGCCAAAGCAAGAACAGCAGAATGGTATTGGCCGCGTGGAACAGCAGATTGGTCAGATGATAGCCACCCGGCCGCAGACCATAGAGTTGGCCATCCAGCAGAAGTGACAACCAGGTCAGGGGATGCCAGAAACCCGCATCCAGGGTCCAGAGCGCCCAATGAAGGTTCTCCCGCGTCAACCCGTGCGGCACATGCGCATTCGAATAGACGTAGACGTCGTCATCGAAGTTGACAAAGCCGTGGCCAAGGCTGGGAAGAAACACTCCGAGAACCAGCGCAAGCAACAGAAGAGCGAGCGTGGTCGGGTTACCCTCCCGCACCAGGCGCAATGGCGACTTCACCTGGTTGGGTGTACAGAGGGGCAGGTGCCGAAACGAGCGGAAAATAAAAAGGACGGCCCGAGGCCATCCTTCTGGACTAAAGAGCTTATCGAGCGGAGCTAGTATTTCAGCCGAAAGTACTGCTGCCCGCTTATGCTGTTGGTGTAGGGTCCGCTGGGCGCGATGTCGGCGTATGGGCCGGCAACATTGGCCGCGCTCTGCAGGACGAACAGCGGGTTGGACCAGTTCAGGATCAGGTTGCCGCTGCCATCAGTCGCCGCGTCCAGGTGCGGCGGTGCGGGAGCTGTCCACACGTCGCTGAAGGACGTGCCGACCTTCATCGGACCGATGGCCAGGTTGCCGATACAGCAGCTTGGCTGACGCAGGGCGACGCCGCCGATCGTCGAGGTTGCCGGATTGTCGGCGGAGGTGACACTCGGACTCTGCGCATTAACGGGGTTTACCCAGAGTTTGCTCTCACCCGTGCTGGCAACGTACCGAGTGACGACGGCATAGGTCGCGTTTGTGATCAGGTCGCGGGGGAACTGAACCTGGGCAGGCGCAGTAGCTGAGTTCGCGATGCCATAGCGGAACTTGCCGGCTGCCGCGTTCGCCGTATTGGCGAAGATCTTGTCGTGGAAACCGCTCGTGTCAGTGGCGCTGGCGCTCAGGTGGAAGAAGTAATCGCCGCTAGTGCTCGGGAGATAAGAGCAGTCCACAGTAAAGCTGGTGTAAACAACAACCCCGTTGCTGCCGTAATACTGAGCGCTGCCCATAAAGGGAGCCCCCATGTCCACCCCGTTGGTATAAACCAGCAGACAGAGCTGATTGGAGACTTGCACTTCATCCCCCGTTTCACCCGTGGGGACCGATACCGGGGTCCAAGGGGCGCCGCTGCCGCCGGTGGCCAGGTACAGAGGGCCGTCTGGATAGGCCCAGTCCTCGCTATATACCAGCCCGATTGGTGCCGGTGAGACCGTGAGAAAGAAACTGGTGCTGACGCTAGTGTGGCCATCGCTGACGGTGAGGGTGATGGTTGCCACGCCGTTCTGGCCAGACGCCGGGGTGACGACCACATTGCTGCTGACGTTAGGAACGGCAACCCCCACATGAATGTTGCCCGGCGGCACGAGCGTTGGGTTCGAAGAGGCTGCTGTGACAGTCAGCGCATCGCCTTCCGAGTCGCCAACCGTAAAAGGAATTGCCGGTGTAGCGGTATTGAAACTGGTGAGCTGGTTCGAGATGGAGCCCACGGTGGGCGCGCCCACCGTCAGCAGGAATGAATTGGTCGTAAAATTGACGCTGTCGTCAACGACGAGGGTAATGGTGGTAGCGCCTTGCTGGCCGGTTGCCGGGGTGAGGGTGAGACTGCGGTTCGTCCCACCCACATCGCTGCCCAGGCTGATGTTGCCGTTGGGTACCAGGCCGGTGTTGGAAGAGCTGGCGGTGAGATGGAGTTCCGAGGCCGGCGTCTCGGCATCCTGGACAGTCACGGGCAGAGGCCCGATTGTGGTATTCATCGGCGTATTCTGGGGACCCGGCACGCCAATAAGTGGCGCGGTGTTGGCGCCGGCCACGTCGGCGAAGCGGGTGCCGACCTTCAGGTTGTCTATCCTCTGATCTCCCTCTCCACTCGCCTGGCGGAAATCGTAGAAGCTAATATTAATGGGGCCGCTGTTGGGCCACTGCACCCCTTGATAACCGGCCTGCCAATCATACGGGAGGCCGCCGGGCGTGGTGTTCGTGATGCTGGTGTCCGTCTCCGCACTTGGATTGACCCACAGCGTTGATTCGCCGCTGGCCACCACGTACCGGGTTACAATGGTATAGGTGGTGTTGGTGTCGAGCTGGGTCGGCCAGTAAGTGGGAACCTGGCCGGAAACTGCGCTGTTCAGGATGCCCAGATACCAGTTCCCCGTATCGGCGTTTACACCGGCGGAATTGGTGATGCTGGATTCGACGCGGCAGCGGTGGCCGGTGATAGTCGCGGCGCTGCTAGTAAAGCAGTTCGTGCCGCCGAAGTGGGAGAAGTAGGTACTGGCGCCCGAAGGCAAAAAGGTGCAATGCAGCGTATAGCTGGAATAAAGCACCGCCGCCGAGTTAGAGAGGTACGTGCTCGGCCCTGACTGCCAGGCGCGATAGATATCCTGTGCCCGCAGGGAGGTGACGAGCAGTTGGTTGTTGGTCACCTGCATCGTCGTGGCCCCCGAGTTCGCCTGCCACTGGGAACCGGGTGCTCCCACGATGTCAACGGCGGGGGCAGGACTTGGGCCGCTATAATCGAAGGAGTCGTTGAGGATAATGCCCGCTTGAGCGCCGATGGCGCTTGCAAGGATGCCGAGAGCTAGAAGCTTTTTCTTCATAACAGGATTCTGGGTGTATCGGATGTTCGTTTGGATCGGGGCTAGTGCTAAATCAACCAGGTCAATTCTATGGCGCAGCCGGTCTGTGTGGCTTCAAGCTGTTTAACTGCGGGTTTATCTGACAATCGTGCGGCGCGCCGCGGGCAGTCTCAGTTGGGCGTCGTCGCGGTCGGGTACCAGTACACGACGCGCGGCAGGGCCCATTCGGTTGCGGCGTCGTTGGCCTCAGCCGATGTGCGCATAAAGTCGTTGGTCTTCAGGAGGCGGGAACTCCCATCCACCAGCGAGAAGGTGCCTCGCTTGTTGTCGTCGTGCCGCCCAACGGCATAATAGCCGGTGGTCACAGACTCCGCGGGCTGGCTGGCTGTCGTCGTATTCTGTTCAGCCACGAAGATCGTGTCCGTGGGCTTGGTGACGGACGACAGCTTCGTATTGGGTGCGGTGCCGCGGGTGGATTTGTTTACACAGATGCGCGAGTTCTCGGCGTACATGAACAGCGCGAAGAACTTGTCGGGCGGGTTCTTGTAAGGCGGAGCGGTTCCGGAAGGACCCGGCGTGTTCAGAGGCGGGGTCACCGGACAGGAAAAGATCGAATGGCTGGAAGGCATCGGGGGGTTCGGCGGCGTCGCGCAGTAAAGATTGCTCAGCGACTGCTGCTTGATGTATTGGGCCACAACGTTGTACCAGGCGTCACTGTTATTCGGGTCGGCAATAGACAGGCTGGTATTGCCTTCCTCAGGCACCTGGTCGCCGTTGTCATCGGCGTACATCCGGAAGCCTAACCCCCACTGCTTCATATTATTCAAGCAGGTTACGGTCTGCGCCTTGGCCTTGGCTTTCGCCAGCGCAGGCAGCAACAGGGCTGCCAGTATGGCAATAATGGCGATGACAACCAGCAGTTCGATTAGCGTAAAGGCGCCCTGGACCATCAGGCGGGTGAAAAACTTCGGCTTCGACGCAAGCATAGTTCGACTTGATTGGGCTCCCGGTTGGCACCGAGGGCATTTCGACACAGTTTTTCAGAATAAAGTAGCGCGACTATGAGGTGGTCGCAAGGAAAACCTGCAGATAATTGTTCACAATATTCACAATCCGGCCACCTCTGGACGTAAGCATCCGGTAAGGCAGGGCCGGGTGAAGGCCCCCGGCCTACGCCCTTGACGCCGCCCTTTCGCGTTGCGACTGCGGGGTGGTGGCAGGATAATTGCCTGTCCTTGGTTTTGAGTCACGAATTCTCATGAGGATGATACACCGAGTCGCGGCTTTGGGGTTGGTGATCTGGCCTTTGTGCCTGACGGCAGCCGATTGGCCCATGTTCCGGGGCGGGCCGGCCTTGACTGGAGTGGCCGCGGGCCGCTTGCCGGATCGCCTGTCCCTGCTCTGGACGTTCAAAACGGGCGGGCCGGTGAAGTCTTCGCCCGCGCTCGTGGGCGGGCGCGTATTCATCGGCTCGGACGATGGGAAGGTCTATGCGCTGGGGCTGGCGGATGGCGGCAAGGCCTGGGAGTTCAAGACGGGCGGGGGCGTCGAGTCCTCGCCGCTGGTGCTGGAGGGCCGGGTGTATGTGGGTTCGAGCGACGCTTTCCTGTATGCCCTGGACGCCGCGTCGGGCAAGCCGGTTTGGAAATACGAGACCGGGGACAAGATTCTGGGCGCGCCCAACTGGGTCAGGTCTGCGAAGCCGGGCGCGCATGCGCTGCAAATCCTGGCCGGCAGCTACGACTACAAGCTGCACTGCGTGGACGCCGCCACCGGTCATAGCAACTGGGTGTACGAGACCAGCAATTACATCAACGGCTCGCCCGCCGTGGCCGACGGGCAGACGGTCTTCGGCGGCTGCGACGGCCTGCTGCACGTCCTCTCGCTGGCCGATGGCAAGGAAGTGAAAGAGGTGGATGCCGGTGCCTACATCGCGGCGTCGGTCGCGCTGGCGGGCGGCCGGGCCTATTTCGGCCAGTATGAGAACGAGTTCCTGTGCGTGGATCTGAACGCGGGCAAGAAGGCCTGGGTTTTCAAGGACCGCGATTTCCCTTACTTCTCCTCGCCCGCGGTCACGGCGGACGTGGTTGTGTTCGGCGGGCGCGACAAGCTGCTGCACTGTGTGAAGCGGGCCGACGGGCAGCCGGTTTGGAGCTTCGCCACGCGCGGCAAGGTGGACAGTTCTCCCGCCGTGTGCGGCGACAAGGTAGTCGTGGGTTCGGATGATGGCCGGCTGTACCTGGTGTCGCTCGCGAGCGGGAAAGAGCTGTGGTCCTACGAGATCGGGCAGCCAATCGGAAGCTCGCCCGCCGTGGCTGGGGGCAAAGTCGTCGTGGGGTGCGACGACGGAAATGTTTACTGCTTGGGCGCGCCGTGAAGCTGCGCTCCGTGCTGCTCTATTCCCGCTTGACTCGGGCAGGTGGGATGTAATTCTTCGTTCATGTCGCGCAGATCGCGCATGGAGACCCGAGGATTCCGAGCCCTCGCCTTTACGCTGGTTGAGTTGCTCGTGGTGCTGGCCATCATCGGCATCCTGGCGGCCCTGCTTCTGCCGTCGCTCAGCAGGGCCAAGAACAAGGCGATCCAAGCCGTGGATATCAACAACCTGAAGGAGATCATCACCGCCGTACAACTGTATGCCACTGATAACCGCGACGTTTTGCCGGCGCCGAACTGGCTGAGGCAGGACCATGCCGGGTATCCCGGCTGGCTGTACACCCTGGACCCTTCGGCCTCCGGCCCGGCGCAGTTCCGGATCGAGAAGGGCGTGCTTTGGCCCACCCTCAAGAACCAGAAGCTCTACCTGTGTCCGATGGACAACACCAACAGCTCCCTTTTCAGCCAACGCGACCAGCAGTTGTCCAGCTACGCTATCAACGGCGCGATTATTGGCTATGACCGGACCAACTTCCCTCCCGAGAAGCTGGCCACCATGCGGCCGGACGACATCGCCTTCTGGGAGACGGACGAAACCGACCCCCAGTACTTCAATGACGGGGCAAACTTCCCGGCCGAAGGCGTCAGCGCCCGCCATCTCAACGGCGCCATCCAGGCCGCGTTCGGCGGCTCTGTCAGCTATATCCGCATGGGGGCCTGGTACGTCCAGGTTTACGACACGAACAAGAACAGCCTCTGGTGCTACCCGGGCAGCCCCAATGGCCGTTAGCGCGCGCCGGCCCAGCCAAGCGACGCAGGAAACCGCCAGCCAACTCTCTTAATGTCTTTGAACCCGCGCCGTTTTTCTGCGATAGCCCTGGGCCTTCTGCTGACCTGGCCCGCGGCTGGTTGCCGGAAGTCGCAGCCCTCCTCCGCTGAACAGCGGGCCCTCGAACGGCACCAACGCGAAGTGCGCCAGACCAGGGAATGGCAGGCTTACTTCAGCAGTCCCCAGTCTGGCCGAACGCGCGAGGCCCTGGGCTTCCTTCAGAAGCTCGCCCAGAACCGCCAATTGCTGGGCGTGCCGAAAACCGAGCCCCAGGTCGTCGGCTTCGGCCTGGGGTCGCCCGTGGTCTCATCGCGTGGACCCTATTACTGGTCGCAGCAATTCACTGTGGTCTTCAGGGACACGCCCCCGAGGCATTGCCATTATCTCGTCGTGCAGCCCTATCCGGAGGGCGACTTCCAGTTGCAAAAGGCCTGGCGGTCCGACGACACGGGCAAGATCGTTGAGGAGTCGCCGATTGTGCCGGCTCCGCCCCGGGCCGACCCTCGGCGGGTATTCCTTGGACCGGCCAATCCGGGCGCCGAGCGCGGCTGGTCGGGCTGGTTCAACGGGGTGCTTGGCGGAGGCTCGGTTGCCATCGGGACGAGCGACCCGGCCACCGGCTTGAACTGCTTCGAGATCGGCATCACCAATCCCGCTGCCGGCCAGACGCATCATGCGGATATTCGCAGCGTGATGTTCCCGCTGGGACATGGGCGGCCGGCTCGCGGCCCGTTTACGTTTTCCTTCGCCTACAAGCTGCCCGCAAAGGTGAAGCCGGGAGACAACATCGAGGTCAATTTCCGGTTCTTCGGCAAGAAGGATACAGACTGCCTGGACCAGCAGACCGCCATCGTGGGCTCAAAGTCTGGCGACTCCGAGATGAAGCAGTATAAGACCATGACGTTGACCGGCATCATGGCCCCCAAAGGCGCCGTTCAAGCCGACGTGTGGATCGTCGCCAACATCGCTTCTCCCTGGACCTCCGGCATGGCGCAGTTCGACGACTTCTCGGTCACCGCTGTGAGGGCTCCGACGTGGATTGGGCTGTTCATCGAGGTATGGCTTCCGGCGGCGTTGGCACTCCTGGTGCTCGGAACCCTTTACTTGCGCTGGAGCCGCCGACGGGCGCTGCGAGCGCCAACGGGCGGGGAGCCACCTTCGGCTCCGCCAGAAGTCAGCAGCGCTTAACCGCCCGACCCCTCTCGGCACCGTTGCCGATTTGTCCTTTAGCTAACGGGCCTCGCTATTCGGTGTACCCGACGCGGTAGAAGGTTTGGCCCGGGGGCGCGGAGAAGAGGGCCTCAAGCAACTGGATGTCGCCCAGGGTCTGGACCGGCGTGACGCTTAGCGCGGTGACGGAGGTCCACGAAGTGAGATTGGTCGAGAGCAGGAATGTGCGTGTGACGCCGATCAGGCCAATGCGCTCGCGGAACCGGAGCTTGAATTGGCCGGCGGTGGCTGACACAGATTGGATGGCGCAGTTGGTCGGGTCGACCTGGAGGGGGTTGCCGCCCATAGCGAACTCGAGCAGGTTGGGCGCACCGTCGCCATCGGGGTCGGCGAGGGCGGCGCTGACGGTTGGGTCGGCGAGCTGGGCGTCGTTGAATTGGCGCAGGGCCCAGTCGCCGTAGGTGCCGGGCTGGGCCCGCTCCATCAGGACCCATTCGATGACCTGGACGTTGCGGGAATTGGTCGGATTGGCGGGGTCGTAGGAGCTGGTGATGTAGAGTTCGGCATTGGTGGCATAGGCCGGGGGGCTGAGCGTGACATCGAGCGTGGTGGTCGGGGCCATGGTGCCCTGGTAAACGCTGGCCCCGTTGAGCCAGAGCTGGAGGTCCTTGGGGCCGTAGCCACCGTTGGTGGTGCGCGGATAGACCTGGAACCGGCTGAGGGCGACCCGGCGCGGGAAGGTGACAAGGAGCCATTCAGGATGATTGGTGGTTGGCCCCTGCCCCGGCGAGGTGCCGGAGGAGACCCAGAAGTCGGAGAAGTTCCCATCCACCGCATTGGTGGGCGGATAGGAGGATTGGTAGGACGAGCCGGTAATAGACGAGACAGGCAAAGTGTAGGGCGGATAAGGCGCCGGGGGCGGGCCGAGCGCGGCGACGATCTGGCCGGTGGTGCCGGAGGGGCCGGGGAAGGTCAGGACGTAGTTCGAGGACGTGACGCTCCAGCGAATGAGGCTGGCGTTGGAGGCAGTTTGCGCGGCGTTCTGGCCGGGGAAATAAACGGCATAGCGGGGGCCAAGCTGGTCCTGGGTGATGAACGAAAGGGTGTCCTGGGCCGCGCCCAGGCGGTTGTAGGTCGAGGCAGCCAGGTAGTTGAAGTAGCCCGCCGGACCGGCGGCCAGTCCGTAGCGGCCGGAGACGCAGAGCCAGTTGTTGGTGATGTTCCGAGCCGCGCCCGTCATGTTGGTAATGGTGGCCGAGCCGCCAGCCCATTCAAGGAGCCGCGAGCCGCCGCACAGCGGGTCGTTCTCGATGCCGGTGTCAAAGCTGCCCGCCGAGCCGCCCTCCACGCCGGAAGCAGGGTAAGAGACCTCCACGATGCCGACGGCCGCGCCCACGGAATTGAAATACACCTCGGTGGTGCCGTTGTTGCCATTGGTGATTTGCAGCTCGGCCTGGAAGCCATTGCTGTTAGTGCTCAGGCTGACCAGGCGGGCGGCGGTGGGGCTGCCGAGCGCGCCGAAGCCGATGACGCCGGGCTCCAGCGGCGACGCAACGAACACATTCGTGGGGAACGAGGCAGGCGAAGGCGCCTCAACCATGGCCATGATGCGTGGGCTGCTGCCGTTGGTCTGCGGGCCGTAGCAGATGGAGGCGAACCCGTAAGGGCTGCGCTGCATGATGATGTCCACGTCCGGGAAATACTTGAAGCTGGGAGCGGGAATGTTGGTGGGGCCGGTTGGGTAGTCGGCATTGCTCCAATGCAGCCAGGCAATGGCCGTCCGGCGGGCTTCGACGGCTTCGCGGTAGAAACCCCCGCCGCTGGGGCCGACGAATTCGCCGTTGCCGTTGACGAGCTGCCGCGTGAGGACGAGCTGCGCCAACTGGCCGTCGGCCCACCGGGCGAGCGGGTCGTTGAAGTGCGCCGCCAGCCAGGCGATGTAGGAGTTCTGCTCGTAATCGTGCAGCTCCCAGTCCAGCCCGGCGGGATAGGCGAACTCGCCGGAATCGAACAGGCCGAAGGTGAGAGCGTTGGTCCAGACGCCCAGGATATTGTGCTCGGCGAAAGCCTGAAGCTGGGTGGCAACCGTCGGGTTCGATAACCGGGCCATGAGCAGCGAATCGCCAAGCGACATGCCAGCCACCATTTCGTAGGTCGGATGGAAGAAGCCGTGGTTCTCCAACGCCCAGCTCGGGTAGAGCGTGACCGTGGTGATCCAGGAGGCAAGGGGGTCGCCGTTCGTAACCGCCAGCGTATAGGTGTTGGCCATGTACTGCTTCGCGGCGTTGAGCCACGTGGCCGCGCTGGCATTGGTGCTGAGCCAGGCCGCGCTCAAGGCGAGGACATTGCTGTCCCAGCCGTTCTCCTCGGCCTTGGTGTCACTCACGTAGCCGGATGCCGGGGCGATGCTTGCGCGGTGGGTTGCCTCGGAGGCCAGCACTCTTTGGACGCCTTGCACGGTGGCGGCGGGCAACTGGGCCTGCGCCAGCACGCAGGCCAGGCCCATCGAGCCGGACCATTCGGGCGTCTGCCAATCGGTGCTGGTCGAGCTGCTCCAGCCCCAGTGGTTTCCGTCCTCGCACAGGTTCGTGCCGGTGACGTGGGTGGCGGCGTCATAATTGAGCGCCTGGCGCAGGTGGTTCAGGCGGGTCGTGTTCTTCGCATTGCCGGGCTGCGCGATCAGCAGCACAGCATAAGCCACGGCGATGCCGCTATTGCCGCGGATGCCTCCATTGCCGCTGCTGCCCCCGTCGCCCCAGTAGCCCGAGTCCGAAGGCGCACCGGAATAGGAGGCGGCGTGCCAGATGGTCTCTGCGTAGATTTCGAAGTTGGTAAGGCACTGCAGGTAGGTGTCGCGGGAAGCGGCCGTGGCCGGAGCGCCCGTGAGCAGCAGTATGCCAGTGGCGGCCAGCACTGACAGGCCCGCAAGACTGAGACGCGGGGTAGTCAAGGCGTCGCGGCGATGAGCTTGCGGAAGGGCTCCAGCGCACCCAGGTCCTGCTGAAAGAAGCAGCCCAGGCGGGTTGAGCCCCAGCCTGTAACGAAGGTCATGTTCTCAAACTTCACCCATTGCGCCGAGCCGTCCACCTGGACCTGGTTCCCGCCTTTAGGAACGTTGACGCCGACCTTGGGGTGGGGGAGCTTGGGGCCGCCCGTCGGGTTGTCGGCCCCCCATCCCTGGTCGGTATATTTGACGTTGGCTTCCGCCGCCAGCACCCAAAGCGGCTTCGAGGTGGCGAACTTGACCGGGCTTGATGACGGGAACGCCTGACCCAGCACGCCATTATACCAGGTGGTGACGCCGCCGAGGTACTGGTAGCCCAGGGCGTATTGGTTGTAGGGATTGACCCAAGGCAGCCCGGGGCGGTTCGGGCAGGCCCACACGTTGGCGGTATTGGTCGAGTTAATAAGGCCGACCGAGGTGGCGACCTGGGCGTTGGTCGGGCTGAGGACCAGTTGGACGAAGTTGCCACCCTGCTCCCAGGCGGGCAGCAGCACATCGTTGTTGTCCATGGCGTAAAGCGTCATGGCAACGTGGACTTGCTTCAAGTTGCTCAGGCACTGAGTCCGTTTGGCCTTTTCCTTGGCCGACGCCAGGGCGGGCAGGAGCAGAGCGGCCAGGATGGCGATGATGGCGATGACAACTAGTAGCTCAATCAGGGTGAACCCGCCGTGCCGCACAGGGCCCGCACGGCGGGAAGGAGCGCTTGAACTGGTGTTCATGGGAAGCCCCCAAGGCCCCCGGCCGTGCAATGGGACCATGAACCAACCCCTCACCCGGCCTGCGGCCACCCTCTCCCCATCCGATGGGGAGAGGGAAGGGGTGAGGGGCCCGTGCGCCAGGCTGCGGTTCCTGGAGAGCGGGCTGGCGGTACACCTTCTTCAGTTCACCTCGCTCGATGTCCGCCAGCAACCGCTCCCAGGCCCCCTCCGCATCACCCACCACCACGGCGTCGAAATGGAGCGCCACGTCCTCCGGGCACAACGTGGCGTGATAACCGCCGGCGACCACGATTTTGCCGCGCCCGCGAAACTCGGCCGCGATCTCGAACGCCCGCGGCGCCAGAGCCGTCATGAACGTGATCCCCACCACGTCGCACGCCGTCTCGTAATCGAGCGGCTCCACATTCTCGTCCACAATCCGCACCGGGTATTCCGGCGGAGTGAGGGCGGCGACCGCTGTCAGCGGCAGGACGCTGAAGCGGAGCATCGCCCGGCGAGGCACTTCCGGCGCCTCAGGCGTGACCCGGACTCGCTCCCCGGCGGGCAGAACCAGCAGGATGCTCATCGCCCGATCCGGATGCCGGGCCGGCGTTCGCTGCGGGGCAGTTGCGCTCGTCAATGTCTCGTTCATGCCCCTTGAATAGCGCAGGTTCGCGACCGGGCGTTAATTGATAAATCTGCCGCCTACATTGAAAGAACCGATGGGGCGGAGAGCGGGGGTGAACGGAACGTGTTGAGGCGTGGGCGGCGTGTTCCGTATTGCCGGTTGCGTGTTGCGTGTTCCAGCCCGATACGCAGCACGCACCACGCTACACCGTTGTAGCGCTTCAACCCTTCAACACTTTTGCCGTGCCCCCGCCGGGCCGCGCTTATGCCCTCACGTCGCGCCAGCCGCGGCGCTCGAAGGGCCGGCCCGCGTCACGACCGTGAATGGCCAGTGCCTGGGCCAGCGCCGACTCCAGTGCGGCCTCACCGAGGCTGCCATTGCCCGCCACAAAAAAGTCCATCCGGCCCACTCTGGCCGCATCGCGGAGCGTGCTCAGCATGGTAGGCAAAGCCCCCGGCGCGCCGGAAGGTCCGCCGGAGAACGCGACCAGCGCTTTGGGCGCCCGCCTCTCACCCGCGAGCCAACTGCTCATCCAGCGGTCAACCACCAGCGGCAGCTCCGCCGCATCCGGCAGCGCGATCAGGACGATGTCCGCCCGTTGTGCGTCCGCGCCCGCCGCTTCGAGGAAAGCAGGTTGCTCTAGAAAATGGAATTTCCACAGGCTGCACACGAGCCGTCCCGGAGTAGCCACGCCGCGAGCGACGCTGTTGAGCATCGCCAGCGCCCGGTTGCCCACCACTGAGTCCTCGTACAGCACCACGGCCCGCAACAGAACTCCCCGCTCGACGAGCCCCGTTTCGCCGTCCTCCAGACCCACCGTCCAAATCAAGTCCATTGCTCCCCCGCCAGTCATTCCGTCCACCGCAGGCCTGGTTTGCTTCACCGGGCCTCACGCGTGGACCTCTCTAGAGATTTATTCTAGCCTGCCGCCCGGGAATGGCAAGCAAGACCTGTGCGTTTAGGGGAGTTATTTTATACTTGTCAACTCAGTAGTTCCACGAATCTCGCGACCGGGGCCGCAATCATCGGCGCCCTTCTCGGATCGAAGCTGCCGCGGGTTACCAGCCGGCTGCCTGTCCAATCTGGTTGAAGTAGCCCACGTAGAAGTGCACAACCTGGTAGGCGATCATCAGCACCACGAAGAGATAGACGGCGCGCGGCGTCCACTGCGCCAGGGCGTGCAGCTTCCTTGAGCCCTCCTCCTCGTAGTAGGCGCGCAGGCGCCGCAGCGTCTCATCAAGCTGGCCGCTGATTTCGCCTGTGGCGTATTGGTTGGCGAAGAGCTCGGGGAATAGCGGCGACTGGCGGACAGCTTCAGCAGGGGTCTCGCCGGCATCCAGGCGCGGGCGCCATGCCCGGACGGCGCGGCTCAAGGCAGGCGACCCGCTGGCCGTGGCGGCCATTTCCCAGGCCTCGACGACCGTCACTCCGGCATTGAGCAGCGCTTCCAGCGCCGCGGCCAGTCGCGAGAGCGCCAGGCAAAGTCGCGCCCTGCCCAGGACCGGAACCCGGCACAGGATCGCCTCCAGCCTCGCCCGCCAGCCCTCGCCGTGCCCGCTCTGCGCGGCGTAGATGACCAGTGCCGCCAATCCATAGATCGGCAGCAGCACGCCAAAGGTATGCAGCAGGTACGCCGCCCAGTTCCCGCTAATGAACAACGCCGGGAACGGGAATATGAAAACAGCGAAGTGGAACAGGAACAGCGGGTAGGCCAAATCGCCCAACATCTGCCGGGCCATGCGAGCACGGGCGTTGTAGTAGTCGGTCAGCAGGCGCAGGCTGGCCTCGAGGCGCCCGCTATGTTCGCCGGCGTGCAGCAGGGCGAGATCCAGCGCCGGCAGCCATCCCGGAACACGTTGCAAGGCATCGCTGAGCGTGCAGCCACCGGATAATTCGGCGAGCACCTGGCCGATGGGCCGGCGATACGCACGAGCCGGCGGACTGCGCTGCAACTGCTCGAGGGCCCGGACGACGCCAATGCCTGCGCCGGTCAACTGCCCGAGCTGATGGTAGAACTCGGCCCGGCGCGACAATTGCCCGGGCGTGAAGACCATTGACCCGGCCTTCATTTCCAGAACTGCCACCAGCGCCTGGGCGCCGGCGGGCGCTTCCAATTCTCGAACCGCTGGCTGATCACGGGCGCCAGCTTGTCATAGTTGGCCCAGGTGTCGGCGACGTGCCAGAAGCTGGGCAGCCCCGCGACCAGCACGGCCTTGTAATCCGCGAAATAAGCCCCGCGCTCACCGTCATCCGTGGTGTAGTAGTGCCCGGCAAACGCATTGCCTTCCGGGTTCAAATCCTTTTCAGCGAACTTGCCGTTGCAGGCGGCCTCGAAGAACTGGCGCCCGGTGATCTCCCGCCGCCGCAGCCGGGCCAGAAGCTCCGCCGAGTGCTGCCGATGAAAGTCGTTCTCCAGTCCATTGAACACCGCCCAGGCCAGAAAGATCCCAATGTGCGTGGCCGCATGACCCTTCGGCAGCGGGTCCTGCTCGGTGCTGTAATCATGATCGGCGCGGTCGTATGACATCTTTATGCCGCAAACATCAGCCCTATGTTAGCCCTCTCGCTTGCCGGGCCAAGAGTAGAATGAACGCCGGCCCGGCGCGGGGTGTCACATAGACAGTTAGTTTTGCTTGGTGTTTTTTCATAGGTGCAACGCAGTCCCTCTGTGCTGCGCCTTTTCCTGTACCAGCGCGTGCCACCATCCCGCCCCTCTCAGAGGAGATCTGCTGGTGCTTCGACGCAACTCTTGTCCCGGGCTGCATGGCCAATCCATGAAGGGTGGAAGGGACGCGTTCCATCGCGTCCCTGCTATCTCGGGAAGACGGGGGGCGCGGTGGAACGTGTCCCTACCATCCTTCATGAATTGGCACTGCCCGGGCCGCTCTACCCCAATTGAGTTATTGCAGGCTGGGAGGGCCTCTCCTACCATCCGGCTTCGGCAAATGCAGCCGTTCCCGTCAGAAGTCCTGGACCCGTTATGCCGACCGACGCCACGATGGAGTGGCTCTGGCCAGGGGCTGGCGTCGGGCGGGCACGGCAAGTCCCTATGAAGCGCGAACTGAAGCTTGTCTGCACGCTGATCGCTTGCTTCCCGGCATTGGCCGCATTAGCTGCCGCGCCGGCGCTCATTCCGCTCCCGCAGCAAATGCAGGTTCGCCCGGGCGTGTTCACGCTCTGCCCGACGCAGGCGGTGCCCGGCCTGCCCATTCATTCCACGACCAGGATCCTCGTGGACAGCGCCTCGCTCGACACCGGGCAATACCTGGCGGCGACGCTATTGAAGTCCACGGGGTGCCAGTTCGACATCAAGACCAATGCCGCGGGGCTGCCGGTGCGCGGGGCTATGCTGCTGACGACAGTGAACGCTGATGCGCGCCTGGGCGGGGAAGGCTACGAGTTGACCGTGGCGCCGGATTCGGTGGTGATACGGGCACCGGCTTCGGCGGGGGTGTTTTATGGGGTGCAGACGCTGCTGCAACTGATGCCGCCGCAGGTGTTCTCTCCCAGGCCGGTCAGCGGAGTAGCGTGGACGGTCCCCTGCGTCTATATCAAGGACCAGCCTCGCTTCGCCTGGCGCGGCTGGATGCTCGACGTGGTGCGGCATTTCTTCAACAAGCAGGAGATCAAGCAGGTGCTCGATGCCATGGCCCTGCACAAGCTGAACACGTTCCACTGGCACCTGGTGGATGACCAGGGGTGGCGCATCGAGATTCTCAGCTATCCGCTGCTGACACAGGTAGGCGCCTGGCGGAATGGCATTGACTGGAGCCCTTACTTGAACCCGCGGGCCAGCACGGCATGGAACGCGAGCGGGCAGTACGGAGGCTACTACACCCAGGCCGATATCCGGGAGATCGTGGCCTATGCGGCGCAGCGTCATATCACCATCGTGCCGGAGATTGAAATGCCCGGCCATTCGACCGCCGGCGTGGCTTCCTATCCGCAGTACAGTTGCAATCCGACCTACGCCTACAGCATGGACAACATCAACTACACCTATGATGTCTATAGCCCCGGCACGAGCGGCACATTCACTTTCCTGGAGAATATACTGACGGAGGTCATCGGGCTGTTCCCCGGCCAATACATCCACACGGGCGGGGACGAGGTGACGAGCAGCATCTGGCTGAGCTATTCGGCGGACAAGACCAAGATGCAGCAGTTGGGCCTGACCACGGTGAAGCAGTATCAAAGCTGGTTCAGCACCCAGATTGCCAATTGGCTGCAGGCTCACGGACGCACCATGATCGGGTGGAGCGAGATCGAGTACGGCGGCATTCTCACGAACGCCGTGTGCATGGACTGGATTACCGGCAGCGGCAGCGAAGCGGTGCCTACCGCCAGCGCCAGCCAGTATGTGGTGATGACCCCGACCTCCAACTGCTATTTCGATTACTACCAGAACACGGGCGTGACGTGGTCCAACGAGCCGCCGGCTATTGGCAACTACATCCCCCTCAGCACCGTCTACAACCTGGAGCCAGTCCCTTCCAGCCTGCCGTCGCAGTATAATTCCTATATCCTCGGCGCGCAGGGCAACCAGTGGTGCGAGTATGTGCCTTCACTGCTCAATGTTGAGTTCAAGTCCTACCCGCGCCTGTGCGCTATGGCTGAGTTGACATGGGTCCAGGCGACGCAGAAGAACTACACGGATTTCACCGCCCGGCTGGCGACGCACCAGCAGCGCCTGACGCGGATGGGTGTGAACTATGACCCGAGCGCCACCCCTCTCATACTGGGCACGTGGACAGCATCCCAGATCACGAGTTCAAGCTCGTATTTCACAATGGACTGGGACGCCAGCACCCAGTTGACCAACGCCGGGGAAGTTGACGTCTGTTTCTGCTGGAAGACCGGGGCCTATGGCCTGGACATCCAATGGACGGCCTTGCTGGAGAACGGGGTGGAGATCGACCGGGACACGCATACCGGGTTTACGGGGTCCAGCCCGAGCTTCCCGCTCTACGTGCTGCGGCTGCCCTTCCGCAAAGCGGGCGCCACGTACACCATCCGGGCCTCGGTGAAAGGCGACGGCGGAACGGCCTCAAACGGCACCGTGTACCTGCCGAATTGGGACTAGCCCGAGCGCTTTCCGCTGGTAGGGACGCCTCGCCGAGGCGTCCGATCGGTGGCAGTGGCGGACGCCTCGGCGAGGCGTCCCTGCCCTGCAGATGCGCGTCTCGGCATCTACGCCGTCCACCCCACCTGACCCACTCTCGGCCGAGGCTTTCACCCCAGTGGACTTTGGTTCTTTGGGAACGAGACTGGGACACATTCCTGAGCATGAATAACAGGACTGGGCAGAGGGACACCGAAGAGGGGTTGCAAGAGCCACCCGTGCCCATCCGGCCACTCGCGCAGCCAATACGTGACAGGAATCGAGCGAAGCAGAAGCATTACCTGAGACGCGTATGAAGATCATCGGCCTCAGCGGTGTGCACCACAACGTTGCGTTCAAGGCACGGGAACTTCCAGGCTTATCCAGGCGGCAATACCGCATCAACCAGGGCTTCGACTCCGCGGCCGCCTTGGTAATCGGCGGCGAGATTGTGGCCGCCGCCGCCGAGGAGCGGTTTACGCGGGAGAAGGGCACCGGGGATTTTCCCGTGCGCGCGATCGAGTACTGCCTGGCGGCGGGCCGCCTGCAGATCGGCGACTTGGACCACCTGGCGCACGGCTTTGCCTACGAGGCCTTCGAGGCGGCCTTTCGGGAACCCGGGTACGCCCGCAAGCAGTACGCCGAGCTGTACTCTCCCGAGGCGCAGATACGCCACTTGGCGCGCCACTATCCCGAGGTGGACTGGGGCGCCAAGTTCGTCGCGGTGCCGCACCACGTTGCCCATGCGGCAAGCGCATTCTACCCGAGCGGCTTTGAGGAGGCGCTCATTCTCGTGAGCGACGGCTCAGGGGAAGTTCACAGCATGACCGTCGCCGTGGGCCAGGGGAGCGAGATCAAGGTCTTGCAGCAACTGCTGACGTTCCACTCGCTCGGCATTTTGTATGGCGTCTTCACCATGTATCTGGGCTTCTGTATGAACATGGACGAATACAAGGTGATGGGCCTGGCGCCTTACGGGAATCCGCGGCGCTACTTCAACAAGCTGATGGAGATGGTCAGCCTGAAGGAGGACGGCACGTACACCATTCCGGTGTTCGCGAGAGACCAAACCTTGTTGGAGAAGGAAACGCACGAAGGCGTCCTAAAGCTCATCGAGGAGCGCCTCGGGCCGCGGCGTGAGCCCGAAGGCGAGATCACGCAGCACCACAAGGACGTTGCCGCCGCACTGCAAGCGGTGCTGCAGGCCTGCCAGATGCACGTGCTGCGGCATTTCAAAGCGCAAACGGGGCAGGCGCATCTCTGCCTCGCCGGCGGTGTGGGGCTCAAC
The DNA here is from genome assembly GCA_035541055.1 of Candidatus Acidiferrum sp. Lineage (GTDB taxonomy): Bacteria > Verrucomicrobiota > Verrucomicrobiia > Limisphaerales > UBA8199 > JAPLUA01. The sequence goes on along the minus strand of DATKNZ010000155.1, from coordinate 1,636 downwards.
TGCTCGCTCAATGGCGTGCTGCGACGCAGCCGGATGTTCCAGGGCATATTCGTTCAACCGGCTGCCGGGGACGACGGCTCCGCGCTCGGGGCGGCGCTCTACGCGAGCAAGCTGCATGACCCGGGCTTTCGCCCGCGGAGAATGACCGTGCCGCTGTGGGGGCCGGAGTTTACCGAAGCCGAGATCCGGCAGGCACTCGGTCAGTGCGAGGATTGTTCCTGGGCCAAGGCGGACTCGTTCGAGCACTTGTGCCGCCTGGTCTCGGAGCGCCTCGCCGCCGGGGAGGTGGTGGCCTGGTTTCAGGGCCGCATGGAATTTGGCCCGCGCGCCCTGGGGAACCGGAGCATTCTCGCAGACCCGCGCGTCCCGGGAATGAGGGATCGGATCAACAGCCTGGTGAAGAAGCGTGAAGGGTTTCGTCCCTTTGCCCCGGTAGTCACGAGCGAAGGTGCCGGGCGCTATTTCGATGTCGCCCCCGGGGACGAGGGTTCCTTCGCGCACATGCTCTACGTGACCCAGGTGCTGCCCGCGTATCGAGGGCAGTTGCCGGCGGTCACCCACGTGGACGGATCGGCACGGGTGCAGACAGTCGCGCGGCAAGACAACCCGCGGCTATGGACGTTGCTCAGGGCCTTTGAGGCGCTCACCGGCATTCCCATCCTGCTCAACACGTCTTTCAACGTAAAAGGCGAGCCCATCGTGCGCACGCCGCAGGAGGCACTGCACACCTTTACCCAGGCGGGCTTGGACGTGCTGGTGCTTGGCGACTACGTGGTCCAACCGCTGCGAGTGGCTGAAGCGGCAGTCGTGGGCAAAGCGGAACCCGTGGCCGCCTGCTAAGCATGTGAAGTTCTCCGCCCGCACGATGAACCCTTCGACCTCGACACTGCTCGCTTCCGCTCCCCCCGAACAGCACAAGGCGTACTGGCGCCGTCGGCTTTCGCAACCGCCGCCCCCGCCCAATTTGCCTTGGGACCACGAGCGGCCCCCGGTCCCCTCGTTCGTGCGGGCAAGCGTGTCGGCCCAAATCGGACCGGGCGTTTGGCAGGAGGCCCAAAGAATGGCTCAAGCTGCCGGCACGACGCCGCATGTCGCGCTGCTCGCGGCCCTCTACGCGCTCCTGTTCCGCTATACCGGCCAGGGCGACCTTATCCTCGGCACTGCGGTCGCTCCCAGCCTCGGTGAGCCCCTTCAGGGGGCATCTGGCTCGCCTGAGCTCATCGCGTTGCGAATGCGCGTAATCGGCGCCATGACGGCGCGGGACCTTCTGGACGAACTAGCCGTGTCCCTGGGCGAAGCCACTCAGAACCTGCCGATGGCGTCCGGCGACGTGCTCGCCTTGCCCGGCCCCCAGAGCGGTTCCGCAGGGCATATACCCTTCAATGTCGCGCTCATCCTCTCGGAACCCCCGATCAGCGGCAATGGCAGGAGCTGGCGGGAGTCCGCCTTCGAGGCGCACCTCAGGGCCTGCGCATTGGTCATCCGCGCCCATGCCGCAGCAGGTGGCCTGACCTTGAGCTGCGACTTCGACTCCGATCTCCTCGAAGCCCCCACAGTCCGGCGGCTGGCGGGGCATTTCACCAACCTGCTCGCCGACATCGCTGCACGCCCAGACACCAATCTCGACCACCTGGCC
>DATKNZ010000154.1:0-14970 GCA_035541055.1 Candidatus Acidiferrum sp. | reverse complement strand
GTCGCCGCGATGGCTCGTCCGCGTTCTCGTCGTCCTCCTCGTAGCCGGGTGCTTTGCATGCGCGCGGACGCTTTGCTTTACCGGACGACGACGAAGGTAACGCACGGCTTACGGCCTTGGACTCAAGACTTTAGACTTTAGACTCAAGACTGCGCCCCGCCATGCTCTTCCCGCCCACCGTCCCTCGTCCCGGCCCTTCCCGAGTCGTCATCACGGGCGCGGGCATCCTCACGGCTTTGGGCCGGGGCTGGCGTGCCAACGCGGACGGGTTCCGTGCCGGTCGCACCGCCTTTCGCCAGGTGTCGCTCTTCGACGTAAGCCGCCAGCGGGTGAAGGTCGCGGCGCAGGCGGATTTGCCGGAGGCGCTGGCGCCTACCCGCCTGGGCCCGCGCCAGCTCGCCCGACTGGATCGCCCGGCCACGATGCTGATCACCGCCGCGCTGGAGGCCTGGGAACAAGCAGGCTGGGAACGGGCCGACGACCTGCCGCTGGTCCTGGGCACCACCTCCGGCGGGATGACGCTGGGCGAAGACTACTTCCGCCAGGCGGTGCAGGCACCGGTCCGGCGTCGCTCGCAAGCCACCCGCGCCCTTCACTACCAGTCGCAGCTCCAGGCTCGGCTGGTCATGGACGCCATCGGCTTCAGCGGGCCCATCAGCATCATCTCCAACGCCTGCGCTTCGGGCAGCAACGCCGTCGGCCATGCCTGGGACATCGTCCACTCCGGCCAGGCCGAACGCGTGCTGGCCGGCGGCTACGACACGCTAAGCCAAATGGTATTTGCCGGTTTCGACTCCCTGCAGGCTCTTTCGCCGACGACCTGCCGGCCGTTTGACGCCAACCGTGACGGACTGGCACTCGGCGAAGGCGCGGCGCTGCTCGCGCTGGAAACGCTCGAAAGTGCGCGCCGCCGCGGAGCAACCATTCTCGGCGAACTCGCCGGGTATGGCACCACCCTGGATCAGCACCACCTCACGCAGCCGCATCCCCAGGGCGATGCCGCCGCCGCCGCGATGGCACTCGCCTGCGACAGCGCGCGCATCACTCCTGCCGATGTTGACTACCTCAACGCCCACGGCACGGGCACGCCGCTGAACGACAGCTCCGAAGCGCTGGCCATTCAAACCTGGGCGGGGCCAAGGGCGGCGACCCTGCCGGTCAGTTCCACCAAGGCGAGCATCGGCCATCTGCTGGGCGGCGCGGGGGCGGTCGAGGCTGTGATCTGCCTCATGGCGCTGCGCGAGCAATGGCTGCCGCCCGAGGTGGTCCTGGAAAAGCCGGACCCGGCGTGCACGTTCCCCATCGTGCGGAAGGCTCAGGACGCATCGGTGAAAGTGGCGCTATCGAACTCGTTCGGCTTCGGAGGAGTCAATGCGAGCCTGGTGTTGCGAAAGTGGAGCTGAGGACGAAGCAGAAGAAGAAATCCGAAACCCGAAATCCGAAATCCGAAACAAATCCAAATGATTCAATCCCAAATGCTCAAAACCGGCGGCGGGAGCGCGGTTTGTGAACCGGCTTTCGGTCCCGGCCTTGCACTCGTAAATCGTAAATCGTAAACGGTAAATCCCAAAGCGTGAGCGAAGTTTACATCTGTGGCATCGGGGCCGTTTCGCCAGCCGGCTGGGGCGTGACGGCCATGCGGGATGCCCTGGCCTGCGCGGAGCCGCTGCCAGTGCAAGCGCTCGAGCGCCCCGGAGGGCAGCAGCCGTTGCGGGCGCGTCTCGTTCCGAGCCCTGCCGCGCGGCCCGCTTTCTTCACGCACCCCCGCCTGCGCCGCACCAGCGCGATCACGCAGTACTCCGCGGCTGCGGCTACCGAAGCCCTGGCCAACGTGCCATTGGAGGGCAATGTCCGGCTGGGCCTGGTCGTGGCATTGCAGACCGGCTGCGTCCATTACTGCTGCCGCTTCTACGATGAAGCCCTGCGCGATCCCGCTACCGCCAGCCCGCTGCTGTTTCCCGAGACGGTATTTGCCGCGCCCGCCAGCCACGTGGCGACTCTGCTGCAAAAGGTCACGCTGACCTACACGCTGGTGGGCGATCCCAGCGCCTTCCTGCAAGCCCTCGCTCTCGGCGCACAGTGGCTCCTGGAGAACCGCGTGGACGCGGTGCTGGTCCTCGGCGCTGAGGAGACTCACTGGATTCTGGCTGACGCGCTGTGGCACCTGGAGCGGGAGTCGGTCTTCACCGGCGGCGCGGGGGCGCTGTGCCTAAGCCGCACGTTTCAGCCCGGTAGGGACGCCTCGCCGAGGCGTCCGAGCGGCAGCGCCAGCGGACGCCTCGGCGAGGCGTCCCTACCTCCCAGCCTGTCGGCGCACCGCGTGCAGCTCGCCGCCATCACCGACCCGTTCACGTATTCCGCCCGCCTGAATCGGGCGCAAGCCGCCCGGGCCATGCGCCGCCAACTCGGCGGCGCAAACTCCGACCTGCTCTGCGATGGGCTTGGCGGCGGGCGGCGGGCCAATGCGCCGGAAGCCGCCGCCTGGGGCAATTGGACTGGGCCGCGCCTGAGCGTGAAGCGCGTCCTCGGCGAGGGGCTGATGGCTGCCGCGGCCTGGCAGTGCGTGGCGGCGTGTGATGCCGTGGCCGGCGGGCGGTTCCCGGCGGCCAACGTCAGCCTGGTCGGCGGCAACCAGCAGGCCATCGGCGCCCGATTCGTAGCGGCGGCCGCTGGCTCGTAAGCAGGGCTATTCACATGACTCCGCCCAAATCCGAAGCCCGAAATCCGAAGGCCGAAAGAAGGCCGAAATCCGAAGTCAGAAGGCACCGCCCCGGCCCCTTCGAATTTCGGGCTTCGGCCTTCTTTCGGCCTTCGGATTTCGGCCTTCGGATTTGAGTGGTGTCAGGTATGAATTAGCCTAGCGCTTAAACCCATGCCCGACCGGCTGCTCATCATTCAGCCCTCGCATTACCGCTCGAAAGCGGATCGCTCAGTGTTCCGCGTCCGCCGCCGCAACGTCGTTCCCCTCACCCTACCCTACCTAGCCGCGCTCACGCCCCCCGACTGGGAGATCAAGCTCATTGACGAGCAGCTTCAGCCGCTGGACTTCGACGGGCGGGCGGACGTGGTGGCCATCACGACGACGACCCTCACCTCGTTCCGCGCCTACGACATCGCCGACGAATTCCGCCGCCGCGGCGTGCCGGTGATCCTCGGCGGCCCGCATACGTTCTTCTACGGTGAGGAGGCCGCCGCGCACGGGTCAGCCATCGGCCCCGGCGAGGGCGAGCACATCTGGCGGCAGATGCTCGAAGACGCCCGCGCGGGCCGCCTGAAACAATCCTACCAGGCGGAGTTGCTTCCCGACCTGGCCGGCCTGCCAGTGCCACGTTACGACCTGCTGGACATGCGGCCTTACAGTTGGTTCAGCGCCTTCACGATCGTCTCCTCGCGTGGCTGCCCCTTCCATTGCGAGTTCTGTTCCGAACGGCTCCTGCTCGGTGACCGCTATCGCTGCCGGCCGGTGCCGGAGGTCATCGCGGAGATCAAGCGCTGCGGGGCCAGGAATATCTTCTTCGGCGACAGCAACTTTGGCGGCAAGCGCAGCCATGCCATGGAACTGATGGAGGCATTGGTCCCCTTGAAGCTGCGCTGGTCTGCGCTCTGGTCGTCCTACCTCTGCAACGACGAGCCGTTCCTCGACCTGGCCAAACGGAGCGGCCTGCTGCACGTCAACATCGGCCTCGAAAGCATCAATCCGCAGACCCTCGACGGGATGAACAAGCGCTTCAACAAGACGGACAAATACGCCGACATGTTCGCCAATCTCCGCCGCCGCGGCATCAGCTATTCATTAAACTTCATCTTCGGCTGGGATGGCGAGGCCGAGGGCGCCTTCGACGCCACGCTGGAGTTCCTGATGCGGCATAAGGTCCCAGCCGCCTACTTCAACATCCTCACCCCGGTCAAAGGCACAGCACTCTACGACCGCATGAACGCCGACGGCCGGATCACGGACCTGGCGAACGTGGATCGCTGGCCCGGGCAGGTCTGTTACATCCGCCCGCCCTACGGCACGGCCGGGGAGCTGGAGCGGAACGTCGAGAACATGTACCGTCGCTTTTACCGCTGGCGTTCGATGCTCGCGCGGCTGCCCATGCCGATCACCCAGGCCAACATCGCGTCGTGGGTCATCAACATCTCCCAGCTCCGCCTGGCCCGGGCCGGGAGCGCGCACAACGACTTTGACGGATACTGAGCGGTGGCATTTAGGATATACGCTTTACGATTTACGAAGCAGGCGTACGTCGTTCATGCAGCCTGGTAGGGACGCCTCGCCGAGGCGTCCGCCCGCGGCCGCGCACTGACCCGGACGCCTCGGCGAGGCGTCCCTACCAGCCAGCGTCACGCGCATAGCCCGATTGCGAACCAAACTCCCGGCTCGCCAGTGCACTCGTAAATCGTAAATCGTAAATCGTAAATGCGAGGTCAGGGATTCACCGGGTCTGCGTTAAGCTCCACCGCCTTGGCCTTCCCGATGACCAGCTTGCCGGAAATGCGACTGTTGGAGAACGGCCCGGAAAGCGATTGGTTTGAGTTGTTTTGCACGGCGCCAAAGTTCTGCACCGCAACCGCATTCGTGTAGGAGACCGTCGCGGCCGCCTGGTTGAGAGCCGGCAACAGCTCACCGCTGAACACAACCTTCCGATGCAGGCTTCCGTTGGTGCCGGTGACACGGAAGGCATAGGACTGCGCGGCGTTCCGCTGCGCGTTGCCGTTCACTCCAAGGCGCGACTGGAACTGGTCCTTCTGCGCCGGGGCGGGCGCCTGCGCGGTCGCAGCGCGCTGCTGCCGCTGCGCGTCCGTGGCGTGTATCGAGCCCGAGTAAACCGAGCCGTCGGCGTCTATGATGCGCAGCTTCGAGCCGCTCTGCTCGAGGCGGAACGTATTCAGGACGGTAAACACAGGCTTTGCCCGGTCTGCGAGCGCAAACTGCGTTTGATTTGCCGACTGCGTGAACCGCTGCGAGTTCATGAGGCCCTCTTGGAAGGTGATGGGCGCGGCAGCGGCCTCCGGGAGCGTGGCCGCGTGAGCGGAGGCGGAACGATCGAGCCTGTACTTGCCGGAGTCGCTGAGTAGTTGATCGCTCCGATTGGCCGCCAGTTTGTCCATCTGGCGCAGCTCGGACTGGGGCGCTGTTGCGGGCGGTGCGGGCGCAGGCTGGACAGGGGCCGGTGTAGCAGCACCGATGGCGCCGCTCGCGGAAGCGGCTGACGGCGCCGGCTGTGGGTAGTCCAATTCCCTGGCGCTGGTCGTCCTTTCTGCCGCTCGCTCGGAAGCAGCTCCACCTTGGGCGACGGCGGCGGGTTCGGAGGCGCTTTGACGGCGCGTGCGCGCCGGTGCCTCAGCGGGGGTCGGGGCTGGTGTCTTCTCGATAGCGGCCGCCGTCGGCGCCGCGGGAGCGGCAGCATGCGGCAGCGGGGGTGCGACCGGCGCCGCGCTCTTCTGCAATTCGTCTTCGTGCATCCGAGTTGCGCCTAACTTCATGTGGCTCTCCGGCGGCGCTGGCGTCTCCTTCCAGCCCGCCGCCGTTTCCGCCATGGACTTATTCTTTGCCAACGACATGGACGGTTCGGATCGCTCGAAGCTCGGCAAGACCAGCCACACCACCGTCCCCAGCACAGCCAGGGTCGCCCCAGCCCACGCGAGGCGCGGCCACCAGCGGGTCAGCCGGTCAGCGGGCGAGCGGCGCTGGGCCTGGGAGCCGCCGTACTGCCGGGAGACTTCTCCCTGCAGCAGCCGCCGCGTGGCCGGATGCAGCGCGAACGGCTCGCGTGCCTGGTCGCGACGCTGCCTCGCCGCCTCGCGCAGCAGCTTCTCAATCGGGCGTTCCTGTTCGTTCGCCATAGCAGCTAAAGGTTAGACGCAAACGGGGCCGGTTTTCCCCGCACCGCCGGCCCTCGCATGAGCTCTTCGAGCCGGTCCAGGCATTTGCTCAAACGCGAGCTGACCGTCTTCGGATTCAGCTCCAAGGCGCGGCTGATTTCGTCGTAGCTCAGGTCGGCGAAATAGCGCAACTCGATGATCTCCTGGCAAGGGTCGCCGAGCTGGGCCACCGCCTGGTGGACCAGCGCTCCCTGCTCGGCGTTGATCAGCGCGGCGTCCGGCGCCGGGCCTGGGCTGGGCGGATCCAGCGTCAGCCCGCTCTCCGGGTCCTCGGCCTGCAACGAGAGCGGAGCCTTGCCGCCGCCGCGCTTGGCCGCCTGCTGGCGCTCGCGGCAATCCCGCGCCTTGTTCGCCGCAATGCGGAACAACCAGGTCTGGAACTGGCTCTCGCCTTGGAAGTTACCCAGGTTCCGGATGACCGAAAGAAATGCCTCCTGGCAAATCTCCTCGGCATCCTCGCGGGTAAAAGCGTCCCCAAGCTGAAACACGAACCGCGCCGCCGCCGCGTAATGCCGGTCGAACAACTCGTCCCACGCCTGCGCCTCACCCCGACGGCAGCGTGCGAGCAACTCGGCTTCAGCATCCGGAACCATCTCAGTCTGAGACTCTATGCGGGGGGGCCGCGTTTGAACAGACAGGAATGGCCGCAATCGCAGACAAGCGCGCGCTCTGCGGGCGCAAAGGAATCCGCTCTTCCAAAGCTCGCCCCGACTCCAGCGCAGGCCAACCCCACGCCTGATGAGCATGGGACTACCCCGCCCTCAAACGGCTGCCTGTCCAAAAACTGGACACTTTGGTGCTGCCTCCGGCTCAGGTCCCCCCTCGGCCCCAGCCCCTGCCGCCAGCCAAAAGGGCTTACTTCGCGCTGCGTACAAGGGGTGCACACCGGATGCACAGGGGATGCACACGGGGCTAGCCCTTGTGCATCCCTGGTGCATCCGGTGTGCACCCCTTGTACACAGCGCGAGCTAGGCTCGAAATACGCCGGAAATCGCGAATCGCAACCAGGCGGCAGCCCCGGGTGAAATATCCAGAATAGCCGATAGCCAATCGCCAATAGCCGAGCCGGCCACGCAGCAGGGAGGAGAAATTCCGGCCCGGATGAGCGCCGCTTGGGTGCATCGGCTATCGGCTATTGGCTATCGGCTATGCCTGATCCGCCATCATCGGTTGCACCGTATTCGGGCTAAGACTTCGGCTACCTCTCGACACGATCCGAGGCGACATCCGACATCCCACATCGAACATCCAACATCCAATGAGCGGCTCGAGATCAGTCCTTGGATGTTGGAAGTTCGATGTTGGATGTCGGATGTTTCCATGTCCGGCCCACCCCCTCACGTCCCGCCACGGGGCCAGAAGCGGATCCAGAAGCGCTGCGGGGACTGGATGAGGATTTCGCGCAGGAGGGCTTCCATGCTGGCAGCTTCGGGCTCGTGCAGCCGGCGGGCCAGGACCAGCGTGCCCGAGAACGCCAGCGCTGTAGCCGCGAAGAAAACCGAGTAGCGATTCCACGCAAGCCCGAGCCATATCGGCGAGCGCGAGCCAATGGCATCAATGAGCAGCCCCCAGCCGATGGGCGCCAGCCCCAAGGTGACGTTCCCCAGCGTCGAGTAGATCGCGAAGAAATGATTGCGGCCCATCACCGGAATTACCGCCATGGCCAGACGCGTGTTGGCCATCTGGATCAAGGAGGCCAGCAGGCCCATCAGAAACTGCAGCACAAGGACCATGCCCATCCTGACCGGAAAGGCGCCGCCGGACAGGCTGACCCATCCCGCCAGGACGGCCACCCACCCGCAGTAGCAGAACGTCAGCACGGGTTTGCTGCCGAGCCGGTCCAGCCGCGAGCCGAGGAACCACAGGCTGCTCAGCCCGCCAAGATAGGCGACGGAGTTGACCAGCAGAATCATGGCTTCGGACATGTTCGTTTCCACCTTGAGGAAGGCCACCGTGAAAGCCGTCATGCCGCCGTAAGCCACGGAATAGGCGACCAGCACGCGCAGCAGCTTCTGAAACGGCTCGTAGCGGATCATTTCCAGCCAGGGCACGGCGCTGCGGGATGCGCGGTCCTCCGCGGGCAGGTCGGCGTCCGGGATGCGCTTAAGGAAGGTCAGGCTCACGGCGCCCATGACGGCGCTGAAGGCGAAGAGCACGGCGAATTGCCAGGGGCGCGTCTGGCCGGCGAGGCAGCCGGCGGCCAGCAGGAAGGTGATGAAGCTGGCGAGGTTCTGAACCGCCTGGTCGCGCGCGAGGTATTTGCCGCGCAACGGGGGCGGCACGAGCGTGGTGATCCAGGGCAGCCACGCGCAGCTCGAAATGCCGCGGGACAGGTTGAAGCAGAACAGCAGCATGAGCATGAGCGCCAGCCGGGCCTCGGGCTTGAGGAAGATGCCGGTCAGCGGCACCAGCGCCATGGCGAAGATGAACATGACGCGCGTGCCCCAGCCGGCGAACACGAAGCGTTTGAAGCCGAGCCGCGGGATGTAGCTGGCAGCGGGAATCTGAAAGATCACCAGCAGCGGCATCATGCCCGCGATGATCCCCAGCACGGTGGCGCTCGCCCCCAGCGTCTTGGCGTAGAGCACCATCGGGCTGTAGAGGACGATCTGGTAGGAGAAGGCGTTGAAGGTCGAGAAGAGATAGGCGTTGTGCATCCCGGGCGGGAACGAAGGCAGGTTCCCGCCTGGGAGGCTCGTCTCCTCTGTAGGTCTTGGTGTCACGGGCCGAACGTCCGATGCGCGCATTCAAGCAGGGAAGCCAACCGCCGACACGCTTTATCTTGCAGGCCGCGCATGGATGCCCTACAACCATTTACGATTTACGATTTGCGACTTACGAGTCCAGCGGCCGAATCGGCAGTGCGCTCGTAAGCCGTAAATCGTATATCGTAAATCTTTATGTCAACACCTGTCCTGCAAACCCTGCCCGGAGACGATGTCCGGCAGATCATGTGGCGTTACGCCGATCGTTATGACCTCGCCATGCTGGTCCAATCCTCGCGCACCGTGGCACGGGGGCCGGTGGCCCGCCTGGTTTCCCAGGGAGCGCGCAATTCGCATGAGTGGACGGCCGAGAAAGCCAGTCTGCTGGCCTCGTTCGACGAGAGCGGCATCACCGCGGCCTTCCTGGACCCGCAGCATGGCGGCTTCATTGAAGGCCCGAAGAACCTTACCCTGGCGCTGATCGCGTTCGAGCTGGCCTGGGTGGATGCCGGGGCGGCCACGTGCAGCCTGGCGGGCAATCTCGGCCTGGCGCCCATCCACGAGCGTGGCACGCCCGAGCAGCGCGACCATTACATGCGCCTGGCGGCGCCGCCCAAGCCCGGCGAGAACCGCAAACAGATTCGCGCCGCCTTCGCGCTCACCGAGCCGATTCCCTTTGTCGGCGTCGAGACGGGCATCCTGGCCGGCAAGGTCCGTGTCGCGGAATGGTCGGACGGCAAGGAACCGATCCTGCAGGTGGAGAAGCGCGGGCGTTTTATCACGAACATGGGTTTCGCCAACATCGTCACGGCGGCGGTGGATTCCGATGACCCGCGCCTCAAGGGCTCGTGCATGATTATCCTGGAAGAGACCGACCCGGGCACCTGGGACCGCGGCACACCGACCAAGAAGCTGGTGCATCAGCTCTCCTCGACGCGCGACCCGGTGCTCAATGTGCGCGTGCCCGCCAGCCGGATTGTGGGCGGCTATAGCATCAAGGACGGCGTGATTGTTCCCCGATACTCGAACAGCGACGTCATCGAGGCAGTCTTCAGCCACACGCGGGTCACCGTGGGGCTTATGACTTCGGCGAAGCTGCTCTCGGCGGTCGAGCCGGTGATCATGTATCAGCGGCGCCGGTTCCGCGGCGGTGAGGGTGCGCCCGGCACTCCCCGCTACGAATTGGGCCTGCAGCAAAAGGAGGACGTCCTGCACCGTTTGGTGGACGTCTGGGCCACGGGCGAGGCCAGTGCATCACTCGGCTTCGAGGCCGCGCGCATCTTCGATCAACTCGACCCGCTGGAGAAGCAGAAGGATGCCTACATGGCCGAGAAGAAGCTCTCGGGCCGGGCCGCCTTCAAAGCGCTCTCAGCCGTGCATACCGAGGCACTCGAGTATCTTGCCCTGCAGGGTAGGGACGCCTCGCCGAGGCGTCCGCTGCCGCCCCAGGACGGACGCCTCGGCGAGGCGTCCCTACCCGGGCCCGAGGGGCACCGGGACGAGCAGCGCCTGGCCGAGCTGCGTAAGAATCCGCTGCTGGAATTCGTGATCCTGGACTCACTGGCCAACGTGCTCTGCCCCGCCTGCAAGCTTTGGAACACCGGCCACGGCGCCAACATGATGCGCGAAGCCGTCAGCCTCATGGGCGGCTACGGCGTGACGGAGGACTGCCCTGGCTTCCTGGGCCAGAAATGGATGGACGCGCAGCTCGAAGCCACTTACGAAGGCCCCGAGGCAGTGCAGCGGTTGCAGCTCTCCATCACTATGACGAACGAGCTGTTCCTGGCGCAGTTCCAGCAGTGGATACGCGACTTGTGCCGCATCGCCTCCGACCGCCCGGGCACGGGCGCCTGCACCCTGGCTACCGCCATGAAGCTGTGGCTCTGGAGCTTCAAGCACCTGCAAACGGCGACCGACGCCGACGGCGACAAGCTCTACCACAAGACGCGCCAAAGTGTCACCTTCCCGCTGGCCGACGCGCTTTGCTGGCTGCTGGCCGCGCGGCAGTTCATCCTGGACATCCTCGAGCTGGAGCAGAAGGGCGCAGCCAACCCGGCGCTGGCGGAGGGCTTGCCGGCTTTTGTCAGCTTCTTCACCGACTTGGCCCACGTGCAATGCGCGCGAGCCGCGGGCGAAGTGGGCCGCATCTGCGCCGAGTTGGTCCACGGCTATAACCGGCATCCCGAGTGGAATGCGCAGACCTGCCACTCCTGTTATTCGGCGGAGGAACTGACGGCCCTGGAGGGCATTGTCCCGGGCATTGACGGTGCCGCCCGCGCCTACAGCGACGTCGCAGAAGCCAGCGAGGCGCATCCGAGCAAAGCAGGCCCGTGCGTGTCGTTCAAGGGCCTGGAGCCCTTCATGCTCTTGCGCGCCAAGCTCGACGGATGCCTGACCGGCTCCCGCCTCGCCAAGGACCGCGCCGCCGAGGCGCTCAAAACGGTCATGATACCCGAGGCGCTGGATTACCCGGCTTGATCGGACTTATCCCGACACCGGGAATTGGCTGCGGCACACGGTTAGCCTACGATGAACTCGCTATGACTCGCACGATCAGCGCCAAAGAGCTCCGCGCCTCCCTGCGGAAGGTCGTCCAGCAGGTGCGGCGGGGAGCGCAGTTCATCGTGCTCTACCGCGGCCAGCCCGCGTTTCAGCTCGTGCCTGTGGACGCCGCAGCCCGGACGAAGCGCGGTTTTGAGCACGACCCGCTCTATCGTGCCAAGGGCCTTGGGCGCTCGACGGATGGGCTCCAAGCCGTGGATCATGATTCCATTCTCTACCGCAAATGAGGGGACTGGTCGTGGACACGGCTGACTGGATCGCGCGCACCGACTGCATGAGTTGTGTTTTCATACATGAGGTTAAGCGGTGGAGCTCGCTGAGGACCGACCGCCGTTTTATACAGGCAGGTTTCCATGCCGTGCTTCGTGACTGACACGCGGAGGTATGCTTCCACAGGAGCTCGAATATCCAGCGGCGTATTACAGCGGTCAGGCCTGCTTCTACGAGCGCGCCACAAGCTATTCTCCATCATATTTTGGAGGACCTAGCGACGTTCGGTTTTCTGGGCTGCAGCATGGTCCTCGGCCCCTGCACCACCTCATGACTCTTAACTGGCAGGCTATTCCGGGGATTGAAAAGAAGGGGTTCTCTGATCTGCCCCTGTTTTATGGCATGTCCTACAGCGGCTGCACGATGACATACGAGATCGAGGAGTCCCTTCGGTGCCGGCTCCTCGAACTGCAGCCACCCAAGTCTTCCCCTGACTGGCCGTACTCCGGCTACCCAGACCTCCTGCCATATGTGCCACTGCGCGTCGCGCGGCAGATTCCCTGCTCACCCGATGAGTTTCGCGAGGTGCTCATTCAGCAAGGTGAGGTCAAACCAGACGCCGTAACGGTCATCGTGCCAGCGATGTTTGATCTGGGGATGTCGCTCTGGGGGCATTCTGGGGACGCGGAGGGGGTCCAGATCGTCTTTCAGGTGAATGTCGAGAAGTGGAAAGTGCGGGTTTACAATGAGTGCGCCTAACTATCTCGCCACGCCAAGCGCCCCGCCAGCGCTCTGCTTGCCGCGAATGGGCGCGGGCAACGGACAGAAGCTCATCTGTGCCATTGAGGCCGCGTTCGCCGGCCCGAGGACCAAGCCATGACCGAGCGAACCTCCCAGACCGAATCTCCGGTCCAAATCGAGCGTCAGCGCATGGACGTGGACATCGTGTGCGTGGGCTTTGGCCCGGCCACTGCGGGGTTCCTGACGGCGCTCTCGCGCAACCTCCTCAATCCGGACGGCACGCCCGCTGTCGAAAGCGCCGCGATGCCGGGGGCGCCGCCGCAGGTCCTTTGCTACGAGCGCGCCGATGATCTCGCCTTCGGGGTTTCCGGCGTCGTGACCCGCGCCCGCGGGCTGCGCGTCTCATTCCCCGACCTCGACCCGAAGCAGATTCCGATGGCTGCGCCGGTCACGGAAGAGAAGGTCGTGTACCTGCTGGACCCGATCGGCGCCAGCCGCCGTTCGTGGCCGTTGCGCGCTGCCGACGCCTGCATCCGGGCGTTCAGCGGGCTGCTGCCCTGCGAGCACGACGCCCTGGAACTGCCCTGGTCGCCTGAGTTTCTACACAAGAAGGACGGCCTGGTGCTTTCGATGGGCCAATTCATGCAGTGGGTCGGCGCCCAGGTGCAGAGCACGGGCACGGTGCAAATCTGGCCCGGCACACCGGTGTCCGAGGCGCTCCTGGATGATCATAAGGTCATGGGCGTGCGGCTCCTTGACCAGGGCGTGGACAAGCAAGGCAAGCCCGGCGACGGGTTCCTGCCCGGGATGGACGTGCACGCCGCGCTCACGGTGATCGGCGACGGCCCCGTCGGCCCGATCGGCCAGCAGCTTGACGCCCACTTCGGCCTGCCTGAGGGACACCATGCCCGCGAGTGGGCCGTGGGCATGAAATTCGTGGTGGATTTGCCAGAGGACTCGGTCCTCAAGCCGGGCACGGTGCTGCACACCTTCGGCTACCCGGAGCCCGAGATCTTCGGCTTCCTCTACGTGCACCCGGAGCGCGTCGCGTCGCTGGGGGTGTTCGTGCCGTCGTGGTTCGACAGCCCGATGCGGACCGCCTACCGCTATCTCCAGCACTGGATGCTGCATCCTTATTTGTGGCGTTATCTCAAGGGCGGCAAGCTCCGCTCCTGGGGCGCCAAGACGCTGGGCGAATCGGGCCGGCGCGGCGAACCGCAGCTCGTCGGGGACGGATTCGCCCGCATCGGCGAGGGCTCCGGCACCACGAACGTGCTCACCGGCTCCGGCGTGGACGAGGCGTGGACCACCGGCACGCAGCTTGCGGAAAGTGTGCTGGAGCTGCTCAAGGCCGGGAAGCCGTTCACCCGGCAGAATCTTGAGGAGACGTATGTGAAGCGGCGCCGCGCAAGCTGGGTCGAGACAGAGGGGCGCGTAGCCGAGCGCTCGCGCGACGGCTTCCAGAAGGGCGCCGTCCGCGGCATGATCGGGATGGCTTTGGCGGGCCTGAGCAACGGACGCTTCGCCATGAACATCGAGCCTGTCCAGCCCTGCAAGCGCATCCCGACTATTCAGGAATACTATCGGGGCCGCTTGTCGCCCGAGGAGATCGAACGGCTGGGGAAGGAGTGCGCCATCAAAGGTGTTTCACTCCACGACACGCTCATGCACCGGGTGGGCTGGCCGGCCATTCCGTATGACGGCAAGCTGCTCATCTCGCACCAAGACGCCCTGCTGCTGGGCGGCAAGGTGCAGGCGCCGCCGGGCTACGCCGATCACGTGGTGTTCCTGTACCCGGAGCTGTGCGAGAAATGCGGCACGAAGATCTGCATCGAGCTTTGCTCCGGGCAGGCCCTCACGCCGGGCCAGGCCGGTGTGCCCGCCTTTGACCGCGAGAAGTGCGTGCATTGCGGTGTCTGCCATTGGAACTGCGCCCAGGCATTGCCCGGCAATCCCGAGCGGACCAATATCGCCTTCCGCGCGGGGACCGGCGGCTTGCACTCGGCCGAGAATTAGTCGCGAGCTATGCCTAAAGAGACCTGGACCATTGCCAGCATCCTGACGATTCTACTGTTGCTGGTGCTGCTGGCGTATGCCTCGTGGGGAAAGAAGCACGAATTGGAACAGCTCGGGGCCCAGCTCGCCGCCGCGTCGGCGGACACCGTCAAGCGCGACGCCGAGATCGCTGACCTGAAAGACAAACTCGCTCAAAGCCAGGCGCAGATCGAGCAGTTGCAACAGGAGAAAGATACCGCCCTGCAAACTCGTAAAAGCCTGGAGGATGAAATGCGCGCGGCGCTCGAATCCAAGGACGTCACAATCTCCCGGCTGCAGGGCAAGCTCACCGTGAGTATCCTGGATCACGTGATGTTCGATTCCGGAGAGGCCGATTTGAAGCCGGACGGGGCCGCGGTGTTGCGCAAAGTGGCCGGTATCCTGAAGGCGCATCCGGAGTTGAAGATCCATGTCATTGGCCACACGGACAACGTCCCCATCCGGGCATCCGCACGGCACCGGTTCCCGAGCAACTGGGAGCTTTCGACAGCGCGCGCCACGGCTGCCGTGCGTTACCTCACCGAGACTGCCGGGGTGGACCCGCGCCGGCTCGGAGCTGTGGGCTACGGCGAATTCCGCCCCGTGGCCGACAACAGCACGGCCGAAGGCCGCGCGCGCAACCGCCGCATCGCGATTACCATTCTCCCGGAGGAGCTGGCGGCCGTGGATGCTGCGAGCGCTGCCAAGGGCGGTTCCCTTCCAGCCGCCGCCGCCGGGCTGACCAACACGCCTTCCGACCAGCCTGCCATGCCGCCGAGCGTCGAGGAGACGGCACCTGCGACCAAGTAAAAGGGACCGTCGGCTTTCTGTG
>DATKNZ010000153.1:0-6259 GCA_035541055.1 Candidatus Acidiferrum sp. | reverse complement strand
AGCTTCTTCCGCATGAACATGCCGTTCGTGCAGATGTAGACGATGCGGCCCTGGGCCCGCAGGCCGGCGACCAGCTCTTCGATTTTGGGGTAGATGAGCGGTTCGCCGCCGCAGATGGACACCATGGGCGCATCGCACTCCATGGCCGCGCCGAGGCAATCCTCCAGCGTCATCATGTCTTTGAGGCTAGTGGAATACTCGCGTATGCGGCCGCAGCCGGTGCAGGTCAGGTTGCACGTGTGCAGTGGTTCGAGCTGCAGGACCAGGGCGAACCGGGGCGTGCGTAGAACCTTGTGCTTGATAATGTGACGGGCAATCTTCGCCGTCAGCGCCAACGGGAATCGCATAAGAATCTCAGAATTGAGCCGCTTCGGGGAGGAACGCCGCTGCCGGCATGGAGGTGAGGACAAGCGTGCGCCAGCGCAGCGTTGCTGCGCAACACGCCTGGCATGATATTTTCCAGTTTAAACTCACCAACGCCTTACTCTAGACTGCATTATGCCATTGGCAATCATTAATTGGGGACATCAGCGGCAGCGCTGGCTCCCAATCGGGCTGGCATGGACCCTCCTCTTTCAAATTAGATTCGTTTGTGCGCTCGGATGCTCATTCTGCGGCCTGCGACTACTGGCTGAGAATGATTCAGCATTTTACGCGCGCACCAACTACCCGACGGCGGAGAAGCGATACGAGGCTCAGCCGCTGGATAACCAGGCGGCGTGGCAATTCGCGCGCGCGTGCTTCGACCTCGCGGACGTCGCCAGCAACCGCACCGAACAGGCGGCCATCGCCGAGCGGGGCATCGCCGCCGCGCGGGAGGTTGTCCGCCGCGCGCCTGATCTCGTTCAAGGGCACTATTACCTTGGCATGGATCTCGGCGAACTTGCCGAAACCAAAACCCTGGGGGCCCTGAAGCTCGTCAGAGAGATGGAGCGTGAGTTCAAGGCGGCCAAGGCATTGGACGAGCGATTTGACTACGCCGGCCCCGATCGGAACCTGGGGCTGCTGTATCGCGATGCCCCTTCGGTTGGCAGCATCGGAAGCCGCAGCAAAGCGCGGCAACATTTGCAGCGCGCGTTGGCGCTCGCCCCGGCTTATCCCGAAAACCACCTGAACCTGATCGAAGCCTACGTGAGATGGGGCGAGTGGGAGGGGGCGCGACGTCAACTCAACGCGCTCGACGAACTCTGGCCAAGCGCGCGCGCCAGCTTTGAGGGGCCGGCATGGGCGTCCAGTTGGGCCGATTGGCAGGCACGGCTCGCCAAGCTGAAGAAGCAACTTTCACCAGTCGCCGGCTAAATTTCGCCCTTGACTCGTTCGCGGCTACCGGGTGCGATGGTAGCCAGCGCGGTGAAACCCGGGGCACCCAGTGAACCCACCTCGGAAAGCGACCTAGTAGACCGTATGAGCAGACAACTGGCGATTAAGGGCGGCCCGAAGGCCGTCAGCAACCAACTGCAAGGCTGGCCCCAGTTCGACGAGCACGCCATCAAAGCCGTCGAGGCCGTCCTGCGTTCCGGGAAGGTGAACTACTGGACCGGCAAACGCGGCATGGAATTCGAGAAGCAGTTCGCCGAGTGGCAGGGCAGCAAATACGCGATCAGCGTCGCCACCGGCACAGCGGCGCTGCACGTGGCCCTCAACGCGCTCGGCATCGGGCCGGGCGACGAAGTCATCGTGCCCAGCTA
The DNA here is from genome assembly GCA_035541055.1 of Candidatus Acidiferrum sp. Taxonomy (GTDB): domain Bacteria; phylum Verrucomicrobiota; class Verrucomicrobiia; order Limisphaerales; family UBA8199; genus JAPLUA01. The sequence continues at coordinate 4,571 of DATKNZ010000153.1, read as the reverse complement.
CACGTTCATCGCCAGCAGCTTTTCCATCGTCCAGGCCGGCGCCATCCCGCGCTTTGCCGACGTGAACCTGGACGACCACTGCCTCAGCGTCGAGTCCGCCGAGAAGCTGGTGACGCCGCGCACCAAGGCCGTCATGCCGGTGCATCTCTATGGCAACGTGTGCGACATGGACAAGATCAAAGCCTTCGCCCGGAAGCACAAACTGCTGGTCATCGAAGACAACGCCGAGGCCTTCGGCGGCGCCTACAAGGGCAAGAAGACCGGCACGCTCAGCGAGATCGCCGGCTGCAGCTTCTGCCAGAACAAGACCTTTACCACGGGCGGCGAAGGCGGCATGGTCACGACCGACAACGAGGACCTGGCCTGGACCGCCCGCAGCTTCCGCGACCACGGCTACGACGTGAAGCAGCGCCTCAGCCTGTTGGAACTGGAGCAGAAGCTCCCCTATATCCACAACATGGTGGGCTGGAACTACCGCATGACCGAAATGCAATCGGCGATCGGCCTGGCTGAGTTGGCGCGGATGGACACGTGGAACATGCCCCGGCGCCGCCGCAACGCCGAAATCCTCATCAACGCCCTGAAGTCGTCGAAGCTGATCAAGTACTTCCCCGTTGATACCCCCGAGCGCCGCAACGGCTGGTATGTCATGGCTTTCTCGCTGAACGTCGAAAACATGCGGTGCGACATCAAGGACTTCGTCTCCGCGGTCAGCGCGGAGGGCGCGCCCGTCTGGAAAGTCTTTTGGCCCCAATGCCACACCGAGCGCGCCTTCCAGGAGCACCATGCCTTCGGCCGCACCGGATTCCCATTCCGGTCCAGAGAATACGCCGACCCGGCCAGCGTGAACTACAAGAACGTGGACGTTCCGAACGCCCGCTGGCATGAGGCGCACACGTTCACGTGCTTCGCTTACCCCACCTTCACCGAGTCGGACATGGAGCAAATCGCCGACGCCATCCTCAAGGTGATGAACGCCTACGCTAAATGAGGAGCGGCGATCCAGAGTGCGGCGGGGGAGGGCAGGCTTTAGCCTGCAGAATGCCCGAACGCGTCTGGGCCGTGGCCTCGGAGGCCGTGCAGCCTAAAGCCTGCGCTCTCCGGCCGCGCCAGGCGTTGCCGGGTCCGCCCTCTTGCGCGGTGCCTCCCGCGCGCCAGCCACGCCTCCCTGCTTGAGATCAGAAGGCGCGACCCGATGAGCGCCGAACCCAACGCCAGCAGCCACCTGCCGCCGCCCCACCGCGCGGGCGCCTGGGCCTGGCCGGTCGCCTGGATGGTCACGGTGCTCTTGCTGGTCCTGGCGGCCCTGTATGTGTTCAGGTCCTGCCGCGCCATGCCCGGCGAAGCCCTGGAGCGCGCCAGCCGTCTCGCCAAGGGCCTGGCCGACGTTGCCTCCGCCTTCAACCAGGGCACCATTACCACCACCTTTACCAGCTACGCCACCACCCTGAAGGGCAGCGAGTATTTGCAGTTCGCAACCATCACTGAGCAGGAGCGCTTCCAGCGCACCGACGAGGCCAGCACCGCCTTTGGTTACATCCCGCTCCCGGACGTCATCGTCGAGGCCGAAGCCCCGGTCACCTATACCTACTACCTGGATCTGAACGACAAGTGGGAGTTCGCCCTCAAGGACAACACCATCACGGTGACCGCGCCCCACATCAGGTTCAACAAGCCCGCCGTAGATGCGTCCGGCATCCGGTTCGAGGTGAAGAAGGACAGCATTATTCGCGATACCCAGGCGGCCCTTGAGGAACTCAAAGCCTCAATTACATGGATGGTGAATCAGAAGGCCCGGCAGAACATCAGCCTGGTGCGCGAGACGGGCAGGAAGGAGACGCAGGCCTTCGTTGAGACCTGGCTGGCGAAGTCATTTGCGGATGGCCGGAAGTACGCCGTAACCGTCAGGTTCAGGGATGAAACCTCGGCGCACGGCGCCGGACCCGTCCTGAACGACCGGTAAGCCTGGACCAGCCCGTCGTTGGCCCTACTCGGAAGAGCCGCAGGCGCCCTTGAGCCTGCGGAGCCCATGCCGCCAGGAGGTCCAGAAATGGCTGCTCCGGTCCATCGCCGCGACGACCCACCAGCGCCGGCAGCTCGGAGTGGAGCACTTGCTGGCTGAAATCACTTTCAGTCACGTCCTCGATGCAGGGCGCGTTCACAACTGTCCGTGGCCTTCGCCGCCGGGATGCCCGTGTCCAGGCGCCGGGGCGTGGTGATGATGGCCGTCAGGGCAGGCTTCGGGTTGTGCGTTCAACGCGCCGCCCAGATAGGCCTCGACCAGGTTCTCGACAGTTTCCCCGGGTTGGCCAGCCACTACGTTGATGCCGTTTTGGGCAAACAGCGCCATCGCCCGCTGGCCGATGCCGCCGACGATCACCGCATTCACGCCCAGCCCCCCCAGCCAGCGAGGGAAGGCCCCCGGCGTGTGCTCCGGTGCGGGCAGAGTTTCAGCGTGCAAGATGGCCCTGGTGGGGGCATTCACCTCGACAATGGCGAACTGGCGGCTGCCGCCAAAATGCGAATGCAGGCGGCCGTTCTCAACCGGGATAGCGATCTTCATAATTCCGTATTGTTTCTGCGTTTCATTCATCACATGCGCGATGGCGTCGAAGTGCTCGGGCGGAGGGCGCGCACCCCTTTCGGCCCCGGGCGCGCCGCCGCTGCCGACAACAGCCCGGCATCCCAAACTCCGGCTGCGCCAGCGTTCCGCTCCGAAAGGCATTGATGACGCAATCGAGCCCGCCACAGATTTGCGGCACTACGCGGATGCCGGCGTGCTCCAACGCGACCAGCAGCCCCTGCGAGACGCCAGCACAGATCACCCTGCTCACGCCCAACTCCCGCAGGCTGCGAACTATTCCCTCCGGCTGCCGCTCATACAGCACGACTTCCTTGCGCTCCACCTCGGCCTGGCCTTTGAGGCGAACCAGCACCACCCGCGCCGCCACATCAAAGACCGGTGACACGCGGCCCTGGCAGTTGGGAACTGCAATCAGCACACCCCCCGTAACGCCAGATTCATGCCAGCACCCGCCCAGAGCTTGAATAGCGTGAAAGCCGTTGTGAAATCAGTCTCGCGGGTGATGTCGGGCCAAGATGCCAAACGCCTGCATTGTGGCGAAATGCCACTGCTCAGGAGCCCCGGCTGGCGCAGCTTGCGCCGCTTGTGACACGAGCAAGCGAGTACGCCACGGTCTTTCCGCCCCTTTAACGTAAACTATTCAGGAAGATGCACTTGCATCGCGAGCCGAACTTGCGGGCCCTGAACGCCTTCCCGCTCCTAGGCGTGTCCGGCCCAATCCGGCCCAGGCCATTCCGCCCAGCAGATCCGCAAGTTCCTATCCCTGAGGTATTTCCGTCTCCGCGTGCGCACCGCACCGGAACCACACCGGAGCCTCGCCGGGTAGCGCCGGAGGTTACCCTCCGGCGCCCCCACAGACCCGTACGCGCAGATTTCCCGCATACGGTTCTTCCAGTGATGGTGGCGCTAGACCGTGGGCGTGCTGGAGTCGGCCCGTTTACGGCCATTCGGGTCTCAGAGTACCCGGGTCCGTGACCCGACTCCATCCCATCACCAGGCAGCTCCCTTCCCTACTCCCAGGCTCCGGCGGTCTCCGTTCGCCTGCTTTGCTACGGTACTATGAAGCTGCTACGACTGCCGTCAGTTTCCCGCTTAACCCTCCGCATCTTCCAGCGTTGGGCCAGGCGTCTTGTGGTTGACTTCGCTGTTTCGCTCGTCCAGGCCGGGAAGTCCGCGACCAGCACGCCTGGGTGTTATTAACCGGTTTCACCCACTTCCGGTGCTTGGTCCACAAGGGACCTGCGGCTCTCCCAAGTTCCCAGAGAACCCCTATGTGCCTTTGCCGTGCTCTCGGACTCCGGCCGAGCCTGGGTGCCTAGCCTTCACGGCACCTCGGTGCTGCCCCCCAGCTACGGTACGCAGAGGGCCTCAACGACCACGTGAGATTTCGGAGCTCTATCACACGGCCTCAGCACTGACTGTTTACGCTTCGTGCCGCCATCGCTGACGACGACGCAAAACTCGCTTCCGGGGGGTGGCCAACCTTTCCCGGGTGGGATTCCAGTGTACCCACTGAGTTCTGTCGGGAAGTTTCGGCCTCTCGGCTTCCCCTTCCCCTGGGCTTCGCTTGGCGCTAGCCGTATAATCACCGTAGTACCTCTAATAGGCTATCAGAGGTACTACGGGGAGGTAACGGTGAGGATAGGGAGGGGATACGGGGAGGAAAGCCACGGACTCCGGGCGCTATCGTTAACGCTACAGCTCTGATGGAGCTGGTTGCGTCGCAGCATAAGCGTTGTCGAGCGCTGCCCTCGGTTTGGTAGTGGCGACTCGCCCAGGGCCCCACGCGGACGCCTCGGCGAGGCGTCCCTACCCGACCTAGGCGGCCAGGGCCTGGTTCACCCGCTGGATGGCTTCGTCTATCTCGGCCCTGTTCTTAAAGCCGATGACGACGGCGTCTATCTCGGGGCGGGACATGGCGAAACGTATGGATTTCTCCCGATCCTCGGCCTTGGTGAACTCACCGTTGCCGATGATCTTCATGCCG
>DATKNZ010000152.1:0-12214 GCA_035541055.1 Candidatus Acidiferrum sp. | reverse complement strand
AACGGCGGCGCCAGCGGCGGCCAGGCGCTCTCGGTCGGCGCCACCCTGGGGGGAGCGGAGCAAGGCAGCCAGAGCGTCGGGCCTGCGCCGACTAATTCATGGAAGCAAGTGACCCTCTCGCTGGCTTCCCTGGGCGTTGCCAATAAGACCAATTTCGACGGCCTGTACTTCCATGTGAGTTTTGGCACCGTCCAGCCGCCGGTCTACCTGGATGACATCTCGCTGGTCGCCGCGGCCCCTCCCGCCACTGTCCACCTGAGCGTCAACGCCACCCAGGCGGTGCGCACGGTGGATGCAAAGGTCTTTGGCCTCAACCAGGTCGCCTGGGACGGCAACGTGGACAACGCGGAGTCCATTGCGTTGATGAACGAGCTGGGCAGCCCATGCCTGCGCTGGCCGGGCGGCAGTTGGGGCGACGGCTATCACTGGACCAACGAGAACGTGATGTCCGACTCCACTTACCGAAATTGGGGTTCTTTCTCCCCCAACTTCATTCACCTGGCCACCAACACCCACGCCCAGGCCTTCATCATCTGCAATTACGGCAGCAGCGACGCCGACGAGGCGGCTTACGGGGTTCGCATGTTCAACATCACCAATCACTGCAACTTCAAGTATTGGGAGATTGGCAACGAGGTGGGCGGCGATTGGGAATTGGACTGGAACACCAACGCTCCCTGGGTAGCGCATGATCCCTGGACCTACGCCATGCGCTTCACCAATTATTACGCCCAGATGAAGGCGGCCGATCCGACCATCAAAATCGGCGCGGTGGTGGACATTACCGAGGACGGCACCGTCAACAACTACAACCATCCGGTGGTGAACCCGCGCACCGGCGTCACCCACTACGGTTGGACCCCGGTCATGCTCACCTACATGCGCAGCAACAATTGCCTGCCCGACTTCGTCATCGATCACAAGTACCCGCCGGTGGATGGCGACACCGGCAATTTGCTCTTTTACAGTACCTGGAAGAGTGAAATCGCGGGCGTGCGCCAGATGCTCAACGATTACCTGGGCAGCGCCGCAACGAATATCACCATCGAAAACACCGAAAGCGGCACCGGCGGCGACAAACAATGCGTCAGCCTCGTCGGCGGCCTCCAATATGCCGATGACGTGGGCCAGATCATGCAGACCGAAGCCAACTCCCGCGTCTGGTGGGACACCCGCAACGGCCAGAGCAGCGTCACCAACTGCGACAATGCCCTCTACGGCTGGCGCACCGATGCTTACGGCTACTACTACGACGACGGAGGAATCGTCTATAACGAGGGCTATCCCACCAACCGCTATCCCACCGCCTGGGTCGCCAAGCTTTTGACCCGGTTTGCCGCCGGCGGTGACCAGGTGGTCAGCGCCGGCTCCGATTACTCCTTATTGGCCGCTTACGCCGTCAAACGCACCAATAATTCGCTGTCGCTCCTGGTCCTCAACAAGAGCTCCTCGTCCTCGCTCAACGCGGCGATTGCCCTGTCGGGTTACTCCCCGCTGCCCAATGCCACAGTCTATTCCTATGGCATCCCCCAGGATGAGACCGCGCGCACCAACGGCCCCGTGCAGAACCTCGATATCGCCACCAACAGCATTTCGTCCGCGGGAACCAGCTTCAGCTACACTTTCCCGCCCTACTCGGCGACGGTGCTGGCGCTTGCCGGCAACATGACCATCATCCTGGCATCCTCGGCCAATCCCTCCATCTACGGCAGTTCGGTAACGTTCACTGCCACCATTACGACCAACGGCGTTGCGGCGGCAAATTCCACCGGCACCGTCACCTTCCAGGACGCGGGCAACACCATCGGCACGCGCCCGGTCGGCGGCGGTCAGGCCACTCTGGGCATCAGTTCGCTCTCGGCCGGCACCCACTCCATCACCGCCGCCTACAGCGGCGATGCCCGCTACCCCGGCAGCACTTCCAGCGCCCTGTCGCAAGTGGTTAACCCATTGCCCGTCGTGCTTTCGGGCAGCAAAGTTTATGACGGCACCATCAACATCTCCGCCGCCGATCTCACCATCGCCAACCTCGTGGGCACGGACAGCGTTACCCTGAGCGGCGCGGGCCTGCTCGCCTCGAAGGACGCCGGCTCGCAGGCCATTACCGCCACCACAAACATGTACCTGACGCCGGCGCTTGTTCAGTCCAGTTGGGCGGGTTGGAACTCCTGGGGCCTCTATCCCTGGCTCGGCACCGCCCCGAACTTCGGCAATGCCATCATTTGCGTGATAGCTACGCGCAACACGGCCAGCAACGGCTTTGTGAATAGCGTCTCCTTCCCGGATGTCAGCAATTTCACCAGGATTGCCCAGGCGGTCAACGCGGGCGGCGTGACCTGCGAAATCTGGTACTGCCCTAGCGTGAGATCAACCAACAACCTGCTCACCGTCTCGTTCAGCAACCCCAACACCAACGCGGTCTGCCTTGTGGCCGAGTACACCAACCTGGTTGCTGCCGGCGCGCTGGATCAAATCGCCGGGGCGGCCAACACGGGCACCGCCGCCGTGACCGGCACCACGCCCACGACTACGCTGGCGAACGAACTATGGGTTGGCGGCATCGGCTACGCCAACACCAATGCACTCACGGGCATCTTGAACGGCTTCACTGATGTTGCGAGCCAAAGCTCAAGTTACCCCGCCAGCAACGGTGTGAGTCAGGTCACACTCCATCTCCTGGCGAAAGTAGTGACGGCGACTGGCACGGCCAGCTCGGGCGGCACCATTGGCGCTGCCCAGAAGTGGGCCGGGGCGATCGCCGCTTTCAAAGCGGTGAGCGTTGCCAGCGGGCTCATGCTGGCTGGCCCAGAGGCCGCCAATTACACCCTCACCGGCGCGGCCGGCACGGCCACCGTCACCCCGGCTCCCTCGAGCCTGTTGTTGAGCTCCTCGACCAATCCTTCGCTGCAGGGTTCGAGCGTGACCTTCACGGCGACAGTCAGTTCGGCGGTGGACACGCCCTCGGGCGCGGTGGTCTTCCTGGCCAACGGAGTGGCCTTTAGCACAAACACTTTGGGTAGCGGCGTTGCGTCAGCCGCTTACAGTCTGCTGCCGGCGGGGACCAACACCATTGCGGCCCAATTCGCCGCGCAGGGCAATTACCAGGCCAGCAGCGCCAGCCTCGAGCAGGTGGTTCGCCTGGCAAACTTTGTCTTGAGCAGCACTTGGAACGGCTCCCAACTTACCTTGAGTTGGCCCTCTGGCGGGCTGCTCCTGGAAGCGCCCACCCCTAACGGCCCCTGGACCACCAACACGGTTGGGGCGAGTTCCTGCACTATCACGCCCACCGGCGGCATGCAATTCTTCAGGGCGCTTGTTCCGTGAAACAATTGATAGAACAGCGCCTGGAACGGCTGGAGCACCTGCTCCTGGAACCGGCGGGGACCGCCAAGTCAAAGTCGGACTAGCTCCGCAAAGCTTCGGGCGCCGTCGGGGCCGACGGGGTTTGCCGGCTGAAGGCCAGGACTGGCTGGCTACTGCACAACCATCCTATAGAAACCCGCCGGGAATTGGAAGGCGTTGGTTTCGCTAAAGGTGAAGGGATTCGTGCCGGCGCTCGTGCCGCCGGGACCACACCGTATCCTCGGCATACGCACACCGTAGCATCCGCTGATGCTACGGTGTGCCTACGGCGAGGTCACGGATAGGAGCGCCTGTAGCCGGAGCTTGGGGCTGGGGTAATCATTCCCCGCCGGGCACCCCCGGCGCGAACAGCTTTTTGTGTGAGAGTCTCATTGTCATAAACAATTAACCACGGCCTCCGGCGAGCTGCCATGAATAGGTGTTGGATTTTGTTTTTTGATAATCTCCGCCTCCGACGGCAGGCGCAGCAGCCACAGCAGTAACCCCCCTTAATTCCTGAAAAACACCCCCCTTTTTCCAGGATCATATCCCCCTTGCTGCTGTGGCTGCGTGGCTGCTGGCGGTGGGGTGTCATCCTCGCGTCGGCCTTGGTCATCTCGCGTCCCGGGAGCTTGCTCATATCGGCCGGAGTGTAAACATTGACAACACGGGCATTTCAGAGTTACTAAGTGCCCATGGCTCAGGCACTTGCAGCGTTAGCAGATGCGCGGCAGGGGAATGGCTCGTCGGCAAAGCTTACGCTTGCGCGCCTTCACGGAGCCGCCTATGCCGGCGGGTATACGCTGCCCAAGTTAGCGCAAGGCAACAGGTTGCAGATGCTTTGGCCGCTCGGCGCTAATGTATGGCATTAACTATGCTGCTAATCGGATATGAATTCCACGCTTGCTTACAATACAGCTAAAGCCTTTCTGCTTTCGTTTGCGACTTTGACTTTCGCGGAGGTTGCCTCGGCAACGAGCGGTCACGTGTTCCTGGTCACGGAGAGCTCTTCCAGTTCCCTGACGGTGACCTATGACGGCACGCCGGTGACGACCACCTTGCTCGGTCCCGATAACTGGGACTTCAATCTGCCGGACGCGGTCCACCTGGGCTTCGGAGAAGGATCGTATGGTTCCCCGACGGGTGCGGCCGTTACGGAGCCCGGCGGAGGCACGTTAGGACCCTGGAATAACGTTTTCACGCTGACTACCCTCAACACTCCGTACGTAAGCTTGGTCACTGTCACGAGCGACGCCACGACCACGAGCGGCTTCGCGGTGACTCTCGCTAACGATGTGTCGGGTAACGTGGGAACTGACCAGGCGGACGGCCTTTCGATTTATCTAACCTTCAATGACCTTGGGGACTCAGGCACTTCTACGGTTCCGGATGGCGGCACCGCGGGCTTGATGCTCGGTGGGGCCCTGTCAATCCTGGGGCTCATTCGCCGGAAGCTCGCGTAAGCGGGTTTCGCGGGGGGTCTTTCCGTTAGATGAGCAAAGTGGTGCTAATTATTCTGGCGATCCTGCTCCCACCGCTGGCCGTATATCTGAGAACCCACTCCGCCAAGGACACGATCATCAATCTCATTCTCTGTTTCTTCTTCTGGATTCCCGGCGTTCTCCATGCGCTCTACCTGATCTTGAAGTAGCCGACATTGGCGCCGCGGGTGCAATGCCGGGCTTGGGCCGTGGCAAGTGGCCTCACTATGCCGGCCGGTGTACCTGGCGGGAGAGGCCGAGCACGAGGCCCGACACAATGGCCAGGCTGCCGAGCAAGTGGCCCCAGTGCAGCTTCTCGTGCAGCCAAGAGGCGGCGATGGCCACGCCAAAGACCGACTGAGCGAAGATGGTCAGCGCGGCTACGTTTACGGGGCATTCGCGAATCACGACGAGCCAGACACTGTAGCCGAGGACGGTGCATAGGATCGCCAGGCCCAGCAGCAGCAGCCAGGCCGAGAAGGGCAGGGTGCGGGCGGCGTGCAGCGTCCGGGGGCCGTCAATGAGGAGATTGGCCATCGTGCCGGCCAGCAGCGACACCGCGAGCGTTTTCATCACGCTCGCGTTGGCGATGATGGGCTTGCCGATGACTGAGTACGCAGCCTCGCAGACGAAGGAGGAGACGAAGATCAGGCTGGCGGTCAAGCTGGTCCATTGGAAGTCCTCGCGCCAGGCGCCGTTGAGCAGGGCGACGCCGCCCATGCAGATCGCGAAGCCGGCCAGCCGCCTCGGGCCGAGGCGCTCGCGCAGGAACAGGGCCGCCGCGACCGAAGCCATGAGCGGCTCGATGGACATCAGGACGGCGGAGTTGCCGGCCGTGCCCAGGGCATTGCCATAGACCTGGAGCCGCTGGCCGAGCACGAAGCACAGCAGGCCCATGATGCAGGCCATGACGAGGCTCCGTCCCCGGGGCGCCGCGCCTCGATACCACGGCCAGGCCGCCAGGAGACACAGGGCGGCCAGGCCGAAGCGCAAGGTGACGATGCCGCCGGTGGCAAGGTACTGCCCGAGGATTTTGTAGGTCGAATAGACTGCTGCCCAGAACAGGTTCATGAGCAGCAGGAAGAGTAAATGGCTGGGCTTCATGGCGGCCAAACGGCGAGGGAACAGAAGCGGTTTGGGCGGAGGGAGGCAAGCCTGGAAAATCCGAAGGCCATGAGTCGAGGAAACATCCAACATCCAATGAGAGCCACCGGGCAGTCATTGGATGTTGGATGTTCCCGTGCGGGTTCGGCCTTCGGATTTCGGATTTCGGCCTTCGCGGGCCAGGCACGAGAATCCCGGGCCCGCAGGTGTTTGGCAGCGCCCGCCTACTTCGCGCGCGTGGCCTCGAACTCCATCGTGTGCTTGTTTCCCAGCCAGGATTCCCGCTCCACCTTCCCCTTGATGGTATCGCCGCTGAGCGTGCCCTGGTAGATGGCATGCGACCACTTATTCGTATCGGTCGGCTGGAGCACGTTCTTTATGTAGGACACAGCGTAGGTGTGCGTCTCGAACGAGATATCATTCCCCGTGAGCTTGCCTTTGAGGAGCGGCACCTGCTCCACTTTGTAGCCGGCCTGGCGGGTGAGGGCGCCGGTCACCCTGCCCGTTTCGAGCTTCAGCCTCAACTTCTGGGCCGGGAGCCGCTGGCCGTTGGTGCCGATCAAGCTGAGTTGCCAGTTCCCGGTAGGGTTGGCGGCCAGTTCCGTGCTCTCGGCGGCCGCGCGCCACGTCAGGCCCGTCAGAGCCAGCGCCAGCAGTGTGGGGATGATGTTGTGTTTCATGATGTCGCTTTCGGTAGTCTTGCGGTTGGTTGCTGTTTGCCAAGGACAAAAAGGTCACGGCTGGCGCTGCCGGGATTGGAGCCATTGCATCGCATACATCTCGCCATACATCTTCTCACGGTCCCAGTAATTGCCGAGCTCTGCCTCGCTCAAGGTGGGCCGTAACTGGTCCCTGACCTGCAGGGCCTGGCGGATGGCGGCTTTCTGCTGATCGAGGTCGGCCTGCACCTCGCTGACCGGGCGGCCCAGGAAGTCGTAGGTGCCTGAGGGGTCCAGTTGCGCCAGGAGTTTCTTCTCGATGGCGATGCCGACCAACTGATCTATCGGCGCGCCGGCGTGTCTGAGCTGGTCGCCCAGCGTCATGCCGAGCGACGCCATGGTGTTGCCCGCGGCGGTATCGCCCTGGGCGAAGTCTTGTTGCTGGGTTTGCAGCACCTGGCTGGCCAGGTCCTTCAACGTCGTGTCCACCGACCCGCACGCCGCCACGGACGTGCCGGGCGCCGACGCTTTGGCGGCCAGCGCCGGCCAGCCGGCGGACACATACATCTCCTCGATCGCCTGGCAACTCTGCGCGCCGAAGTCGTTGTAGTATTGACGTTGAGCCCCCACCGTCAGCTCCTGGATCGCCTGCTCAGGGTGGCCGCGTTTGAAGTCGTCCTGGGCGGCAAGATACCAGGGCAGGGCGTTCTCGTGTGACGACATCTTGAAGTCGTCTATCCACTTACGCGGGTCGTCCGGGAAGGCCTTGTTGGCGATCACGGCGCACTGGACCGCGGGATCGTTGGGGGAATTGGTGGCGGCCTCTCGCAGATAGGCGAGGTCGTGGCTGACGCTAAAGGCGGCCAGGAGGCTCTCGGTGGTGCGATGGTTTTGTTGGAGGTAAGCTTCAATCTGGTCTCGCGGCAGCTCGAAATGCGCCATGAGGAACTGGGTGACCTGCTGGAACGGGGGCAAGGCGGCGGCGAGATTTGTTGCGGCCACGGTGCGCACGGCGGGCGAAGGGGATGCGTTTTTGAGCTTGTCGGCCAGGCCCTCATTATCGGCCTTGAGCTGGGCGAGTTGCTGACGCAAGGCCAGGTTCTCGCGGTTGAGCTTTGTTTGCTGGTGCATTACGAGCGGCGCAACGAGCACGCTAGCCACCAGCGCGCCGACCACTGCCGTTTGGAGTTTTGTCATAGCAATCACCTTTAGAACGCCCGCGGCGGCACCCGCCCCGGCGGCAGTCGTGGAGGCGGCTGCCGTGATGGCCGCCGCCAGCCCCGCGGGCGCGGCCTTGACCGCATTGGCGCTGATAATCAGCGCCAGCGAGGCGGCCCCGATACCCAGGCCGCGCCGGGCGAAAAGCACGCGCAGGCGTTCGACCGCGCGGCTCACCCGGCGTTGCGCGGCATCTTCGCTGACCCCCAGGGTTTGGGCCATTTCGCGGGCCGACTGGCGCTGGAAGTAGCGGAGCAGCACGGCGTCGCGGTCCGGCTCGGGCAGCTCGCCCAACAGCGTATCCAAATGCCGGGCCACGTCCTCCCAGAGGGCATCGGGCCGGGCGGTCAGTAGATCATTCATAGCGGCGGCTTCCTGTTCGCGCCCCCGGCGGCGCACCTCGGTGCGGACGGTTTCAGCGGCGATATTGCGCGCAGTGCGGTGCAGCCAACCGGCGAGCACGGCCTGGTTGCGTAGCGTTCCCGCCTGGCGTGCCAGCGCCACAAAGACCCTCTGGGCCACGTCTTCCGCGAGGTGTGAATCGCCGACCATCCGCAGGGCAGCGGAATAAACCAGGTCCACGTGCCGGCGGACCAGTTCGGCGAACGCCGCCTCCGACCGGTGCTCGGCGTACTCCCGCAACAGCCGCTGGTCGGTGTCGCTCATTCTTCAAGGGATAGTAGCCGCCGGGCCGAAAACCGGACAGGAGAAAGGGATTGGCTTGGAATTTCGGCTTAACAGGAAGCACGGCGTCTGATACCTTGACGCCCATGAAGGGCTTGCGAACAGATGCCAAAGCCGGGCCTCAAGGAACCAGTCCCCCATCCGCTGCGCCGGCGCCCGCGCTCGAGCCGCCAGCGACGGAATTGGGCGGCCGGTGCCAGGACAGATTCCAGTTGATCACGCAGGTGTTCCTGTCCCTGGGCTCGAAGCTCAGCGCCGCGACCAGCGCGGTCGAAGCCGCCCGGGCGATCTATGCCAGCGCCGACTTGCTCTGGCACTGGGATGGCGCTTCGCTCGATCTGTATTCGGCGGAGTCCGACCGCGTGCAGCCCGTGCTGAATTGCGACGTGTTGGGAGGGCAGCGCCGCGAAGTGCCGCCCGCGCGCGCGGGCGCGGCCCCTACTGACAGAATGCGGCGGATTATGCGGCAGGGCGCCGAGCTGATTCTCGACCCCGCTCCGGGGGCGCATTCGGAGTTTGCCACGTTCGGCGACACTTCACGCTTCTCGGCTTCCATGATGTATGTGCCGCTGCGGCGCGACGGCCGTCCGGTTGGCATCCTTTCCATCCAGAGCTATACGCCCAACGCTTACACTCCGGACGACCTGCGGACGCTGCAGGCGCTGGCCGATTACTGCGGCGGGGCGCTGGACCGGATCCGGGCCGAGACCGCGGTGCGCGAGGCGAACGAACGCCTGGAACAGCGAGTGCTGGAGCGCACGGCGGAGCTGCAGGCCCTCAACGCCGCCCTGCAAGAGAGCAAGGACCAACTCCGCCGCGCGAGCGCCATTCTCCAGGCCGTCAACGAAGGGACGGACAACCTCATCGCGGTTAAAGACCGGGCCGGCAAGGTGATCATGGCCAACCCGGCCATGTGCCGGTTCCACGGGAAGCAGGAGTCCGAGCTTGTCGGCACGGACGACCTCGACCTGATGCCCGATCCTGAACAAGCCGCGGTTATCCGGGAGAATGATCGCCGCATCATGACGTCGGGGCAGCCTGAGAGGGTGGAAGAGACCCTGGAGCAGGCGGGCCGGCGCTGGCACTGCCTGTTCTCCAAATTCCCGTACCGGGACGCGGCCGGCGAGGTGATCGGGATCATCGGCATCGGCGTGGACATCACCGTGCGGAAGAATCTGGAAAGGGAGTTGCAGGACGCCTGGGGCCGGCTGGAGCTGCGCGTCCAGGAGCGCACGGCGGCGCTGGCTGAAAGCGAGGCGCGCTACCGTTCCCTGGCCAACAAGCTCAACGAGGACATCGCGGCCCGCCAGAAGGCGCAAGAAGCCCTGCGCGCGAGCGAGGAGCGCTACCGTACCCTGGCCGAGTGCTCGCCCGATGCCATCTTCATCCTGGACCGGGAGATCAAGGTGGAATACGTCAATTCGACCGCCGCGCGGCTATGGGGTCGAAGCCCCGGCGAGCTGATCGGGTTGCCTCAGCCGGCGCTTTTTCCGCCCGAGATTGCCCGCCATCAGGAGGAAGTCGTGCGGGGTATTTTCGCCAGCGGCAAGCCGCTTGCCCGGGACGAGGCCGTGCCCTTCCCGACGGGCACACAATGGATTGAGGTGCGCCTGGCGCCGTTGAAAGACGCGCAAGGGGCGGTGGCCTCGGTGATGGGCGTCTGCCGTGACATCACCCAACGTAAGCGCGCCGAGCAGCAACTGACGGAAGCCCTGGACCTGAACCAGAAGATGCTTGCCGCCGCCGGCATTGGGATCGGCGCTTTCAAGGCCACAGGCGAGTGCGTGTTCGTCAACCCTGCCCTGGCGCGGACGGTTGGCGGAGGCATGGCCAGGCTGCTCAAAGGCAACTTCCGCCGGTTAAAATCATGGCGGGACTCGGGAATGCTCGAACAGGCGGACGCGGCACTGGCAAGTGGAGAGGCCACCTCCGGCGAGCGGTTTATCCAAACCACTTTTGGCAAGCGCATCTGGCTGGATTGCCATATGGCTTCTTTCATCAGCAATGGCGAGCCGCACCTGCTCCTCATGGGCGTGGACGTCTCCGAGCGCAAGGAGGCCGAGCAGGCGCTGAAGCTGCACTCCTGGGTGCTGCAAAGCATGGCTGAGGGTGTGGTGCTGATCGGGCCGGACGGGAGGATCCTGTTCGCCAACCCGGCGCTGGAGGCCATGTTCGGCTACAAGCGGGGTGAACTGCTCGGGCAAAAGGTGGCCGTGCTGAATTGCTGGTCGGAGACGGAAACCAGGCAGTTTAATAACGCAGTTAAACGCACTCTGGCCAGCGAGGGCGCCTCCTGGCACGGCCAGTATGCCAACCGTCGCAAAGACGGGACCCGGTTCTACTCGGAGGCCCGCGTCAGCCAGGTGGACCTGGGCGGGCGGATGCACTGGGTGAGCGTGCAGCAGGACATAACGGAGCGCCGAAGCGCCGAGGAGACGCAGCGGCGGGCCGAGCGCCTGCAAAAGGCCCTGCTGGATAACATCCCCGATCCCGCGTGGCTGAAGGATGCGCAGGGCCGGTTTCTGGCCTGCAACGAGGCGCTGGCGCGGTTCTACGGGCTGGGCCGCGAACAGATCATCGGCAAGACCGTCTTCGACTGTATCCCCGGTACGGCCGCGCGCATGACCCATGAAGACAAGACCGTCATGCAAACGCGCCGCCCGTGGGCCGGCGAGGCCGCCGTCCTGGACGCCCAGGGCCGCCTGCGCTGGATGGAGAGCATTAAAGCGCCGTTGTGCAACGAGCAGGACGAGGTCATCGGGACCGTGGGTATTGCGCGGGACATTACGGAGCACAAGCAGGCCGAATCGCTGCTCCGGTCCCAACGCGAGCTGGGCGTCAGCCTGAGCCTGACGTCGGATTTAACCTCGGCCCTGCGCAGCTTGCTCAAAGCGACCATGCGGCTGGGAGAGTTTGACACCGGGGGCGTTTATCTGCGCGACGAGCGCAGCGGCGGGATGGACCTGCTGGCGCATGAAGGCATGTCCGCGGCGTTCCTCGAAACGGCGGCGCACTGGGCTCCTGGCAGCCCCCAGATGAGGCTGGTGGAGCGAGGCAAGTCGGTGTTCGGCCCCTACCGGCGCTTTCCATTCCGGCACGATAAGGTGCGGCTACGCCAAGGCTTTCACGTTTCGGCACTCGTGCCGCTGTGCCATGACGGCAGGGCCATCGGGGCGCTGGGACTCGCCTCGCATGTGCGCGATGAAATCCCCCGCCAGACGCAGCTTGTCATCGAGGCCCTGGCAGCACAGGCGGCGGGCGCCATTGCCCGCATACGGGCCGAAGCCAGCCGGCACCGGCTCGAGCGGCAGTTGCTGGAGGTTACCGACCGCGAGCAGGCGCGCATTGGGCAGGACATTCACGACGGGCTGTGCCAGCGGTTGGTGAGCCTGGCCTTTGACGCCAACTCGCTGGCGGCCTCGCTGCTCAAGCCGCGTAGCCAGGAAGCCCGCACGGCCCGCCGGATCGCCGCCATGGCTGATGAGGCCATCACCGAAAGCCGCCAACTGGCCCGAGGGCTTTTCCCGGTGCGCCTGGCATCTGAAGGGTTGATCTCGGCCCTGGAGGAGCTGGCACGTACAACCCGTGAGCGGTGGAAGGTGCGGTGCCACTTCCAGAGCAAAGGGAGAGCTAGAATCCCGAGCGACACCGTGGCCACGCACCTCTATCGCATTGCCCAGGAGGCGGTGACCAACGCGATTAAGCACGGCAACCCCCGGTTAATCC
>DATKNZ010000151.1:0-10383 GCA_035541055.1 Candidatus Acidiferrum sp. | reverse complement strand
CGCAGTTCAAATCGCTCACACCCCCTAAGGGGCAGTTCAGGCCCATCATTACTGCATGAAACTGCGTCCGACCCTCACAACAACCGGACAGCCGTGGGGTCGACCCACATGGGAGATACACCGGGGTATCACAGGAATCGCACCAGTCCTTCGGTTGGAGCCGGCGGTCGTGGGCGGGGGCCATTGCCGGTGGCGAGAAGCCTATTATGGGAGCGCTCCTTTCCTCAAGATGCCTCCGCGGCGCCAGCTACCGGCTCCTGGGCAAGCTGGACAGCCCGCAGAACGGCTACGTGGACATCACCGGCGACTACACGGGCCGCTTCGGCGTGCCCGCTGTGGGTCAGCGGATACATCTGGACGCTATCCTTGTGCCCAGTTATCCGTTGCCGGTGTATTATCCTCCGCCCGTCCACGTGACTCCGTGTTACCCTTGGGGGGGCGTCGCTGATCTCGTTTGGCGTGGATGCGCGCCGGTCAGGGCAGTGCCTGCGCCCGATAGAATCGGCGGGCGCAGTTGGTGGTCACCGTGTCGGAATACCGCCAGATGCCGTTCGTGCTTTGCATCGTACCCAGCACGGACCAGAGGTTCGTGTTCACGCTGTCGGCGACAAGGACTTGGTAGTCGGTTCCCGTCTCGCCCAACATGCAGAGTTTGAAGGCCTGATTGGTTTGGAAGCCGATGGCGTCCAGCGTGAGCAGCGGCAGCGTGCCAATCGTCACCACCACGTTGGTCGCGCCGCTGGCGCCCTTGTCATCCGTCGCCAGTGCTGTCAGGGTGACGTTCCCTGGAAAATCACAGCTCACCGTCGTTTGGGCCGACGCGCCAGGCACGGATACCAACACGTTGGTGCCAAGCAGAAGGGTCATGTTCGTGACCGTGCCGTCAGGGTCGTTGCCCGTAGCCGTCATCAGGAACGTGTGGCAGGCGATTTGCACCGGGTTCACCGCCAGGTGCGCGGTCGGGGGCACGTTCCCTGGTTCGACCAGCACAGAGGTTGGGGTGTAAAGCGCGGCGAGGTTGTTGGTCGGCCCGGTGAGCGCGCAAAACCCGCCGCTGCGGGCGCTGGCCACCACCACGGTGAAAATGTTGCCCGGCGAAGGCGTGAAGCCGTTCCAGTAGGAGAGATCCAGCGTGCCAGCCAGCGCGGCGCTGCCGCTCACGGACAACTGATCGTAACCGTTGCCGGGCGTCGTGCCGCCGAGCACGATGGCCAGGTGCGCGTTGGGGCCTTCGGTGTAGTTGCCGATGACGGTGAGCAGGCCGGGCGAAGCGCCGGGGCTGAGAGTCGCGTTATTGGAAACACTGCCGGTGATCGTGCCGCCGCCGGACAGCGTGCCGCCCAGGAGCTGCGCAGTGGACTGGACGGTGAGATTGCCGCCGCTGAGCAGCGTCTGGCCGCCCGTTTGGACGAACGAGCCGCCGAAGCTCAAGCTGCCGCTGTTTGCTCGCACAAAGCCGGTGTTGGTGCAGGACACGCTGACGGTAGTTGTCCCGGTCCCAGCGGTCTTGCGCAGCGTGCCCGCGTTGGCCAACACCGGACTGCCACTCCCCAGATAGAAGACCGTCCCGTCGGTCGTGAGGTCAAACGTCGCGTTGGGCGCATTGCTAAACAGGGCCGTGCCGTAGCAGTAAACCGGTTTGTCGCTCCAGGAACTCGCCCCGCCGTTGACCAGGGTGGAGTACAGGTATTTGCCGCCGGTGCCGCTGATCGTCAGCCCCCCGTTGGCGCTGAGCGTGTTGTTGCCGCTGATTGTGCCTACCGACCAAATCATAGGCCCACTCACGGTGACCAGGTTGCTGCAAGCTAGCGTGCCGTTGCCGCTCAGGTTCAACATTCCAAACGTCTCCGTCCCGCCCGGATTGACGTTCCATACCCCACCGCTCAGGAGGTTGCTGGCAACATTGTGTGTCCCGCATTCATTGAGCGTCGCGCCGCTGACCGAGAAGGCACCGGCGCCGGTCACGCTGGAGCCGTTGTTGAACGTCTGGGTGCCGCTGCTCAAATCCAGCGTCGCGCCGGATGCCACCGCAAAACTGCCCGTGCTGGTGGTGACCCCGCCGCCACTGAAACTCAAGGTTCCGCTGTTGCCCTGGATTGAACCGGTGTTGGTGCAGGACACGCTGACGGTGGTTGTGCCAGTCCCGGCGGTCTTGCGCAGCGTGCCGGCGTTCGCCAGGCAGGGACTGCCGCTCGATAGAAGGAATGGAGTCCCGTCCGCTGTGAAATCGAATGTGGCTGCCGGCGCGTTGCTGAACAGGGCCGTGTCGCGGAAGACAACCGTGCCGCCGCTACAACTGCCTGTGGAGTTGTTAACCAGCGTGGCATATAGGTATTCGGTGACCCCGGCAGGGATTGCCAGCCCCCCGTTGGCGCTGATCGTATTATTGCCAATAATCGTGCCTCCCGACCAAACCATCGGCCCGCTCACGCTGATCAGGTTGCTGCAGCCCAGTGTGCCGTTGCCGTTCATGGTCAGCGTCCCAAGCGCCGCCGTCCCACCGGGATTGACGTTCCACACCCCACTGCTCAGGAGGTTGCTGACAACCGTGTGCGTGCCGCTCTCATTGAGCGTCGCCCCGCTGACCGAGAAGGCGCCCGCGCCGCTCACGCTGGAGCCGTTATTGAACGTCTGGGCGCCCGCACTAAAGTCCAGCGTCCCGCCCGACGCCACCGCATAGCTGCCGGTGCCGGTGGTGACACCGCCGCCACTGAAACTTAATGTGCCGCTGTTGACCTGGACGGAGCCGGCGTTGGTGCAGGACACGTAGATGCTGGTTATCCCGGTGCCGGCGGTCTTGCGCAAGGTGCCGGCGTTAGCCAGGCACGCACTGCCGCCATTCACGAGAGCATTGCCGTCGGCAGTGAAATCGAACGTGGCGGCCGGCGCATTGCTAAACAAGGCCGTGCCGTAGCAGCCAATCCCGCTGCCGCTCCAAGACCCCGCCCCACGGTTGACCAGCGTGGCATACAGGTTCTTGCCGCTGTTGTTGCTGATCGTCAGCCCCCCATTGGCGCTGATGGCGTTGTTGCCGTTGATCGCCCCTCCCGACCAAACCATCGGCCCGCTCACGGTGATCAGGTTGCTGCAGCCCAGCGTGCCGTCGCCGCTCAGGGTGAACGTCCCCAGCGCCACTGGGACGCCGCAATTGAGATTCCAGACCCCACTGCTCAGCAGGTTGCTGACCACATTGTGCGTGCCGCTTTCATTGAGCGTCGCTCCACTGACCGAGAAGGTCCCCGCGCCCGTCACACTGGAGCCAGCGTTGAACGTCTGGGTGCCCCTATATAAGTCCAGCATCGCACCGGACGCCACCGCGTAGCTGCCCGTTCCAGTGGTAACCCCGCCGCCATCGAACCTCAGCGTGCCACTGTTGACCTGGATGGAGCCGGTGTTGGTGCAGGACACGCTGATGATGGTTGTCCCGGTCCCGGCGGCCTTGCGCAACGTGCCGGCGTTGGCCACCGCCGGGCTGCCGCCCGTCAGGACAAATGCGTTCCCGTCCGTGGTGAAATCGAACGTGGCGGCCGGCGCATTGCTAAACAAAGCCGTGCCGCCGCAGCCAATCGAGCCGCCGGCCAAAGACCCCCAAGACCCCGCCCCGTTGTTGACCAACGTGCCATTCAGGGTTTCGACCCCGCTGCTGATGGTCAACCCTCCATTGACGCTGATCTGATTGTTGCCAGTGATCGTGCCGCCCGACCAAACCATCGGCCCGCTCACGCTCACCACGTTACTGCAGCCCAGTATCCCACCACTCATGGTGAACGTCCCCAGCGTCGCCGCCCCGCCCGGATTGACGTTCCACGTTCCACTGGTCAAGAGGTTGCTGACCACATTGTGCATGCTGCTCTCATTGAGCGTCGCGCCGCTGACGGAGAAGGCGCCCGCGCCTGTTACGCTGGAACCGGTATTGAACGCCTGGGTGCCCCAGCTCAAGTCCAGCGTCGCGCCGGATGCCACCGCAAAGCTGGCCGTCCCGGTGGCGACTCCGCCGGCACCAAAACTCAACGTGCCGCTGTTGACCTGGATGGAGCCCGCGTTATTGCACGACACATTGATGATGGTTGTGCCCGTGCCAGCGGTCTTGCGCAGCGTCCCCGCGTTGGCCAACGCCGGACTGCCGCTGCTCAGCATAAAAGCATAACCATCGGCCATGAGATCGAACGTGGCCGCCGGCGCATTGCTAAACAGGGCCGTGCCGTAGCAGTTAATATAGATGCCGCTCCAGGACCCCGCCGCGCTGTTGATGAGCGTGGTATAGAGATTCTTGTAGCCGGAACCGTTGGGGATCGTCAGGCCCCCGTTGGCGCTGATCGTGCCGTTGCCACTGAGCGTCCCGCCCGACCAAACCATCGGCCCGCTCACATTCACTGCGTTGCTGCAGCCCAGGGTGCCGCCGCTCACGCTCAATGCAGCCATTGCCACCGGACCGCCGGAATTGATGTTCCACACCCCGCCACTCAGAAGGTTGGTAACAACAGTGTGCGTGCCGTTTTCATAGAGCGTAGCGCCGCTGACGGAGAAGGCGCCCGCGCCGGTCACGCTGGAGCCGGGGTTGAACGTCTGGGTGCCGGCGCTCAAGTCCAGCGTCGCGCCGGCGGCCACCGCACAACTGCCCGTGGCGGTGGTGACCCCGCCGCCACTGAAACTTAACGTGCCGCTGTTGACCTGGATGGAGCCGGTGTTGGTGCAAGACACGCTGACGGTGGTTGTCCCGGTCCCGGCGGTCTTGCGCAACGTCCCCGCATTGGCCAAAGCCGGGCTGCCGCCATACCAGTTCCACAGGTAGAATGCATTTCCGTCGGCCGTGAAATCGAACGTGGCCGCCGGCGCATTGCTGAACAGGGCCGTACCGTAACAGTAAACCTGGCTGTCGCTCCAGGACCCCGCTCCACCATTGACCAGCGTGGCACAGAGGTACTTGCCGTTGCTAGTGCTGATTGTCAGCCCCCCGTTGGCGCTGAGCGTGTTGTCGCCAATGATCGTGCCGCCCGACCAAACCATCGGCCCGCTCACGGTGATCAGATTGCTGCAGCCGAGCGTGCTGCCGCCGCTCACAACCAGTGTCCCCAGCGCCGCCGTCCCGCCCGGATTGACATTCCATATGCCGCCGCTCACGAGGTTGCTCACTACGTTGTGCGTGCTGCTTTCATTGAGCGTCGCCCCGCTGACCGAAAAAGTGCCCGCGCCCGTCACGCTGGAGCCATTGTCGAACGCCTGGGTGCCGGCACTGAAGTCAAGGGTCGCGCCGGATGCCACTGCACAACTGCCCGTCCCGGTGGTGAGCCCGCCGCCACTAAAACTTAAGGTGCCGCTGCTGACCTGGATGGCGCCGGCGTTGGTGCACGACACGCTGACGGTCGTTGTCCCCGTCCCGGCGGTCTTGCGCAAAGCCCCCGCGTTGGCCAACGCCGGGCTGCCGCCCGACGAATAGAACGCCATCCCGTCGGTCGTGAAGTCGAACGTGGCAGCCGGCGCATTGCTGAACAGGGCTGTGCCATAGCAGTAAACCGTGGCGCCGCTCCAACTGCCCGTGCCGCCGTTGACCAGCGTGGCATACAGGCGGTTGAAGTTTGGGCCGCTGATCGTCAGCCCGCCGTTGGCCGTCACGACGGGATTCGAGGCGGCGCTGCCGATGTTGCCGCCGGTCCAATTGAACAGCCCCGCCAGGGCGAGCGACCCCGTGCCGGTGAGTGTGCCGCCGGAGAGTGCATACACTCCGTTGGACGAACTGCCCCCCGCGCCGTTTAGAGTGAGCGTGTTGTTGGCTTGGCTCAGCGTCTGCGTGCCGCTGGTGCCGCCCAAAACCAGGCTGCTGACGGTCACGTCCGCATCGAGCGTGACGCTGTAGGTGCCGTTGTTCGTGATCCAAGCAGTGTCATTGGGGCCAGGTACCTGATTGGGGGACCAGTTGGCCACGGCAGTCCAATTGCCGCCGACGGTGTTAGTCCAGGCGATATCTGCGGCGGGTGCTGTGACGTAGCACAGCATGCCGGCGAGCCAAAGCGTGTGTTTCATGGTGGGTTGTCTTTTCTTAAACCGTTTCACTGATGCAAGAAGCCTGCTTCTTGTCTGATCCAGGCCTACTGACAGGAAATCGCCTTCTTGGCACCCGTGGGTAATACGCACCGCGCGGGTGAGGGAGAATTGGTTCTCGCGCTCGCGAGGAGGATAGAGTTTCGGCGGTTTTGGCTGGGCAGGCAAGGACCGTCGCGATGTGGCCTTGCCGTGGATTCGATGCAGGGGGTAGCCGCAGAAGGGCAAAAACAACCGGCGGACTGTGGCGGAGTTTGAACCTGCCCGACTCCACCTGCCCATGCCTGCCCGCAACCGGTTGAGGGGAAACCATCTGCCCTGTCGCGGAATGGACTACTCATCCGGGAGCGACTCGAAACTCCACTCCGGACGCGGTCGATTATAGGGACATCGTTTGCCTCTGCAAACTTATTCTTGAGCGGTTATCTTCTTCACAGCGCGTATGCATGAAGGTTCAGGTGATGTTTGGGCGGCGGTGGGTAACAAAGGCAAAGGCCTTAGCCAGATTGTCCTCGCCCATGGCGGCCTGGAAGTCAGTGAGCCAAAGCGAGCGGGGCTTGGGTTGCCGCTCCCGCCAATGCGTGTACAGACTGATGGCCATACGGCGGAGCATCCCCAAGATCCACAAGCCCTTGGTGTTGCGCACTCGGCAACGGTCATCCTTGAGCGACACGTGGCGCGCCACGGGGATCTCCTTGGTTTTGGTATCGGCCAGGGCGCTGCCCAAGTAAAACTGGCTGGGAGCAGGCGACAGTAGCTGTCCACCCATACAGATGAGACCGCTTCGCCGATGCTGACGGCGTTGGTTGTCGCCCGGCCTTACTGGATCGAGAGGCGGTAGTAGCGTTTGGCGGCGGTGGCAGGATCAGTGACCGATTTCATCGAGCCATCGCCGGGCACGCTGATTAGCGGCGTCCAGGTGGGGTCGGCCAGGTTGTTCTTCGTAAGGACGGTGTAGGTAAAGCCCACGGCGGTCGGGAACGAGATGACCACATTCGTCCCGCTCAGGCTGGCCTCGATCATGACGTTGGCGGGCGGGGTCGTGGCGGGCACGAGCATGTAGAAGTTGGCATTCACGCCGGTGCCGGCGGTCATCTTCAAGGTCGAGATGCCGCCCAGGGCCACGGCCACGGGTTGGGAGTTGCCGTCCAGGAGCTGCACCCATTGCCAGGCTTGGAAGCCGGTGCCAGTGGCGCTGAAGGTGCCGAGCGTGACTGTGCTTTGGTCCGGCGTGCCCCAACCGCCGGTGACGAGGCTGGCGGTGACCGAGTAAGCAGCATTGTAAGCCAGCCGTGCGTAGAGATGATACGTGTTGGTCGGGAAAGTGCGGGTGTAGTTGATCCAGGCACCGGCGGGCCACCAGCCCACGTAGTAGTCAGAGGCGCCCGCAGCCGTGAACTGCGCGCGAGAGAAGTCCTGGGCTACTGCCGTGCCGCATGATTCATCCGGACGGTAGAGGAGCTGTTCGCCGGCGGAGTTTTGCGGCGTGGTGAGGTCAACGCCCACCTGGGCGACGTTCGCGGCATCCCCGTTGGGATACTGGAAGTAGGAACCCGCCTCCGGCGAGGTGGATACCACCGGGTTGTCTATGAACTGGCCGCCATTGAAGTCGAAGTCCTCGGCTTCCCAGGTGAAGTTGGCAGAGCTGAAGGTGTCAAAGGTCGAGCCGCCTCGGACTACGTTGCCGCTGTTGTCGGTGGCCGAGATGCTGGCGGTGTAGGTCATGTTCGGCAGGAGGCTGTAGGTCACGGTCCATGCGGTGGGTGAGCCGGTGAAGACCAAGCCGGCGGAGACATCCACTCCGTTCAGCGTGAGGTGGATGTTGGCGGTGTTGATGCCGCTCGGGCTGCTGACGGTGAACGTGAGCTTGTTCGTGTCCTGGAAGAAGCCGGTCCCATCCGGGTAAAGGCCGGTGATGATGGGCAGGTCGGTCCGCGCGGGCACCGCCATCAGGAAGTTGGCGTTGACGCCGCCCGAGGTGGCGCTGGTCAGCCGCAGCGTGTTGGTGCCGCTAAGCGTCACTCGCGCCAGGTTGCCGAAGGGGTCGTAGAGGGGCACATATTTGTAGGTCTGCCAGCCGACTCCGGTGAAGGAGAAAGTGCCCAGGAGATTGGTTGTCTGGGTGGTGGTTCCCCACCCGCTCGTGACGAGGGAGAGCGACGCAGTGCCGGTGACGTTCGCATTCTCAGCGAGGCGCGCATACAGGTTGTACGTGCCGGCCGGGAAGGTCCGGGTGAAGTTGAGCCATTCGCCCGAGGTGAAGTAGCCGACTTCGTAATCCTTCACATTGGGATCGCTTACCTGGGCATCGAGGAACTTCTGGCGTGGAGTATCGCCCGCGAAGTCCGTGGATACCGCATCAACCGAACGGTAGAGATGGGGCGTCGTGCCGGTGGTGACGTCATAGTAGTCCACCGTCGGGTCGCCAAATTGCCCGAAATAGCTGCCTGCCTGGGCCGTCGAGGTGGGCGTTGGGTTATCTATGAACTGGCCCCCGTTGAAGTCATAATCTTCGGCCTCCCATAGCACGGTGGGACTGAAGGTATCGAAGTTAATGGTGCTGGTGGCCGTCGTGCCGTTCGCGTCCTTCACGGTAATGACCGCTGTGTAGGCCATATTCGAGGCCAGGCCCGGGCAGGTCACATTCTTGGAGGTGGAGGAGCCCGTGATCTGCAATTGCGCACTCACGTTGGTGCCGTTCAGCACCAGGCTGATGCCGCTGTTGTTGATCGTGGTGTTGGCAGAGCTGGCCGTGAAGCTGAAGCTGGAGGCAGGCTCCATGAGCTTCAAGCCGTCGGGATAGACGTTAGCGATCACCGGCAGGGTGAGCTGCGCGGGAACGAGCATGAGGAAATTCGCGTTGGCGCCTCCATCGGTCGTCAGGCGCAGCGTCTCGACGCCGCCGAGAGCCAGGGCGACCAGGTTGCCGAACCCGTCGCGCAGGGGGACGTATTGGTAGGTGTTCACGTCGCCGCCGTAGAACGAGAAGGTGCCGAGGTTGGAGGTGGTCTGGCTGGAGGTGCCTTGGCCGGTGAGGACCTGGCTCAGGGTGACGGTTGAGGGGCCGATGTTGCCGGAGAGCCGGGCGTAGATGTTGAACGTGCCGGTGGGATAGGTGCGCGTGTAATTGAGCCAGCCGCCATTGGCCCACCAGCCGACGTAGTAATCATTGGTCGGTTGGGGTGTCAGGTATTGCTCCCGGGAGACATCCGGCGAGATGTCCGTCCCGACGTCGTTGCCTGTCCGATAATTGTGCTGAGCGCCCGTGGGCTGGCTGGGAACGTTTTCGTCGATCCCCAGGCTGCCGGCCAGGTTCAGGTAGCCGTCAATCTGCGGATTATCTATGAACTGCCCGCTGTAGTAGTCGAAGTCCTCAGCCTCCCAGGTGAAGGTATTCGCGCTGAACGTGTCAAAGCTGTACTGCATGGCGGCAACGGCGCCCGCGGCATCGGTGACTTTGATTGCCGCCGAGTAGAGCTGGTTGGACTCGAGGCCGGAATACGCCACGGTGCGGCTAGCGGTCGTGCCCCCCACGACGAGCTGCGAGGAAACGTCCGCGCCATTCAGCACCACCTGGAAACCGCCGGCGGCAATGCCATTGGGGGAGGTGGCGGTAAACGCCAGCGTGTTGGTTCCCTCAAGCAGCAGCGAGTCGCTTGGATAAAGGCTGCTCAGCCCGATGATGGCTGAACTCTGCCGGATGCTCTCAAGGAAGTTCGTGCTCGCGGCCATCGTGTAGAAGCGGAAGTCGTCCATCCAGGCGTCCACGCCTTTGGACAGGCTGGTGCGGTTGCCCAGCAGGAGAGTGCCGGCGGCCCCGAAGTTCAGCGCCTGGCCGGCATTGGCCTGCGAGCCGAGGTATTTGACGCCGGTGAGCGTGGAGCCGCTGTAGAGCCGCAGCACTGAGCCGTCGTAGGTCAGCGCCACGAACGTCCAGTAGTGCGGGAGCGTGTGGAAGTTGATGAACGAGGTCTCGGTGCCGTTCAGGTTCATCTTGATGCCATTGGTCTGGGGCGCAGAGCCGTTCCAGTTGTTGACCGACAGGGAGATGCCCGGATTGGCGCCGTAGTCGGCAGCCGGGCCGGGGGCCAACGTGAAGAGTCGCGGGTTGTTGGTGTTAGCGCTGGCAACCGAGACAAAGTCTGAGTCGGGCTCGACCCAGAACGTCACCGTGAAGTTGGAAACGGTGCCGAAGCCCAAGGCGCTGCTGTTCACGACGGAGGCCAACGGGCCGGTGGGTGGGGAATTGTAGAGGTTGGAGGAGAAATCCAGTGCTTTGCCGAGGCCTTCCGCGCCCGAGCCGGGGGCGCCGTGAAGGTCCGTGGGGGCGTCGGCGCCATTTAC
>DATKNZ010000150.1:0-2441 GCA_035541055.1 Candidatus Acidiferrum sp. | reverse complement strand
CCGCCCTTGGATTGAAAGTAGGTAAAGGCCTGCGTGGAGAGGGTGACCAGTTCGCTCAGGCCCATATCGCGCGCCTTGTTCTCGACGTACTGCACGAGCTTGCGGCCGATGCCCTGGTTCTCATGCGCCGGGCTGACGTAGAGGCAAGCCAGCTCCCCCTTGCTCTGCTCGGGCCAGGTGTGCAACGCCACGCACGCCACGGGGTTCTTATCAATCTCGAAAATGTAGTAGTCGCCCAGGTGCTTCTCGATGGCCGAGCGGCTCCGCTTCACCAGTTCCTCGCTCTCGACCGAGCGCCGCGTGAGGTTGAGAATGCTGCGGATATCCTTCTTCAACGCGCGGCGAATCTGCTGAAACTCATTGCCATAGACCAGCGTGCCGACGCCTTCGTTGGTGAAGACCTCGGCCAGCAAGCCTTCCTCCACGGTGCCATTGACCACATGCACGCGTGGCACGCCGGCTTTGCAGGCGGCGGCCGCGTGGATGGCCTTGGAAAGCATGTCGGGATGAATGTCCGACTGCTGCAACGCGAGCACGGATTCCAGGTCGGCTAGCGGCATCTGCCGGATGACATGCTCGCCCACCTGGATGCCATCATGCGTGGTGATAAACATGAGCTTGGCCGCCTTGAGCGCCTCGGCCACGGCCAACGCCACGGCATCCGAGTTGACCCGGTAAGTCTTGCCCTCGCCGTCGAACCCCAGGGGCGGCATCACCGGAGTGATGCCCTGGTCCAGCAGCCGCTGGAGGAATTCGACGTCCACCTTCTCCACCTTGCCCGTGAACAGGTGGTCCACACCGCGGATGATGCCCAATGGGTAGGCGATGACGGCGTTGGTGCACGCCGCGCGCAGGTCATAAGCGGTGAGGCCCTCCAGGATTTCGTGCGTCAGGCGATTGGCCGCGGTCAGGGCCAGCTTCAGTGTGGCCTCATCCGTCACGCCGGCGCCGTCCAGGTTGGACGGGGTGGTGCCCTGCGCGGCAGCGAGTGCCCGGATTTGCGCCGATGCGCCGTGGACCAGCACCACACGGATATTCAGCGAGCGCAGCACGGCGATGTCCACCAACAGATTGGGGAAGTTCTCGTCGGTGACGATGGCCCCGTCCAAACTGATGATGAACGTCTTCTCCCGGAACGCCGGGATATACTGCAGGATCCCCCGCAGGTCGGTTACTTTCACGCTGGCCCGATGATTACTACGCTACGTGCTCGAGGACAAGGGCGAAGGGAGCACGGCCTGCAGCGCCTCCAGGCAGCGCTGGTTTTCCTTGGGCGTGCCGATAGAAATGCGCACCCACTCCGGCAGCGAATAGCCGCCCATCGGGCGCACGATCACCCCACGCTTCTGCAATTCGTTGAACACGCGCACGCCGTCGCCGACGCGGACCAGGATGAAGTTCGCCGCGGACGGGATGAACTCCAGGGCGAGCTTGCGGAAGGCCCGGGCATAGAACTTCAGCCCGCGCGAATTATTGCGTCGTGTCTTCTCCGCATGTGCCGTGTCGTCCAGCGCGGCCAGGGCCCCGGCCTGCGCGATGGCGTTGATGTTGAATGGCTGCCGGACCTTCTCGAACTCGGCGATCAGGTCGGCATGGCCGATCCCGTAGCCCAGCCTGAGTCCGGCCAAGCCATAGATCTTGGAGAAGGTGCGCATGAGCAGCAGGTTTTGCTTCTGCCCGCCGCGAATCTCGGCCATCAGGTCAATCGGCTCGTCCAGGAACTCGATATAGGCCTCGTCCAGGGCGATCAGCACCTGGGGCGGCACCGCGCTGACAAACCGGGCCAGCGCCTCAGGGCTAACGCTCGTGCCGGTAGGGTTGTTGGGATTCGCCACGAACACCACGCGGGTCGCGGGTGTGATCGCCGCTAGCATGGCGTCCAGGTCATGCCCGTACTGCTTAGCCGGCACGGTCACCAACTTCCCGCCAAACAGGGCCGTAACGATGGGATACACGGCAAAACAGTATTGCGATACGACGACCTCGGCGCCGGGCCCGATAAACGCATGGCCAACGAACTCGAGGACCTCGTTCGAGCCGTTGCCGAGGATCAAGTTCCCCGGCGTTACGCCCAGCTTTGCGGCGAGCTTTTGCTTCAGATAGAAGGCATTGCCGTCGGGGTAGAGGTTGACCTGGGCAACGGCCTTGCGCATGGCCGCTTGCGCGAGGCGAGAGGGGCCCAGCGGGTTCTCGTTCGAGGCCAGCTTGATGATGCTGCCGGCATCCAGGCCCAGCTCGCGGGCGACTTCCTCGATGGGCCGCCCAGGCTGATAAACAGGGACCACGTGCAGGCAGGGATTGATTGAGAAGGGAAGGGGCATGCGAGATTTAAGGGCTAAGTGATTCGTTGTTAATTGGAAATGACCGGGCCAACGCCCTGGCCTGGGTATTACATACTGAAGGCGCGCCTGCTCAGCAATACCGGGCTTCAGACATTTACA
>DATKNZ010000149.1:0-3877 GCA_035541055.1 Candidatus Acidiferrum sp. | reverse complement strand
AAAGGGTCGCGGGGAGCCGTGTGCGCGCGCCAAGGCTTATTGCCTTCGCGCGCGGACACAGCTCCCCGCGCCCGTGTTCCCCACCCTTATGGCTGACGCGCTCATGCGCTCAGCAAAACTCGGCTGCGGGCGCGCACGTTGGTCTGGCGCCGGCTCTGGTTCAGCGCGGCCCGGGCCTTCTCCTCGAAGAGCACCGGGAACACCAACAGCGGGTAGGGGGTCACCCACGCCAGGGCCGCCGCGTCGTTGGCGGCGCGGCGCAAGGCCACGCGCAGCCTGGAATCCCAGGCTTCGTCCCGCCGTTCCCGGAGCAACTCGTTCTTGAGCCGCTCGAGCTCGGCATCCTGCCGGGCGCGGAACGGCGCCGGCGTCCCCGCGGCCAGCTCGAACCGCACCTCGGGGCCGAACTGCGTCGGCACCCTCTGGTAGTATCTGTTCATATTATTGCCTTTCGTTGGCGCCGCCCACCCGGGCGGCGTCCCTTAAAACAAAGAGCCCGCGACTGTCTGGCAATCGCGGGCTCTTGGGAAAACTGTTGCTTCGGTTAGCTGCTCCCTCCCGCGCTGCCACGATGGCAAACCTGGCAAGACCACGTGGACATCCGCCCACCGGCTCGCCGGCCATACAGGCTGTCTGTAATCGCTCTCTTCATTGCTCTTAGCACGCCCAATAAAGCATGAATGCCCGCGGGCGTCAAGCCCTGCCGCCTATTTGGTTTGCAGGCGCAGGCTGACGTCGGTCTTGATGACGAGCGTCTGGGGCTGCCCGCCGGCATCCATCGTCACGTTCTGCTCGCTGTGCAGCTCGGTCACCCTCTCGGCGGGCAGGAGATGCTCCAGGTCAAAGGTCGTCGTGACGGTGCCCTTGCCCGCCAGTTTGTTGAGCTTGAGCTTCATGCCGGGCATTTGCGGGGCCTCGACCTTCTGGTCTGCGGCGCTCTGCGTGACCGTGGTTTTGATGACCATGCGGTCGGGCTGGCTGGAAGACAGTTCGGAAGTGGAAGTCTGGGCGATGGTTGCCCCTTGCGATTTGATGGACTCCTTGGTCTCCCATTTTGCGCCGTTTCCGACTGCTTCCTGGGGGAGGGAAACACTCAGGTTCACGAAGGCGTCTTTCATTTGGTCCACCAGGGCGCGCGACACAGGTGTGACGTTGGCCGGCAGCTTGAACTCGAAGCCTTTGCCTTCCCCGATCGCGGAAACGGTGCCTGAGCCGGTGAGCCCCTGAATTCCTGCCAGCGCGGGCTTCAAGCGCTCGATCAGGCTGGGCATGACGCCGGCCTCATCCGCGAGCCCGGCGGTCTTGATGAGTATATCGTAGGCGATGTCGCCATTCTCGGAAACGCTCTTTGCCGTTGCCTCGTAGGTGATGTTGATTACGGGGCTCTTGACTGTCTGGGCCGGCATTCCGCTCATCGCCGTGTCAGAGACTGTCTTCATCGTCATCGCTGCGGTTTGCTTGTCCCCCGCCTTGGGGTGGAGTCGCAGCTCCTGGCGGGGCTCGGCGCCGGGCTCGATGATCCGCGTCTGTGAGGCGGTTGACGGCGCTTCGGTTCCGGACGGCGCGGGCGGTGCGTTTGTTTTGGCGGGCTCGGGGGCGGGAGCAGTGAGGGCGGCCACCTTATCGGCGAGGTACTTGGAGCGGTAGGCGATCAGCTTGGGGTTCCAATCCCGGTGGTCGCGTTCGAAGGTCTGCAAGGCTGCCTGCGCTTGGCGGTATTTGGCCAGGGCCTGGGCCGTTTGGCCGCTGGACTGGAGAGCATCGCCCTGGTCAATCATGGCGTAGATCCGCAGGTAGGTGTCATCGGCGGTCTCCGCCGGCGCCGGGCGCACGGCCAGGAGCAAGACCAGAATGAGGGGGCCGCACAGGAGTGTGCGCACTGCCAGCCCGCCGGCCCTGGAGGCGGCGCCGCGATAACCGCCTCGACGTGTCTTTGTGCACATGCCGGACAGGCTAGTACCCCAGCCGGCAAGATCAACCCTAAAGGATCGCCTCAGTTCGGAACCACCACCGCGCGATAGAACCGGGACTCGTAGTAAATCGCCGCGTAGTCCGTAAACTGGAACTGCCCGCTGTCGTCGCTGACGGCGTTGCCCAGCAGCCCCCATGACACGAAGTCCTGGGTGAAGAAGATGTTGTAGGTGTGGTTCGGCTGCCCGGTTCCGGTCAGCACCATGCCTTCGAGCGGGACGGAGGTAATCTGCAGCGTCGCGGGTGGAGGCGCTGCATAGGTCACATCCTCCAGACGGTAGAACCGCGCGGGCCGGCTCGGTCCGGCGCTGTCGGTGAAAGTCATGGCCCCGGTGGCATCCGGGTACAGCGTGCCCACCGATTGCCAGGCGGGGGGAGTCAGGCTCGCGCTGGCCAGTACCGCGTAGGCATGGCCGACCTGGCCCGTAGCGCTCAAGACGGGGATCCCTTCCGGCACGAGGCTGATATGCAGGACCGGATTGAGCGCGGCCGCGTCCACCGCGGCTAGCTCGTAGGTGGGATACGCGTCCAGCGTCCCGGGCGGCACCACGATCTGCAGGGTGCCGTCGAGACCGATGGTCCCCGTGCCCAGGATGGTCCAATGCTGCTGGTCCGGGGAACCCAGCACCTGGTAGGTCATGCCCGCTTTGCCCGTGATCTCGAAGGCATCATTTCCGTCGGGCAGCGACATGCCCTGCACCGTGGTGTCAAGGATAGGGACGGTGTAGCTCTGCTCGGGCCCCAGCGGCCCTTCCGTGTTGTCCGCGCCAATGGGAGCGACGGCGAAATAGTAGGTGGTGCTCTCCAGAAGGTTGGTGATGTCGGCCACAAAGTCCGACCCCGATTCTATGCTGTTGGTGTAGTCGCCGCTGGCCGCGCCGTAATGCACGACGTAGGCGACCGTGTTGGCGGGAGGCAGCACATACCAAAAGAGCTCGGCCCCCTCCGGTATGATGCTGGCCACGACCAGCGCCGGGGGCTGGAAGATCTTGGTCGTATAGACCTGCTCGTCGGAGGGCGCGCTCGCATTGCCGTAGGCGTCATACGAACTCACGGCGAAGTAGTAAGTCGTGCCAGGCGCCAGGCTGTTGAGGCTGGCGGTGAAACCAGGCCCGGTGTCGGTTTGTCCAATCGCCGCCACCACGCTGTTGGTGTAGTTGCCGCTGGCGGGGCCATAATACACCGTGTACCCAAGCGCGCCCTCGGTGACCGGCTCGTCCCACGTCAGGCTCGTGCTGTCGGGATAAATGCTCAACTGCACCGGCACATCCGGGGGATATCTGACCTCCGGGGAGTAGCTGCTTTCATCCCCCATGGCATCCAAAGCCGTGACCGCGAAGTAATACGCCGTATTGTCCAGCAACCCGGTAACGGTGCAGGAGAACTGGAGGCCGACGTCTACGCTGGCGGAGTATTGCCCACTCTGGGTCCCATAATATACCCGGTACTCTGTGACCCCCGGAACCAGAACGGCATCCCAACCCAGGGTGATGCTGGTGTCGGCCCGGGCCGAGGCGACCGCCGCCAGCAGGCCCCCAAGCACAGGAATCCAGGCCGCCCAAAGCAGCCCGCTCCGCTGCCCGCGCCGATTCTTGCGAATGGGCGCGGCGCAGTGTTCCTTGCTCGACTCGACTGCCAAATGCGCGCTAACTTGCCTTACGAACATCCCCATGACCAACAGTTGTTCTCCGTCCGCCGCAGTGCAATGGTGCGCTGCCCGTAGCACCGCCGACACCAAAGCCTGTAGATTACACAGCATAGAGCCGCCGGAAGCAACCCATAGATTTACTGAGACCCCCAGGAATTTCCTAGGCTCTGCATTGACCCAGGTCTCGCATTCCGGGCCACTTCATGAAGGGTGGTAGGGACGCGTTCCACCGCGTCCCCATCTTCCGGAGATAGCAGG
>DATKNZ010000148.1:0-4025 GCA_035541055.1 Candidatus Acidiferrum sp. | reverse complement strand
GATGGACACAGATACACTGCACAGAACTCTGGCCCGGCTGCCCTCCAGCTCAAGCCACCGTCCAGTGAGGCTAACGCCACTCGTCGTGACCGCGATTCCGCCCGTTTGCATCTGTGTCCATCTGTGTCCATCTGTGGTTTGAAGAGCCGGGCTACGGCTGAGAGCCCACGGCCATACAGCACCGGCTCATTCGTCCGTGCCGGGGCTTGACCTCGCGCCGGACAACGTCAAAGCTGTCCACGATGCCTGCAGCGCTCACCCCAGAGAAGACGCCCTCCGAAGACGCAACGCCCCAGCCGCAGAGCGGCGTGCTCGGGAATTACCGCTGGGTGGTGTGCGCGCTCCTGTTCTTCGCCACCACGATCAACTACATAGACCGGCAGATTCTTTCCCTGCTGAAGGAGATTCTCGATAAGCAAATCGGCTGGACTAACGAGCAGTTCGGGCTGGTCAACTCAGCCTTCCAGTTCGCCTACGGAATGGGGCTGTTGGGCTTCGGCTGGTTCGTGGACCGGTTTGGCACCAAGATCGGTTACGCAGTCTCGATCATTGCGTGGAGCATCTCCGCGGCGGCGCACGCGCTGGTGGGGAGCTTCACCGGGTTCATCACGGCGCGGACGGCGCTGGGGCTGGGCGAAGCCGGCAACTTCCCGTCGGCCATCAAAGCGGTGGCGCTGTGGTTCCCCAAGCGGGAACGGGCATTTGCGACCAGCATCTTCAACGCCGGCACCAACGCCGGGGCGCTCATCGCTCCGGCCTTTATTCCGTGGATGGCGCTGACGTGGGGCTGGCAATCCTGCTTCCTGGCGGCGGGCATCGCCGGGATGCTCTGGCTCTTCCTGTGGCTGCCCTTCTACGACACGCCCGACAAGAGCCGGCATGTGGGCGCGGCTGAGCTGGCCCTCATTCGTAGCGACCGCGACGAGAACGGGTCACAGGACAAGGTACCCTGGCTGAGCCTGCTGCGTTACCGGCAGACGTGGTCATTCATCGTCGCCAAGTTCCTAACCGACCCTGTGTGGTGGTTCTTCCTCATCTGGCTGCCGGACTTCTTCAAGAAGACGCGGGGCCTGGAGATCAAGAAGAGCTGGATCCACATCGTGACCATTTACGGCATCGTGACGGTGCTGAGCATTTTCGGCGGATGGGTAACGGGCTACCTGACGCGCCGCGGCTGGACGGTCACGCGGGCGCGCAAGACCGGCATGTTCATCTTCGCCCTGTGCGCCGTGCCCATTCTGGCCGTTACGCGGGTGGGCGACTGGACTGCGGTGCTGCTGATCGGCCTGGCCGGTTCCGCCCACCAGGCCTGGTCGGCCAATCTCTACACCACGGTCTCCGACATGTTCCCGAAGCCGGCGGTAGCCTCGGTGATCGGGATCGGCGGCATGGCCGGCTCGGCGGGCGGTATCCTCTTCCCGGCGCTCACGGGCCGGCTGCTGGATCACTTTGAGAGCCTGGGAAACGCGACGACGGGCTACGCTATTCTCTTCGGCATCTGCGGCTGCATGTACCTCGTGGCCTTCGGGTGCAATCATTTGCTCGCGCCGCGCTTCGAGCCGTTTCAAATGAGGCCAGCGCAGGCTTAGGCGCAACCGTTCAACTTAAACCACAGATGGACACAGATGGACACAGATATGAGCGGCCGGAATCGCATGTTCAGGGAGCGGTATTAGCTTCACCGGACCGCGAACCAGGTTTCAAACCAGCCAAGGTAAGGGGGAGTGCAGTGTATCTGTGTCCATCTGTGTCCATCTGTGGTTTTCTCCTCCACGGCTCCGGCTCAGGTAGGTGAACACCAGAGCTTCCATCACCAGGACCGGAGCCCAGCGCGTCCGCGCCGGCCTTTTCGGCATCGGGCTGGATACCTATTGGCCGCAGTTCAAGGGCCTGCGCCGAAGGCTGACCGGCTACCAGGCGCGCATCGCCGCCCAACTGCGCGAGTTCGGCGTGGAGTTGGTGGACGCGGGCCTGGTGGATAGCCCGGTGAAAGCGCGCGCCGCGGGCTCGCTGTTCAGGCGCGAGGAAGTGGAGATCATCTTCCTCTACGTTTCCACATACGCCTTGTCTTCCACGGTGCTGCCGGTGGTGCAGAAGGTCGGCGTGCCGGTGGTCGTGCTGAACCTGCAGCCGGTGCCCCAGCTCGACTATGAGAGGTTTAATCGCCTGGGCGACCGTGGCCTGATGACCGGTGTATGGCTGGAGCATTGCCAGGCCTGCTCCGCGCCCGAGATCGCCTGCGCTTTCAACCGCGCCGGCATCGCCTATCACCTGGTCACCGGCTACCTCGATGAGCCCGCCGCCTGGAGCGAGATCAGGGATTGGGTGGATGCGGCCCGGGTGGCGGCCGGCATGCGCGTGAACCGCGTCGGCGTCCTCGGCCATTATTACTGCGGCATGCTGGACGTGTACAGCGACATGACACAGCAGTCAGCCGTGTTTGGGAATCACTTCGAACTGCTGGAAATGTGCCAGTTGCACAAGCTGCGGGAGGCGGTCACTGCCCAGCAGCTTCGGCGCAAGCTGCAGCAGTTCCGCCGCGAGTTCAACGTGTCCCGGGAATGCGCGCCTGCCGAGTTGACGCGCGCGGCCAGGACTTCCTGCGCGCTGGACGCCCTTGCAGCAAAGCACGACCTGGGCTCGCTCGCTTATTATTACGAGAGCGAGGACGGCTACGCTTACCGGGACATTGTGACGTCCGTGATAGCCGGCAACACGCTGCTGACGGGCCACCATGTGCCCGTGGCGGGTGAGTGCGAGATCAAGAACGTGCAGGCCATGAAGATCATGGACCTGTTCGGGACAGGCGGCTCGTTCTCCGAGTTCTACCTGGCGGATTTCAAAGAGGACTT
The DNA here is from genome assembly GCA_035541055.1 of Candidatus Acidiferrum sp. GTDB lineage: Bacteria > Verrucomicrobiota > Verrucomicrobiia > Limisphaerales > UBA8199 > JAPLUA01. The sequence goes on along the minus strand of DATKNZ010000148.1, from coordinate 1,173 downwards.
GGTCTTCCTGGGCCACGACGGCCCGGCCCACTTCGCCATTGCCCAAGGGCGCGTCGGGTTGGTGCCGCTGCCCGTGTACCACGGCAAGCCGGGCCTGGGCCTGTCCATCCAGATGACGGTAAAGCACGGCCCGGTGACGCTGCTATCGGTAGTGGAGAGCGCCGGCGGCAAGGTCTCATTGCTCACAGCCGAAGGCGAGAGTGTGCCGGGCCCGGTGCTGCAGATCGGGAATACCAACAGCCGGTATCGGTTTGCGATTGGCGCCAAGGCTTTCATGAACCAGTGGTCGAAGGCCGGCCCGGCGCATCACTGCGCTATAGGCGTGGGGCATATCGCGTCGAAGATCGAGAAGCTGGGCCACCTTCTGGGGATCGAGACGTTGCGGGTTGGCTAATATTGTCCTCGTGGGCGGCGGGCCAGGCCGCTAGGCTGCTGTGCGCGCTTATGAACACCGAACAACTATACCAGGAGCGCCTCAGCCGCTACGTCACCGCCATGCGCAATGAGAAGCCGGATATGGTCCCCATCCGGCCCTTCGTGGCCGAGTTCACCGCCAAGTACGCCGGCTACACCTGCCAGGACGTCGCGCACGACTATAACAAGGCTTTCGAGGCGGCCATCAAGACTGCCAAGGACTTTGGCTGGGATGCCATCGTGCCCAACATGGTCTATGTGTGGACGGGCTTGGCCCAGGCCGTCGGGTTGCGCTACTACGGCATTCCCGGCATCGGCATTCCGCACACGACAGGGTTCAATTACATCGAGCCGCCCGAGGACCAGGCGTGGATGCGCGCTGACGAGTATGACGCGCTCATCGCCGACCCCACCGCGTTCCTCTACAACGTGTGGCTGCCACGCGTCTCGACGGAGGTAAGCCGCATCGGCGAGGCCTCCACCTACCGGAACAACTTGTCCTTCGTGAAGGGCGCGATGGCGATGCTGTCCTACTTCTACGCCTTCGGCCCGCAGATCGCGCGGATGCGCACGGAGTGTGGCACCGTCTCGGCGATTGCCGGCATCTTCAAGGCGCCATTCGACATACTGGCCGACAAGCTCCGCGGCTACGTGGGGCTGACCCTGGACATGCACACGCAGCCGGACAAGGTGCTCAAGGCGTGCGAGGCGCTCGTGCCGCACCTGTGCCACGTGGGCCTGACGACCGCCGACCCGGCA
>DATKNZ010000147.1:0-25802 GCA_035541055.1 Candidatus Acidiferrum sp. | reverse complement strand
GGCCACGTCATACCTCTTTTCCTCCTTTCCCGCCTTCCCTCAGCCTCGCTAAGCTGGCCCAATGCGTATTTTATCCGGCATCCAGCCCTCGGGGGCGCTGCATCTCGGCAACTACTTCGGGATGATGAGGCCCTCGATCGAACTTCAGGAGAAGGGCGAGGCATTCTATTTCATCGCCAATTACCATTCCATGACGTCGCTCTTTGACGCGGCGGAGCGGCGCCAGAACACACTGGACGTGGCGCTGGATTTCCTGGCCTGCGGGCTCGATCCCAAACGCACGGTGTTCTTCCGCCAGTCCGACGTGCCGGAGGTGACCGAGCTGACCTGGCTGCTGAGTACGGTCACGCCAATGGGGTTGCTGGAACGCTGCACCAGCTACAAAGACAAGATCGCCAAAGGGATCTCCGCCTATCACGGCCTGTTCGCCTACCCGGTGCTTATGGCGGCCGACATCCTGATCTACGACTCGAACGTCGTGCCCGTGGGGCAGGACCAGAAACAACATGTCGAGATCACCCGGGACATCGCCGTTAAGTTCAACGAGCAATACGGGCAGACGTTCGTCATACCTGAGGCGGCAATCCGCGCCGACACGGCCAAGGTGCCGGGGCTTGACGGGGAGAAGATGAGCAAGAGCTACGGGAACACCATCGAGATCTTCGGGGAGGAGAAGGCGCTGCGGAAGAAGATCATGGGCATCAAGATGGACAGCCGCACGCCGCAGGAGCCAAAGCCCGACGCGGACCAGAATATCGCCATCCAACTGTTGAAGCTGGTGGCGCCGCCCGCCACCGCCGGGGATTTCGAGGAACGGCTGCGCGCGGGAGGCCTGGGCTACGGCGACCTGAAGAAGGCCCTCTTCGAGCACTACTGGAGCTACTTCGCCCAGCCGCGCGCTAAACGAGCGGAGCTGGCGGCGAACCTGGATTACGTCAACCAGATCCTCGCCGACGGCGCCGCGCGCGCGCGCGAGGTCGCCCGCAAGGTGCTCGATCGGGCGAAAGTGGCCAGCGGGCTGAAGTAAGGCGGGCACGTACGGGGCTTGGCGAGCCTCCCCGGCCGGTGACTGTTCAAGTAGCGTAAGCCTCCGGCTTGCGATAGTCCCAACAATCCTCTGGATTGTTGCGGTGCCGCGTTGCGTGCGGCAACCCGGAGGGTTCCTGGGACGGACGCTAGCCGGAGGCTTACACTACTACTTCAGGCGCTCGTGCTGGAGGAGCCAGTCGTATAGCGCGGGGTTGTTGTAGGTCTGCGTCCAGGAATCGTGCCCGGCCTCCGGGTAGATGGTGAGCTTGACCTCGCGCACACCCAATTGCTTGAGCACATCTACCATGCGTTGGGATTCGTGCACCGGGACGACATTATCCCTGGCTCCGTGAAAGGCCCACACGCCCAGGTTCCGTAGCGCCGCCCCTTTCTCTCCGCTGGACAGGACGACCTCCATGACCTGCCCGCCGCCGCAGACGGGAACGATGGCCGCGAACTTCTCCGGGTGGGCCAAGCCCAGGTCCCAGGTGCCGTAGCCACCCATGCTGAGACCAGTCAGGTAAACACGGCCGGTGTCCACGCGGTGCTCCCGGAGAATGGCGTCGAGCAGAGCGAGCAGCACATCCCGTGACCAGATCTGCCCCGCGGGGCATTGCGGCGAGACCATGATGAATGGAAAAGCGGGCTGGGTGGCGACGTAGCTGGCCGGGCCATGTTTCGCCGCCTTCCAGACGTCGCTGCCGCGTTCGCCCGCCCCGTGCAGAAACAGGATGAGCGGCCAACGGCGCCCGGCTTTGGCCTCATAACCGCGCGGCAGGAAGAGCAGGTAGTCCAGCCTCCCGCTACGGACGGTCCGGTATTCGAGCTGCTGAACCGTGTGCATCCCTGCGCGGCAAGCCGCTACATGAGCTTGAGCTTCGGCAAGTCCTGTGAATCCACCAGCCCCACCGGCTGACGCCGGGCGTTCACCACGATCAGGTCGTCAATGTTGTGCTGGTTGAACACCTTGAGCGCCTCGACGGCAAGCGCATCCTCGCGGATGCGGATGGGCTTGCGCGTCATGACCTGTTTCAAGGGCAGATCCAGCAGGCTCTCGCCGGCGGCAATGCGCCGTCGGAAGTCGCCGTCGGTGAACACGCCTACCAGCTTGCCCGCGCCGTTGACTACGCTGAGGCTGCCGGACTTGGCCCGGGTCATGACATCGAGCGCCTTGCGGACGGTGAGTTCCTGACTGGCGACGGCATTGCGGGGGCCGCTGCGCATGATGGTGGAGATGCGCGACAGCATGGCGCGGCCGATGGCGCCAGAGGGGTGGAGCTTGGCGAAGTCCTGCTGCTTGAAGCCGCGCGCCCGCGATACGGCTATCGCGAGGGCATCCCCCATCACCAGCATCGCCGTCGTGCTGGCGGTGGGCACGAGATTGAACGGACAGGCCTCCTGCCGCACGCGGACCTTGAGGACGACATCGCTGTGCTGCGCGAGCGAGGATTTGGGCGAGCCGGTGATGGCAAGGATCTTCACCGGAAAGCGCTTGAGCGCGGGCATCAGGTTCAGCAGCTCGTCGGACTCGCCGGAGTAGCTGAGGGCGAGAATGAGGTCGCCGTCGTTCACGATACCCAGGTCGCCGTGCAGGGCGTCCACGCTGTTCAGCACCACGCTGGTCGAGCCGGTGCTAGTGAGCGTAGCCGAGATCTTGTGGCCTATGTTCCCGGATTTGCCAATGCCGACTACAACGATCTTTCCCCGCTGGCGCAGGGTCTCAATCACCAGCCCCACCGCCTGGTCGAAAGCGCCATCGAGTTGGGCGCGGACCGCTTTGAGCGCCGCGATCTCGATGTCGAATATCTTGCGGGCCTGGGCTAGATGGTTCACGAGCCGAGGATGCGCAGAAAGGGAGGTGGTTTCAACCCGGAACTAAGCAGGCGGCTGCTTCCCCGCCGGCGGGAGTCCTAAGCGCATGCCGGCAGCGCAACAGCGCGCAAGCCATCCAAATCCGAAATCCGAAGCGCGAAACCCGAAACAAATTCAAATGTTCGAACGAGCAATGACCGAAACCGTCGGGCAGCGTGGGTTTTGAGCATTTGGGGTTGGAGCATTGGGGTTTGTTTCGGCTTTCGGATTTCGGGTTTCGGATTTCCCCTGCTGAGGCCGCCAGCACCCTTGAGATGAGCCCGGGAGCCCTTTTGCAAGCTGCTTCTGCTTGCGGCGCCCGACGGCTTGGGTTCATGCTGGCCTTACTATCGCGACAGGTAACGCAGTCCAATTGACCGAAGCTCTGCCGGCACCCGCCGCGCCCCGCCAGGAGCGCGGCACGCTGGTGCTGGGCGGAGCGGCCATATTCCTACTGGCATTCGCCGCGTATTGGCCGGCGCTGCGTGGGCAGTTCGTTTGGGATGACATCATGCTGGTGCAGGGAAACCCGCTGGTTACGGGCCATTTGGGACTGGGCTCTATCTGGTTTCGCACCGACTTTCCCCTCGCAAACGTTGCCCTCTGGGCACAGTGGCAGCTCTGGGGCGATCACCCGGCGGGGTACCACGCGGTGAACGTGCTGCTGCATATCGTCGGCGCGATCATGCTGTGGCGAGTCCTGGCGCGGCTCAGAATCCCTGGCGGCTGGCTGGCGGCGGTGCTGTTCACGGTGCATCCGGTGTGCGCGGCATCCGTGGCGTGGGTTTCCGAGCTCAAGAACACCCTTTCGTTGCCGTTCTACCTGCTGAGCGTCTGGTTATTCGTGGGGTTCGAAGAGCGGCAGACTGAAGGGCAGAAGGCACAGGCCGCGGGGCGTTACCTGCTCTCGCTGGGCGCTTTCCTGCTGGCGCTGCTCAGCAAAACTTCCACGGTGATGTTGCCCGTAGTGCTGCTCGGGTGTGCCTGGTGGCAGCGCGGGCGCATCACGATCCGCGACTTGGTGCGCACTGGCCCTTTCCTCCTGCTGTCGCTGGCGTTTGGGGTCATGACCGTGCGATTCCAGGCGCACGGTGCGATCGTGAACGCGACTGTCCAGAGCGAGAACTTTTGGGGGCGCCTGGCCGGGGCGGGCACGGCGCTGTGGTTTTACCTCGGCAAGGCGCTGCTGCCGCTGCACCTGAGCATGATTTATCCGCGCTGGTCCATCAATCCCGTGTCGCCCGCCGCGCACCTGCCCCTGCTGCTCTGGTGCGGATTGCTAGGACTCTGCTGGTGGTTCAGGCAAGGGCTGGGGCGCCATGTGCTTTTCGGGCTGGGCTGTTTCACGGTCAACCTCCTCCCCGTGAACGGCTTGTTGAATATGTACTTTCTGGCCCTGTCCCGGGTTTCAGATCATTTCGATTACCTGCCGTTGACGGCCATTGCGGCGCTGGCTGCCGCAGGCCTGTGCCGGTTACCGGGGACGCTTATGCTTCGGATTGGCGGCGGCGCGCTCGTGCTGGCGCTGTCTCTGCTCACCGCGCAGCGCGCCCAGGTCTTCGCGACCGAGGAGGCCCTCTGGCGGGATACGCTGGACCGGAACCCGGATGCCTGGATCGCCCACGCCAACCTCGGCTGGATTCTGGCCGACCAGCGCAAGTACGACGAGGCCATCTCGCACCTGGATGCCTCGCTCAAGCTGAATCCGAACAATGCGCAGGCGCATTGCAACCTGGGGCGGGTGCTCTCGTTGCAAGGCAGGTTTGCCGAGGCGCAAGGCCAATTCCAGGCCGCACTCAAGCTGAAGCCGAGCGATGCCGCGATTCGGAGGTCTTACGCCTCTGCCTTGGCGGACGAGGGCAAGAAGGAGGCAGCCATAGGCGAACTGCGGGAGGCGCTGCGGCTCCGGCCCGATGCCGAGACACGAATCCAATTGGCGGGCCTGCTCCAGCAGGCAGGCCAGGGCCGCGCTGCGGCAAGCGAGTATCGGCAGGCGCTACGCAGGCAGCCGGGCTCAGTCGAGGCGCTAAGCAACCTGGCCTGGCTGCTGGCGACTTCCTCCGACGCGAGCCTGCGCTCCGGACCGGAAGCCGTAAGGCTGGCCGAGGAGGCGTGCCGCCGGACAGACTTCAAGGAGGCGCAACCCGTCGGCGTGCTGGCAGCGGCCTATGCCGAGGCCGGGCAGTTTGCCAAGGCCGTGGAAACCCAACAGCAGGCGGTCGAGCTCGCGACGGCTTCGGGCGACGCGCAGTTCGCGGCACTGAACCGCCGCCTGCTGGATTTGTATCAGGCAGGCAGGGCTTACCATGAGCCGGCGCCAGCGGCGACGGGAGCGCCGTAAGTGGGCCACCAAGGGTTCTTCGGCTACGGCGCGATTTGTTTGTAAACCATAAGCCCGTGCCGTAGTTTCGGCCGCGTCATGGTTCGATTCGCTTCCTCGATTCCGCTCGCCTGCCGCCTGGGTCGTCGCGCGCACGGGAGGGCGCGCCCGCGGTTCCTATGATCTCCGCCGTCATTGTCGCTGCCGGCCAGGGCACCCGCATGGGGCCGAATGTGGACAAGATGTTCCTCGAACTGAACGGATGCCCGGTCGTGGCCCACACGTGGCGGCGGTTTGAGCAGGCCGAGTGCGTCGGGGAACTCGTGCTGGTGATCAGGCACGGAATGGATGAGGCGTTCAGGAAACTGGCGAAGACTTATGCCTTCCGAAAGCCTTTCCGGCTCGTTATGGGCGGAAAGGAGCGGCAGGACTCAGTGTGGAACGGCCTTGAGGCGCTGTCGCCGGCTGCCCAGATCGTGGCCATCCAGGACGCCGCGCGACCCTGCACGACCGCGGCACTCATCGCTGCCACGGTGCAGGCCGCCCGGGAGGCCGGCGCCGCCGTTGCCGCCCAGCCCGTGACGGACACGATCAAGGAGTCGCATGATGGCAAGACGATCGAGCGGACGCTCGACCGGCGATACCTTTGGGCAGTGCAGACGCCACAGACGTTTCGCGTGGAAATCATCCGGCGGGCACTGTCAGAGGTCAGGAGACGGGGCCTGATCGTCACCGACGACACCGCGGCGTGCGAGCTGGCAGGTCAACCAGTGCGCCTGGTGGTCAGCAATGCGCCCAATCCGAAGGTCACCCGCCCGGAGGATGTGGCCGGCATTGAAGCGCTGCTGCGCACGGGGACCGCTTAGTGCTTCGCACCGGTAGGGACGCCTCGCCGAGGTGTCCGCCGCCGCCACAACCCCGACGCCTCGGCGCGCGATGTTGAGACTCACCGGGTTGCCGCGGCGGCACCGTAGCCGATACGGGCTGCTCGAGAATCCACGAGATGTCTGAGGCCGAACAACCCCGCTCCCTATTCAGCATCCGGGGCGGTCTGCTGGAGACGCTTCAAGTCCTCAAGCTCCGCCGGATCGTTGACATAGCCCCCATTGAACCAGGAGAGCGGCTTCGGGCCTTTCCACTTCCAGTATTCCGAATGGTTGTCGGCGAAATCCAGCACCAGGCCGGTCTGGTGCCGTCGGCCCGGGGTGTCCATCCATACGTCCATCTTGGAGGCATAAAGATAAATGCCCTCGTTGATGCCATTCTCATCCTCATCGAGAAAGGTGAGGGTCTTCGATGGATGCGGTATCTCGGCCAGTTTCATAATCGGATAGATGAGAAAGTCGTTCTCGGCATCCTCTCCCCCCATGTAGATGCTCAAGGAGATGCTGCGCAGCCGGATCGTGCTGGTGCCGGCCACGCAGGTATGGTCCGCCGGGCAATGATACAACTGGATAGCCTCGGCGTAGGGGAAGAGAGTGCCTTGGGTGATGGTTGCCGGGTCCGCATCGCAGGCCGCATTGCCCGTGACCCAGGAGCCCGGCGGGCTGCGGTGGACCCCGTTGACGGAGCCCCCAAAGTTGAGCGGCAACCGGTCGCCCCACTCGGACGCGTAGAGGGTCCAGGCCACCCCAAGCTGCCGTTGATTGTTGAGACAAGTCGTCGTGATGGCGCGCGCTTTTGCCGCCGATACGGAGGAGAGCAGCAGCGAGGCCAGGATCGAGATGATCGCCATGACTACCAGCAGCTCGATTAAGGTAAATGCATGCTTGGAGCCTGGAGCGAGGCCTAAAAGCCGGTCTGGAGCCCTGCCTACAGCACGCGGCCCGGCTCGCAGCGCCCACCAGAGAAGACCGCCGGCGCCCATACCGAAGGCGAGGAGCCATAGAGCAGAGGAGATTCGGCTCGGCCCCAGACGGCCGCCCCTTCCGGACAAGTAGGTCTGGTAAGTGATACCCTGGCGAGTCAACTCTCCCAGGGTGGCTTCGGTCGCCGGGGCAATGAAATCAGGAGTGCGACGGTCGGAAATCCACAGCTTTTTGGAGCCATCCCAATACTCGAACACTTCGAATCGGGCATTCCTGTGCTGGGCGGCGATGGCCGGGACCTCGTAGGCGAAGATGGCACGGACATTCCAGTCCGTGTTTACCCACCGGAAAACGGCCAGGGCGATCAATCCGCAGGAGGCGAACGCGGCGAAGGCCTTGTCCACGCGACGTTCTCTTCTCAGGTCGGCGATCGGAGCCGGTCGGGGCGCGCGGGGATGGCTGCCACGCAGTAGCGTGATGGCCCCTGCCACCAGGATGAAACAGCAGAACGGATTCAGCAGCCGCCAGGCCCACAACGCTGCGTATGTCATCCGGGGATGCGGATGAGCTTCCGGGTGTTCAACCTCCGTTTCATAGTTAATGCCTTTCTGGGCCAGCAGGGTCACCGTGCCGCTGTCCGCCGGCGCGTAAAACGGGGATACCTTGCCGTCCTCCAGCAGATCGCCCGAGAGCCTGCGGATACCGCTGGCGCTCTGGTACAGCTTGAAGCGGTACTTCCTTACCTGCGGGTTGCTGATGATCTGCGCTATCTCGGTGGTGGACAGGTAGAGCGGCTTGGGAATGTGCGCGAACCTGACACCACTATATATCCAGCACATATACCCGAGGTAGGCGATTGCAGAAGCCATCGCCAGCATGACCCAAACCGTGCCGGATTTCGGTGCCTGGCCTGAGCTTGACCCGCCGATGGCCCCTCCAGGAGCCGTTCGCCGTCGGCGTTGCCAAATCCAGATGACCAGGGACGACGGCACTACCCCAAACATGAAGGCCGGCAGGCAGACGTTTAGCAAGAAATCGGACGCTGCGCGGTCGAGGGCACCGGGTATGCGGATCACTTTCTCGATTAAGATCAATGCGATAGGGAGGCCAAAAAGCAGAGACATGCTGATTCCCATGATGCGCCAGAAGGTGGCGACTGACCGGCGCGCCCACTCATTATGCTGGCGGTCGCCTCCCATTTTGTAGCCAATGTATCCGCCCAGGGACAGAGCCCCCGCAACCCAGCCGACCATGCCCATGAATACATAGGACAGAAGTTGCAAGAACCCGCCCGTGCTCGTGGCCTTGGCGGCCACGCTGCCGTGCTTCGCGAGCGTTGTGCCGGCTGTCGCCCCTTTGGCTGTCACGGCCAGCACAGGGAGGGCTGCCAGCACCCCTATGGCGAACGTCTTGCCTGGCCGGGTCTGGTCGAGTGCCCCGGCGACAAACGCCATGAATTGTTCCTGCAGGAACTTGCGTCCCCGGGAGAGCCGCTGCTTCACGGCGTCCTCGCTCAGGCCCAGGCCCCGGGCGACGGCTTCGATGGATTGGTGCTCGCGATAGAACAGCACCAGTGGTTCCCGGTAGGCGGGCGGGATGCGCTCCAGTGACCGCCAGAGCAGACACATCTCCTCCTGGCTGATGGCATGGTCCGGCGGCAACGGCTCGGGCGAAGTGCACTCGTCCAGAGTATCCAGGGAGTCGGCCTCGTGAACCGGTTCGCGGCCCTGGCGCCGAAGCTCTTTGCCGATGAGGAACCGGGTGATGCCGCAAAGCCAGGAGCGCAATTTCGCCGGTTCGCGCAACGCGGCCAACTGCTTCCAGGCGGTGACAAACGTCTCCTGTGCCAGGTCCTCGCTTTGGCTCGCATTGCCGGTGGCACAATAGGCCAGCGACGCCACCAGGGTTTGATACCGTTCCACGATGTGTCCAAAGGCGTCCCGATCACCGCCCAGGCTTTCAGCCACCAAATCCGCATCGCTGAGATCTGCCCTATCCATCGCTTCCATTCGCATCGTATCACTCTGTAAGTACCCGAAAAGCCTTATCAGGTGACAGAGCTTGCCGCGCCGAGGCCCGTTCCTTGCTCGTCCGTGATGGGCGGCCCGTATCCGCTGGCGCCTCCTGGCTCAAAACAAGGCACCACCACCCAAGCCTCTGTGCTCCAGCAGCTTACACGAGCGGAATCAGGCCCCGCCAGCTCGGTTTCGACCAAACCGGCAGGCGCTGGGGCTGAAATGCCCACCGCAACCCCTCCCTCACCACCCCGTATCCTCGCCGTATCCTCACCGTAGTACCTCTGATAGCCTATCAGAGGTACTACGGTGAGGATACGGCGAGGATACGGTGTGGTGACGGGGTAGTGAGGGAGGGGGGCCGAAAAATTGGGGCGGCGGTCATTGCCCGTCAGCGGGTTGGAATGGCCGGGACCGGTTACAGAGCGGGCAGGATGCCACCTGGGCTTGGGAAGTGGCGCCCCTGTCTTCTTCTTCGATAATACTTGCGCCTTAGGGGAGGGCCGCCGGCTCGACAGTCTTACGCCGATTGAGCGCGGCTACGATCGCCCATAGGAGCGCGAAGCCCAGCACCGCCAGGCCGATGCGAGCGGTCCAGCTTGGGACTCTGGTGTTCTCGGCCAGGAGACGGATGGTCATTGGCTTGCGCACCTCGGTTTGCAGCACCTGGGTGAAGCTGTAGCGAATGCCCCGCGTAGGGAGGTTGACATGCAGCGGGGCGACCTTGGCCACTGCAACCTGCTGCGCCTTTTCGAGCTTGTCCCACTGCAGGCTGGCGACGTCCGCGTCGTAGTTCATGTAAACGTTCAGGAGCCGCCCACCTGCCGGGGCGGCCTGCTGTTGCTGGCCCGCGGCGCCGGCGAAGCCCTGGCCGGCCTGGAGCTGCAGGGCTTGCTGTTCGTCAAGGCGGCGGACATTCGAGACGAAGTAGTCGTTCTGCGCATTAATGAGGTTGCTGCCCTGGGCGCGGCGGACCTCTTCTTCCAGTTGCTTGAGCTCACGGCCATCAGTGGGCTCGGCCTTCCCGTTGCCGCTCTGAGATTTGGCGCGGTTGAAGCTGTTTACCGCCTGCCGCAGGTTGTTGCCCGCAAGCTCCTTGCGGGCTGACTCCAGCCCGGAGCGCCAGGCGGATTGGCTCTGCTCCTCCTGCGCGCGCTGCTGCCCGGTGTACTCGGAGAGGGAATAGACCTGCTCCAGGGGCAAGGCGGCGTCGCTTGCGCGATTCATGGAGCCGGCGAACTTGCTGTAATCGTAATCCGGCGGCAGGTAGAGGTCCCAACGCGCGTTCTTCAGCGGCAGGTCGAATTTGGGCGAGGTCAGGGACACCATTCCGCTGCCCTTGGGGAACTTGTCCTGTCCGATGAAGGTCAGCTCGACGGTGACGGGCGTCTCCGACGCGATGTCCCGCTCCAATGGCAACAGCAGCTTGCCGTCCCGCCGGCTGGGGCGGACGGGCTCCCCGGCGACGAAAGCCGACCAGACGGTCGTCTTCTCCGGCAGCTCGACCTCCAGGTGTTGCCGTCCGTTATTGCGGATGTTCAGGGAGAGTTCGGTCATCACCTGACCGTCATCCGCGACGACCGTGGACAGCCGGGCATTGTCAATGAGGGCTTGAAGGACTTCCGCCTCATCATAGCGCCTGGCGTCCAAGACCAGCTTGTAGCCGGGCCGAAGATAGCGGTAGGCCAACACGGTTGCGATGTCGGGCTGTCCCGCCCAGGGCGGCAGCTCGCGCACGTCAATCTTGCTCAGCAGCTCCCCGCCCGACTGGTCGGCGACCTGGAGCGGCGGCCGGGCGACAATCGCGACGTATCCGGCCTCGCGCTCAACCCCCAGCGCCTGCACCCCCGTCAGCTCCATGAGGTTCGTCTTGCCGGCGCGGGGCATTTCCCAGGTCACAACGAGCGGGTATTCCCCGCGCACCTTGCTTTGGAGTTCAATGTGCCAGGTGCCGTTGGTCTCATCCCGGCGCCGGATCTGGGCGCCGGTTATCTCCACGTTCTTATACTCTGCGGGCACGCGCAGGCTGAAGTCCTTCACGGGCGCGTTGGCGATGTCGTACTTCACGATTGTGCGCCCGCTGACCAGCGTCTCGGTCAGGGTGATGGTGTTCATGATTTCGGCGCGCAGCCAGGGCTCGACTGCCTCGGTGGTGACGCTCAGCTTCCAGGGCGGCGCGGTGGTCGGCGTAGTGGCGATGAACTTGTAAGCGAGGGAGCTGCCGCCGCTCGGGGCGCGCTCGCCGGGGACGCTGGCGAAGGGCACCTCGGCCAGCCCCTCGAAGGCTGCCGTCTTGGCCCCCACGCCCAAGTCGGTGGACACCGTGATGTAGCCGCTGAGCTTCTCGGCGCCCAGCGGATGCACGCCCACGATGGGCAAGGCTTTAGGCAGTTGCGCGAAGTTCTCCGCCAGCGAGAGGTCAAGCTTATAGGGGCCGATCGTGCGCTCTTTGAGTGCGACCTCGACCAGCGGCACGCTGTCCTCGTTGCGCTCCACCCACTGGGAGACATTGTCGCCCATGACGCTTTCGAGGCGGTAGCCCGCGGGCAGGGCCAGCCGCAGCGAGAACACGCCGGCCTTCTTGATCGTGTAATCCACCTGCGCCGTGACGTGGCTGGATTCGCTGCCGATCTGCACGTTATTTCGCACGGCGGCCTCGACCTGCGGCTGCACCGTCTCGGCGTGGACGCTCAGGCTGAAGTCCGTTTTGAGGAATCGGAAGGCGCTGAGAATGCCGTCCTTCTTGTCCGGCGCAGCGCGGTAGAACTCCTCTGCGTCCACCCGCTGCAGCTCCTGCGCGTTCTCGACGGCGAGCGTCAACTCCTCGCTGCTGCGCAAGGCTATCAGGCCGGTCTCGCGTTTCACATCCAGCGCGTGCGGAAGCTCCACCCTGGCCGTGGCCGGCAGCTTGTCCAGGACCTTCTCGGTCTCGACCGTGAGCTGCCAGGCGGGTGAGACGCCCTTGAGCAGGTCCACAACCAGCGTGTCGTCCTTGATTTCCCAACTGCGGATGGAATCGCCGCCCACACGCAGGAGCCGCTGGGCCGCTGGAATCTGCACGCGCACCTGCTTCAGCTCCCCCTGGCTGATCTGGTAGTCGAGCTTGGCGCGGGTGTTCATCACCCCGCCGCCGATGGTCACCAGCCCGGTGTTCTGCACGAACACAGTGGCCACGATCTCGGCGGCGCGCTTGACCCGCGGCGTCCAGTCCAATTCCAGCCGGTCGGCCGGGCCGCTGATGGCCTCGACGCGCGTCTGCTGGTCGGCGCTGGTGCGTTCGAACGACGCCGCGGTCGGGAAGTCCACGTCGGCCTCGGCCTCGTCAATGACCACGCTGACGCGGCTGGCGAGAGCAGGCGGAATGCGGAAGGCAAGCTGCCGGCGGGTGACATCGCCGCCGAGCCGGGCGATGAGCCTGAGTTGCAGCTCGACCTTGCCGCGGTCGGGGAGCAGCACGCCGATCGTGCCGCCTTCGCGCACGAGCCGGGCCTCGCCTTTGGCGGCGAAGGACTCCAGGGCGATGTCATCGCCGAACAATGGCACGACTTGGTTGGTGGCGGTGGTTGCGAGCTGAAGGGTGACGTCGAACTGGGCCACCTTGTCCTGCACCGTGCCGTTGTAAGTGGCCGCAAGGATGGAGACGGTGTTGGTGAGAGCTGGTGGGGCCGGCTCATCGGCGCGTGCGGGGAGAGCCAAGGCGGCGAAGGCCAGGAGCAGGGCCGTCCCTGAGGCGGTGGCGGCGCCTCCGCCGGTGTGCGGGTGAATGGGCGGGGGGGCGGACAGGCGAGACGCCTCTCCTACTCTGCGGCGGCGTTGGAGTTTCCAGGCCGCCCAGGCCACGAGAGCGAAGAGCAGGATGGGCACGGCGGCGATCAGGCCCACGTGCAGTACGCGCCACATGGTGAGGAGCCGGGCGACCGACCAGATGATCAGCACCAGGGCTATGGTCACCCAGAGGCTGCTGCGCTCGGCGCGCCGCAACAGCCACCAGAGCATGATCAGGCCGAGCACGAAGGCGGTGGACTGGATCACCATCTGTATGCCGCGGTACACCTTGAGCCGCATCATCGAGAAGCTGGCGGTGAGCGGTTCCTGGCTGGTGTTGAGGACCTTGGTGAAACTGAAGGACTGGCCGGTGCGCGGCACTTCGATGCGAATGGGGCGGACGCCGGTGGCGGTGGGCCTGGCCGGAGGTTGCGCGACTACGGCTGCGGCAGCAGCAGCTCCGCCTCCCCCCATCGCGCCGCCGTGCGTCATTGGGGCCGGGGCTGCTGCCGCCGGCTGCGCCTGCGCCGGCATCGGAGTCGCCGCCGACAGCCCTGCTATTGGCGTAGCAGGCGCGCTAGCCGGCGCATTCGCCGGCATCTGCATGTGCGGCAGGGCCGCGTCGCGCTGCAGCGCCTCCTGGAACTTCTCCGCTGACATAGTCTGCACGCTGCCGTCGGCAAACGCGACCGCACGCCCATTCACGTCGGAAGGCGAGTAGGCGATAATGGCCTCCGGGTTATCGGCGCTCTTGCCCGCACCGACATACACGAACCGTTGTCCTGTGTTCGGATCGTAGGTCACCTTGTCCGTGCTGAGCTCCTCCTTCATCGCCTCAAAGTTCGGCGGCAGCGCGTTCGAGTTATCAATGGCCCAGGTCTTTGCCGCCAGGGCCACCTGCTTCAGATTATTGACGGCGCTGATGCGTTGGGCCTTGGACTTCGCCCGGCTGAGCGCGGGCAGCAGCATTGCCGCGAGGATCACGACGATCGCCAGCACCGCCAGCACGGTCAGGAGCCCCTGCGCCCCGCGCCGCGCCGCCGCCACAAACAGCACCAGCACCAGCGCAGCCAGCAGCCCGAACAGGATTGTGCCCATGTGGTGCTCCACCAGGTCCCAATAGAACTGGATGAACTGGTCCCAGGCGTCCTTCAGGTTGTAGGTGGTCCCGCGTGCCACGGTCATGTTGCCGTCGAAGCTGGTCAGGCGCTGCGAGACGGGCGCAAAGAGCTGCCACTCGGCGTAGGTGTTCGGAATGTCGGTCAGCGGCGCGGCCAGCTCCACGCGGCGCGGGAACAGCCAAGACCTCAGGCCAATCTTCTGCGCATAGACAATGTCCACGGCGAAGGCCTGGTCGCGGTTCGCGTCGCGCGGCAGGGGCACCAGGAGCCAATCGCCATCCCGCTCCGGCTTGGCAGGCTGGCCATTGACATAGCTGGACCAGAACTCGGCGCCCTTGGGCAGCTTGAACTTTTGGAACTGCTTCTCGTTGTTCTTCACCATGAACGAGGACTGGGTGAGCAACTGGCCTTCGTCGGTAAGCACGCTGGTGAGTTCGGTCCGATCCGCCACGGCGTCCAGCACTTGCAGCTCGTCGAAGCGCGTGACCTGGGCCGTGAGTTGATAGTCCCCGCCGGTGTATTTGTAGGCCAGGAGCAGCGGGCGGGTGCATAGCGCGCGGTCGCTCTCGGAGAGGTCGGCTTCATCCACGCGGCGCAAGGGGTCGGCAGCGGGCGCAGGCGTCACGTTCAGGGTGGCGGCGGTCATCAGGCCCAGGGAGCCGGTCTCGCGCTCGACGCCCAGGGCGTGGGCGCCGGCCAGGTCGAGCGTGCCGCCTTTGGGGTCAAACTGGTAGTCGTAGGTCAGGACCAGGGTGTAGCCGCCCCAGGCCTTGTCCTGCAGCGTGATGGTCCACACGTTGGTCTGCTGTTCCTTGCGCCGTATATTGGCGCCGGTGAACTCCAGGTTCTTCCAGTGCGCGGGCACGGCGATGCGAAACTCCTGCACGCCCTGGTTGAAGATGCCGTAGCGGATCGTGGCGCTGCCGCCCACCACGCCGTTGCCCACCGTGGCGAGGTTGAAGACCTCGGCCAGGACGCGCGGCGTCAGCTTCTCCACCGCCAGCGTCAGCTTCCAGCCTGGTTGGTCGCCGGTGAAGGCCAACAGCTCATCCGAACGGTCGGGCAGGGAGGTGATCGGTTCTTCGCGCAAGCCGGCCAGCTCCGCCGTCTTAAGCCGGATGCCGGGAGAGGACGCCGCCCCGAGCTGGGTGGTGACGTTCGTGGCGCCGGCCACCGCTAGCGGCAGGATGGTGACAGTGTCCGAAGCGTTCGTGCCGTTGAACCGCCATCGATAGCTAAGCGGCGCGGTGCCGGCGGCGCTTACGGAGAAGCTTGCCGTGCCGTTCTCGCTCTCGGCCCCAGTAAACTCCTTGCCGGCCTGCTCGAGCTGGATCGCCAGCTTGCGCGTCCCCAGGACTCGGCTGGCAAAGGAGATCTTCAGTTTGCCGTCGGCTGCCTTCCAATCGTCCACGCCTTCGCCCTTAACCTCGCTGACCACGAAGCCGGGCGGCACGACGCACTCGAGCGAGTAGATGCCGGCCTTCTCGACGGTCAGGTTGAGTGCGTGGGAGACGACCAGGCGGGCTTCCTCGACGCGCGCCGTGACCCGGTCAGCCAGACTAAGCACCGGAGTGATGCGTTGGATGCGGGCCGCGATGGATACCGGGCGGCTGTTAAAGCGGTAGGCCGCCAGCGTGCCGGATGGAGCGTTGACCTGGCGCAGGCCCGGCGCGGAATCAACCTCGACCGTGGTGTCGTCGGCGCTCAGCGTAAACGAGCCGGACTCGCGTTCCACTTCCAGCGGTTGGGGGGGTTCGAGCGTGGCCGCCAGAGGGGTGCTCTCGATGGTTTGCTCCGAGAACAACGTGACGGCGCAGGCCTTCTCGACCGGCTTGATGAACTCAATGGTGAGCACCTGGCGCCGGCCATCCGGCTTCACCTGCCAATCGCGAATCTGTTCGCCCTGGATGCGGGTGAGCGCCTGGGTGGCCGCCAGCGCCAACGTGAGCCGCGGCACGGCGCCCTGGAGAATCTCATAATGAAGGGCCGTGTTGAACTTAACCACCGTGGGCGTGATCTGGGCGCTGGCCTCGGTTTCCACCGTGACCAGCGACTTCCGCGCCACCTCGGCGGCTTTATTCTGCCAGCGCAGGTGCAGCAACCGGTCGGCGCCGAGGAACCCGCTCACCTTCGAGGCGGCCTTGTTCTCTGGCTCAAGTTGCGTGGCGCCACCCCCCAGTTGCATCTCGACGCCCGGCGTGCTGGCGGTAGCCGTCACCGAGGCGATGGCGGCCGGCGGCCCCACAAAGCTGACCTGGTTCCACGGCTCGGCCTTCCAGATCCTGGCGACGAGGTCCAACTTCACCGCATAGTGGCCCGGCGCGGTGCAGAAGAGGCGGGTTTCGCGGCCCTGGCTGACCAGGCGCAGGGCGGGCGGCAGTTCGCGCGGCATCAGCGCGAGTCGCCAGACGTCGCCTTCGAACAGCGGGGCAGAGATCTCGTTTGTCGTCATGGATTCAACGTCAAAGGTCACGGCGAACCGCGCTTCGGTGTCGGACACCTTGCCGTCGTAGTGTATCTCGCGGAACAGGAGATTGGTGCTGGCCGGAGCGGGAGCGGGGGCCGCGGCGGAGAAGAGGCGCGGCGGGCTGGTGCCGCGCGAGATAATCTGCAAGCCGTTGAGGACCGCCACGCCGTTCGGGCCGGGCGCCACTTCCAGCACGACCGGTTTGCCGTCCACTGGCACGTCACGGAAGACGACATACTGGGCGCGGTCCTGCCAGGGGCTGCCCGCCTTCCAACCGGTGCCACCCATCTGCGCAAGCGGCCCGAAGGTGTTGGTGCCGGCCTTGAGCGTGAAGACCGAGTTCTGCTCGCCGGTGACATCGGG
The DNA here is from genome assembly GCA_035541055.1 of Candidatus Acidiferrum sp. GTDB lineage: Bacteria > Verrucomicrobiota > Verrucomicrobiia > Limisphaerales > UBA8199 > JAPLUA01. Next base: position 9,063 of record DATKNZ010000147.1, on the reverse strand, counting down.
ATCGGCGTGGCCGTAGCAGTAGAAATGGTAGCGCCCCGGCGCCAGCCCGCTCACCGTGACGGCGATGTTGCTCCCGTTCTGGGCGAAGATGTAGGTGTCATACATCGGGTCGCCGCTCGAATTGCCCCAGACCCCGGGCGCGTTGTTGACGGCGACGGAGACGGAGGATTCGCTGCCGTCGGCAAACCGTAGCTTGTCCAGCTTGCCGTCGGCCACCAGGGGCATGCCGGGAGTAAACCTGGGCTGGTAATGACGATAGAGGTTCCAATGGTCATTGGTGCCCATGCCGGCTGCGGCCATGCCGGTCTTGAGGCTGGCCGTGCCGACACCAAAGTCCACATTGATCAGCGTCTGGGCCTGCGCTTGGAGCGCCAATGCCAGCGCGAGGCCTGCGCAAGCTGACCAAGCGCGTCGCGGAACGGGGTTCTTGAGCTTAGTTTCCTTGATAGGCGTCAGGTTCATACGTCTGGATGAATTAGACATGACAATCACTCTGTCGTGTTACTCCCCCAGCGCCTGGCTGCGAGAAGCAATCTCATGCCCCACGCCTTACCATAAGCAGTGCTGGAGTGGCAGGGAAAAGTTGTAAATCTCCTGAACCTCGGACCACGAGGTTGCCGCTGGTCCTGCCGCCTTCCTGGGCGCCTTCGACCTCCGGCTCCGGGGTGATTACCCCGCCGGGTGGCGAGGCCTGTTGCGACTGCTTGGCCTCTCGGTCTGCCTACGAGAGTCCCAAGCTAGTCCTGGCTAAGAAGTCGCCTGCCACCAGGGACCCCCGGGGTAACATCGCGTTCCTGCGGTGCTGGGCCTGAGGGCGGGCGCGCTCCGCCGGGGGCGGCTCGCCGTGTGCATTCCTCACGGCAGGCGCGTCACCCGCAGCCGGAGGAAGGTGACGGCGTTGGCGCTGACGGGAGTGGTCGCCTGCACGGTGATCACCTCCACGGGGCCTTGCTGCAGCGCGCTCACCTGCTGCAAGGCACTGCTGCCGGAATGCCAGGTGACCAGGTCGTTGGACTGCTCGGCCTCGACCGACACATCAATGGCCGACAGGGCGCACGTGTAAGCGAGGGTGGCGTAGCCGTCCACGACGCTAGCGTAGGGACGGCCCGCGGGCGTGGGGTCCTTCGGCGGCAGGCCCAGGGCGTACTCCATGAGATTGGCAAGACCATCGTGGTCAGGGTCCGCCAAGTCGCCGCTGATGGCCGGGTTCGCCAGTTCGGCCGCCGTGAAGTTGGCGCGGCGCCAGACGTTAATCGGCTGGTCGAGGATCGTGATGGTGGCGCTGCTCAAGGCGGTAGCGGTGAAGTTCGCCGCCGGCACCAGCGTGAGCGTCACGGTCACCTGGTTCGTTGGCAGGTTGCTGCCCAGCGGCGTGATCACGATGTTCGTTGCCAAAGCGCCGGCGGGGATGGTGATGCTTCCCGGCAAAGGCGCGTAGTCCACCCCGCTGCTGGCCGTGCCGCCGACCGTGTAGCTGATCGTCAGCGGCAGCAGGTTCGTGTCGCCGCTGCGCACGATGCTGAACCGGGCGGTATTGGTGCCGAACTCGCACGCCACCGCATCGCTCGCCACCAGGTCCACCACGGGGGGCGGCGGAGGCAGGGCTGCGCTGCCCAGCGGGACCCAGCGGACGGCGTCGGCAACCACATAGCCGTGGGTGCCGTCGATGTAAGTATTGTCATTGCGGATGGTCACACTGGATACCGTGCCCGCGTTGAAATTGGTGGTAAGCAGCTTAAACCAGCCGCCGCTGGGATTGAGCTGGTTCACCAGCACGCGAGTGGTGCCGGCGGCGTGGATGATGTCGTAAGGCGCATTGGTTGCGCGGTTGGACGCGGCCACCCACCACGCGTCCACCTCGTAGGTGCCGTTGGTCGGCAGCGTGGGCTGATAGGTCACCCATTTGTAGCCCTTGTACGCATTGCCGTCGTGCCAATAGTCGCCGTTCCAGCCGCCGGCATTGGCGCCGGCCGCCCAGGCGTAAGTGCCGGTGGAATAGGTCGTCCCCGGGCCGCCCTGGTCGAGGATGATGCCATTCGTGTTCGCGTAGGCCGCGGGCCACAGGAGCACCTGGCCGTCGGCGCGTAGCTCGGCGGAGAGCCTCGCGTAACTGAGCTGCTGCACAGGAACGTTGTCATCAATGGCAAACGCCGCGGCCGTGCCGGCGCTCTGGCTGGTCATCATGAACACCGGCTCCATGCGCACCGGCGCGAAGCCGACGTGGCTGGCGGACAGTGCGAAGGTGCAGAACAGATTCTGGCATTGGTTCGTGCCCGGAATGATCGAGCGGTAACTGATGCCGAACGGGTAAGGCGGCGTGCCGCTGATGGCCCCGCCTTCCCACCGCGAATAGCCGCCCACCGCCAGCCGCGCCACCGGGTGCGAGTCCAGCGGGTAATTGCCCAGGGCAATGGGGTCCGCTGCGGCGCGTTGGCCCATCGCGTCCTGCTGCAGCATCACGTAATCGCTGACCATCCGCCGGGCTTCGCGCACATACAACTGGTGCGGCCAGCCGCCGGTGTCCTGGAACTCATCCTTCGCCAGGCCCCACGACTGCGCTTCGGCGTTCAGGTTGGCGGGCACGTTCGTGCTGGTCGCATAAAAGTATAGCAGCCCGCGAGTGTAGTCGGCGTGCGCCTGCCAAATCGCCTGCCGCCCGGCATACGTGTTGGTCGGGTAAGTGTAATTGTAGCCCACGTAGTCCGTGGATAGCTCGTCCCGGGCGTTGATGTCCGTCTTGCCGTTAGGAATAATCGCCTGGATGTCTATCACGTCGCTCAAGTGTACCGAGCCGTTGGCCGCCAGCCGGGCGGCGATGTAGCGGCGCACCAGCTCATACTGCGACTCGGAGTAACTGGCCGGCGGGGCAATCGGGAGCATGTTCGTCGGGTTCTGCGTCAGGCACAGGCGGAAGTTGTAGGTCTGCACCTTGTTGTCCGCTGAGCCGACCGTGCCCGCGCTGCCGGACTGCACCAGCGGCAGCAACCCGCTGTTGGGGTTGCCGGCAACGACATAAGGATCGTAGTTGTAAGAGCCGCCCGGAGTCTCGACACCGGCGAACGACTCCCCGTAAGTGCTGCTCGCCTCCCGCCCCACGGTGAAGGGCACCCCCGCCAGCGCCATCAGGTCGCCCTCGTAGGTCGTATCAATGAACTCGCGCGCCTGGTAAACCGTGCCATCGGTCATCGTGATCTGCGTAATCACCGGGCCCGCCTTGGCCACGGAGGCCAGCACCTGGTTGGTATAAACCGGCACCCCGGCCTGGCTGAGCATCTGCCAAAACGTCTGCTCGGCCACATGCGGCTCAAACCAATAGACGGGATTGGTCGAAACATAAGCCTGCCCTACCCGCGAATAGAACTCCGCCGCGACGCCCCCGATATACGCCGTGTTCGTCCCGCCAATGTCCGTCACCCCCAGACCGCTCGCCGTCATTCCCCCTACGTGGTTGTCGTAAGTAACAAGCACAACGTTCTTGCCGAGGCGCGCCGCGGCAACCGCAGCCGACACTCCGCCCGACGTGCCGCCATAGATGCAAATATCGCTCTGGAACACCTGCCCCCCCTCGCAACACCAGCAAGCCAGTGCGCCGGTCAACAACACCAGCGCCCAGCTTCGCGCAACACGCGCGCTGCCGGGCAACACCGCAGAATGCCGGCAGTTCGAGCCCGAGCGGGTCAGCCCGAAAGCGAGTAGCACAATGAACTGGAAGGTGTCATGGATTCGTCATTCGGGCAATGGCATGCCTGCCAAAGCGCGTATTGCAGGCCAGTTCTTCCGGAGCCTGTCCGGATGCACACCGGAACCTCACCGGAGTACCTCTAATAGCCTATTAGAGGTACTCCGGTGAGGTTCCGGTGTGCATCCGGACAGGCTGCGGCGGGACCCCGGCTCCGGCAGGCCCGCGTAGGATCGAGACTCTGACGGGGTGAAAGGCTGCAGCCGCAAGTGGCTGTGATCAAGTGACTTGTGCATACGCTGCGGTCGGCTGGATATCGGCAGCGCAACCCATTCGGCTGCAAGCGCTTGCATCCACCACATACTCCCCCCAGGGCGCGCCTCAACACTGCTACCGACTCGGAGCGCGGAAATTCTTGTCCGCAGCAACCTGCGTCCGCGCACCTCGCCTTAGCGATATCCGGCCCGCATCCGGGCACTGCTGCGGACAAGAATGTCCACGCTCCGGTGGCAGTGCCGGGATGCGCCCCGCGCGCTAACTACCCGTGTTTCCAGCTTGACAAGGTTGCCGGCCTGCGATATAAAGGACTTTGAATTTACCCATTAGACACAGGGCTCGGCCCGCGTGGTGCTATATGGGAAGCAAGCCCAGCCAGTGAAGCAGGAAGTGACATTACAGAACGAGCATGAAAACCATACCAGTCCATTACACACCCATAGCGCGACGGCGCGAGCCTTGGCTGGACTCTTACGCACGGAGCATCCTGGCTGCCCTGTGGCTCAGCCTTCCCCTGGCCGGGCTGGCTGGGCCTATCCAGCCGCCCGCCGTGCTGGACATCCAGTCCTCCGGAGGGCTGGTCACGCTGACATGGCCGGGCTCCGGTTCCTACCTTGAAAGCGCCTACGAAATAACCGGGCCGTGGTTTCCCGTGCCGGGCGCCACCAGCCCGTACACGACGGCAGCCAGCGAGGCGCGACAGTTCTTCCGGCTGAATTACGGCGCCCTCAACACCAACAACCTCCCGGTGGCGGTGAATGACGCCTACAGCGTGCTGCACGATCGCACGCTATCTGTCAGCGCCCCGGGTGTCCTGGCCAATGATTACGATCCGCTGAGCCGCCCGCTCACCTCGCTCATGGCCAGCGATCCGCTCCTGGGCAGCGTCTCGCTCAGCCCCGACGGTTCGTTCAGCTACACGCCGCCGCCCTATTTTGTCGGAGTGGACTACTTCCGCTACGTGGACACGGACGGCGTCAACGTGAGCACGCCGGCGACGGTCCTGATCACGGTGACGGACCATCCGCCGGTGTCTTCGTCCGACGCCTATAGCGTGCAGCCGGGACAGACGCTGACGATCGGGGCCCCGGGCGTGCTGGCCAACGATTCCGACCCGGACGGAGACGCCATCCGGGCGGTGACCCCACAGGTCAGCGGCCCGGCCAACGGCATCCTGGTGCTCAACTGGGACGGCTCGTTCAGCTACACGCCCAACCCCGGCTTCACGGGCACGGACTCCTTCGTCTATGAAGCGACCGACCTCGTCACGAATGGAAACCAGGCCACGGTGACCTTGAACGTGCACGCTCTCAATGCCCCGCCGGCTGCCCACGCCGGCGTCTATGCCATTGCGCACGACCAGAACCTGGCCGTTCCCGCGCCCGGCGTCCTGAGCAGCGCAAGCGACCCGGACGGCGACTCGCTGAGCGCACAGCTTGTCAGCGGAACCACCAACGGCACGGTGAAGCTCTTCGCCGACGGCTCCTTTAGCTACGTTCCGAGCCCCGGGTTCGTGGGCGTGGATAGCTTCGTGTATGTGGCCAACGACGGCCTGGCAGACAGTGCTGCGGCGATGATCACACTCAACGTGACCAACACCGCGCCCATTGCCGCGCCGGATGCCTTCGCGACGCATCCCGGCCAGACGCTCACGGTGCCTGCGGCGGGTGTGCTGCTTAACGACACGGACGCCGAGAACGATCCCTTAACGGCAGTGCTCGTGAGCAGTCCCGCCACCGGGGCCACGCTCGTTCTTAACACGAACGGCGGGTTCGTTTATACGCCCCCCGCGGGCTTCGTGGGAGTGGACACCTTCACCTACTCCGCTTTCGACGGATACGCGACCAGCGGCCCCACTTTGGTGACCATTACCGTCAGCAACCAGCCGCCCGTGGCGGTGAACGACAGCTACGGCGTGCACATGAATGTCCCGTTGGCCGTGCCCGCCCCCGGGGTGCTGCTCAACGACTTCGATCCCGATGGCGATGCCCTGACGGCGCGCACAGTGATCTCGCCGCCGATCAACGGCACCGTCGCGCTGCAACCGGACGGCTCCTTCACCTACCAGCCGGGCTTCAACTACGTCGGCCCGGACAGCTTCACCTATGTGGCGAACGACGGCCTGACCGACAGCCCGCCGGCGACCGTTAGCCTGATGGTGCATTCGGGCAACATGCCGCCCGTGGCCGCCGGGCAGGGTTATGTCATCTTCCCCAACAGCGCGGCACTGCCCGAGCCGCCACTAGTCGTGGACGTGCCTGACGGCCTGCTGGCCAATGCTTCCGACGCTGACAACGACGCGCTCACCGCGGTGCTGGTAAGCCCTCCCGCGCACGCCGCCGCCTTCACTCTCTATACCAATGGCACTTTCAGCTACCTGCCCAGCCCCGGATTCACCGGGCTGGATACGTTTACGTTCGAAGCGTTCGACGGCGTGGCTTACAGCAGCCCGGCCGCGGCCAACATCATGGTGGCCTACGATGTTTCCACCGTTGGCCGCAGCACTTACACGCTGCACGCCAACACTAGGCTCGTGGAACCCGCGCCCGGGCTCCTCTACGAGGTCGGCTTCCTCGATACTTCGCCGATAGCCGTCACGGCGGCCCTCACTTCTCCGGCGGTCCACGGCACGGTGTCCCTTCAGCCGGACGGGGGTTTTATCTATCAGCCTCCCACCAATTACGTCGGCCAGGACAGCTTCCAATACCAGGTGAACGATGGGATATCGAACCTGCCCCCGACCACGGTCGTCATTACGATCACCGATAATGCCCCGCTGGCGTCTCCGGACACGTATTATGTTGCGCCTGGGGGCGCGCTATCCATCAGTGCGCCGGGCGTGCTGGCCGATGATTACGATGCCGATTCCGATCCGCTTACCGCTCTGCTGGTCGCGCCGCCTGCCCATGCCAGCGCGTTCACTCTGAACCCGGACGGCTCGTTCATCTACGTGCCGCAGACGGCGTTCAGCGGGACGGACGCGTTCGCCTACCAGGCATCGGACGGCATCCTGGTGAGCGCGCCCGTGACGGTCGAGATCGTTGTCAGCGCGGCGCCGGTGGCGGTGGACGACGTGTATGTCTATACCCCCGGCGTGCCGCTGGTCATCGGCTCGACCAACGGCGTGCTGCAGGACGACTTCGACCCGAGCGGCGGCGGGCTGACCGCCCAGCTCCTCACCGGCTCGCCGCTGGTGGCCTTGAATCCGGACGGCAGCTTCCTGTTCCTTTCCCCCTCGGGGCCGCCCAGCGGCTCGCCCATCACGTTCCAGTACCGCGCGCTCCTTACGAACGGCCTGCCATCGTTGCCGGCGGTGGTGACTCTGCTGGCGGCGGGCCCGCCGGCTGCGCCGGCTCCGCCCAAACTGGCCTTGCAGGAGGTTACCTTCAGCGGCGGCACCGACGTGTTGCCCGACAATTCGGGCGCGTTCAACAAGCCCTTCGCGGCGCCCCATTGGAAGGACGACAACGGCGACGGGATCATAGACACGACGAAGGGCGAACATGCCTATCCCTATAGCTATGTGCAGGGAAAAAAGGCGAAGATCGCCGCCAAGTTTATGGTCAACGATCCCGCCCTGGCCAAGCTCAAGACCATCAAGGTCATCGGGGCGCTCTTCTCCAAGGACACCTCCAACCCCTTGCTTATGGGAGTCACCGCCGACGCGCGGATGGACGGCGGAGGGTTTGTTATTGACGCGACAGAGACCTTGGGCAGCTTCGACCCCGAGGTTGCCAAGCTGGCGCCCTTGCTCATCGTATGGGAGTATTCCACCGATAAAGGCGCTCACTATTATCCGTGCGGCTCCAGCCGGAACACCGTTTACATAACGCTGGGCGCCCCACAGAGCCCGACGCGGACGATGTTCCAGACGGCGCTGGAGATCGGCTGCGGCAAGGGCGCCGGCGCCACGAAGCAGGCCCAAATCCTGGCCCAGGATAAGGCCGTCTGGAAGTACTTCGTCACGCGCCAGGTGCAGCGCCTTTCCGACGCGACGGACCTGACCTACTACAACGACTGGTCCACGCGCAACTGCGTGCTCTACAAGCTGCTGCAAACCAGCGACGGGCAGTGCATGACCTGGGCGGAGTTGCTCACCGCCGTATTCCGCGCCCAGGGCATGGACAACACCCAGGCAACCATCAAGGGCATCCGGCGCAAAGACAGCGCCAGCAAGGGCTTCCTGGTGAACACCTGGACCCCGAAGGCCGGCGCGACGACGCCGTATTACGACACCACCACTGCGACGATTACCATCGGGGCGGACACGTTCTTCCAGCCGCGCAAGCCCGGCGCCGGCAAGGGAGAATACCTGTGGGACGTGGTGGAGGAGTTCAAGTACACCTCCGCCGCCAGCCAGAACAATACGACGCCCGCCCAGCCCGGGCCGGCGGCGGACTTCAACTGCCATTTCGTGGTCAAGGTCGTTAACGGCAGCACGACGGCGTGTTACGACCCCAGCTACGGGAACGTCTATGCCGGCGCCTCGGACGCGGACGCGGCGAACGACGCGGAAAAGAAGGCTGTGGCCGGCTACTACAGGGTGTTGAGTAGCGGCGGGAAGCTGACCTACTCCATTTCACCGTTCAAGCCGGCAGCACCGGCACAGAACCTGGAGTTTTATAACATCGGCGCCTCGTTCTAGGAAGGCAGTGCAGGCAGGGCCACGTGTTCCTTGTAGCGTGCTGCGTGACGGAACACGCACCACGCTACACGTGCCTAGTTCAGCGCCACGCCCCGGCGGACGTAGGTCGGCACGTCCAGGTCCTCGCCCTTGTGGATGGTGGGTTCGCTCTTGTCGAAGCGGCCCTTGGAGATGATTTCCAAAGGTAACTGGCCCTGAAACATGCGGTCGGGGCTCTTGCGGCTGCGCGAGGAGCGGCCGGTCTGGCGGGAGAGGAGTTGCTCGATCTGGTCCGGGGGCAAGGTGGGCGCGGGCGGGACAAATCTCGAACCCGGGCGGGGGCTGGAGGCGGGGTCCAGGAGTTGCCGGCTCAAGGGCTCAGGCTCGGAATCCGGGGAGGCCGCTTCGGGGGAGGCTTCGGCGGTCCGCCGGGCGGCGATGAGGGTGACCGCCAGGCGGTCGCGGCAGGATTCATCCAGCGCGG
>DATKNZ010000146.1:0-16919 GCA_035541055.1 Candidatus Acidiferrum sp. | reverse complement strand
CCGAAAGTGCGCTTGTGGCCGTGCAGGTCCAGTTCCCGCGAGAAGGCTGCCTTGCCCTCGCGCCAGACTTGCAGGGACGCTTTCTGTTCATCCACGCTCAGCCACACCAGCACCTTCCCGTCTTTGTCGTAGGCGAAGGCCTCCGACTCCCTGAGCTGGTTGCTCAGCACCATGAGCGGCGTCCGGCTGAAGTCCTTGGGGTTCATCCGGCCGAAGAGGGTCTTGCCTTCGCCTTCAGCGGCTTCCAGGTAGAACACGCCGGTGCCGTCCGGTGAAGGATATACGGCAACGTCGCCTTTCGCATCTGCGCACTCGTGGGCGACCAGTTCGCCCGAAAGGAGATCAAGCCGCAGGACGGTGTGGTTCGAGGCTTGCAGGAATAGCCGCTGGCCGGAAATGCAGAGCGGCGTGACCAGGGATTCCCCCACGTCCTTGATGCCCGCCAGACGGAACGTCCTGACCGGCTTGCGCATGTCCCAGGGCATCACGGCCACCACCATGCCCGGGTTCTGTTCCTCGTTGGGCGAGGCGTAGGCCACGACAATCTCGTGGCCATTGGCCAGCCAGCCGCCGCGCAGCAGGCATGGAGACTCCTGCGCGTTCGTATCGCCCGCCGCATAAGTGGCTGGGGCGAAGAGCAGTTCGCTGGAGCGCGTCTGGCGATTATAGACGGCCATTCCGGTCGTGCCGCTCGATGTGTCGAAGGCCGGGTAAAGGACCTTGGTGTCGTCCGGGCTGAAGGATGTGCAGGCCAGGATATAGATGCTGAGCGCCAGCAGGCCCACGAACGCCAGTGCCGCATTCCGCTTCGAATTGCTCATCGCACGTGTTCCTTTCCATTGGCTGGACCGCTGTTGACCGCGCCGTCGGCCAGCGAGCCGAGCTTAGCGCAAGGAGGGCGGAGGTCAAGAGCCTTGAGTCTCAAGGCGTTCAATACTGGCAACTCTGGCAACGGGCCAAGGCGCAAAGAGGACCATTAAGGTGCATTGACACTCCCGCCATGGCGCTCGCATGCGGTTATCCGTCTCGGGCGGCTGGTCCTTGCTCCAGCCTCGCGGCGCTTGCAAGCCTATGCGGGGACGGCTAGCGTGAGTTGAGTGCGTAGTCATTCGGATAAAGTGCCACGTAGAGCAGGAATTCGGGCGCTTTTCAGGATGGGTGGGCTGCTGCTTCTGGTGTCAGCCTGCAGCGCCAGGGCATTCACACCCCAGTTCCCACTTAAAGCCGGCTGGCTGGGCGGCGACACGGCAGCATCCATCCCGCTGGACGGGCGGCATCGCATCCTATGGCTGTTCAGCGACACCTTCGTGCGGCAGGATATGGGCACTGACCGCCATGGGGCGGGCATAGTGAATAACACCCTGGCGGTGACCACCTGGAACGGTTACTCCACCAACATCGATTACTACATCCGGGGCCGCGACCGGGGCGCGATGACATCGGTTTTTCCCAGCCCCGGCTCCGATACGAACGGCACCTGGTGGTACTGGATCATTGATGGGTTCAAATACAACGGCAAGGTTTACGTATTCCTGGACCGCAACCGGCACACGAGCGATCCGAGCGGCGCGCTCAGCGGCTTCCAGGGCTTCGCTGTGGACATGGCGGTCATGGACAACGCGGACAGCGAGCCCAATCCACTCAACTGGCCGCTCACGCTTAAAATGGACGTCATGGACAGCACGAACATCATGCCCGGCGTGTCGCCCGCCTTGGATCTTGCCGAAGGATACTTGTATCTCTGGGGGATCAAGGACCAGGTTGTCAGCGGCTGGAATTACCGCAGCTACTTACTCATGCGCCTGCCACTAGCCGGGCTGGATAATCCAGGCTCCAACCTGCAGTACTACACCACCAACAATCTCTGGGGGAATGCCGTGGGACCCGACCTGCCGGACGCCCGGCTCATCATGACCAACGGCTCGCCCGATTTCTCCATCCGCTACCATCCGGACCTGGGCAAATACGTGAACGTTCAGTGCGACGATGGATTTCCGTCCTCGAGGATTTGGGAGCGGACGTCAAGCTCCATGACCAACGGCTGGCCGAACGCCAGCGGCGCCACCACCCTGGTGAACCTGACGACTGAGCCCGGCTACATGCCCTGGCCGCTGTTCTATTACGCGGGCAAGGAACACATCGAGTTCTACTCGCCGGTGACAGGCCAGGCGCTGGTGACCTACTGTGATAACTCGGTGGATACCGGCTCGACCAGCATCACCAACCCGGTCAACAACAACAGCCTTTACGTGCCGGTCGCGCGTTGGGTGCAACTCGGCCAGGCGCATTCCAATAACCCGCCTAACCTCTGCGCCATCACTTCGCCCGCCGATGGACAGAACTTCACCGGCCCGGCTGACGTGGCGGTGAGCGTGAATGCCGCGGATGGCGATACGAATGATTCGATCGTGCTCGTAAACGTGTTCGTGGACGGAGCGCTCGCTGCCTCGACCGGGACAGCGCCGTTCAACTGCACGCTACAAGGCCTCAAGGCGGGCTCTCACACGCTCTACGCCGAGGCTTACGACACGGCCGAGAGCAAGACGACCTCGGCGAGCATCAACATCTCGGTAGCACCGTATACGATCAGTCAGTATGACGAGCAGGTAAGGGAGTATTCGCCCGTATATTACTGGCGCTTCAATGAAACGAACGGGAGCGGCCTTGCCTATGAATACTACAACCGCCTGACCGCCACCTACGGAGCGAACGCGACTAACGGCCTCCCCGGTGTGCCGGACCCGCCATTCTATGGCTTTGAAACCACAAATCGTGGCGTAGCCATGAACCGCGCCCAGCCGACAGGCGGCGCCGGCTATGTGACCGCGCCCGCCTTGAACCTGAACACGAACGCGGTCAGCATCGTCGCCTGGCTGTATCCTTTCGACCACATAACCAACACCGCGGGGGTGGTCTTCTCGCGGGGCAGCACTTATGCCGTGGGCCTGGGATACCTCGGGATCACGCCCGTCCGGCCGGACGAAATCGGCTACACCTGGAACCAAAACAATCTGGATACCTACAACTGGCCCAGCGGGCTCTTCGTTCCACCGGGCCAATGGTCCCTGGTGGCCCTCACCATCGCACCTACCCGAGCCGTCTTCTATCTTGGCACCAATGGCGTCCTGAGGGCCTCGACCCACTCTCTCGCTAACGACGTAGAGTTATGGGACGGGCCCACCGCCATCGGCTGCGACACCCTGAGCAGCTCGAGCCGCGTCTTCAATGGCAAGATTGATGAAGTAGCCGTGTTCAAGTGCACCCTCTCGCTGGCGCAAGTGCAGGCGTTGTATTCGCTCGCGCTGGTGGGCGGCCCGGTCACGCTGAGCGGGCAGCGCTCCGGGGCGGGCCTGGTGCTGGGTTGGCCGCACGGAACGCTGCTGCAGGCAGCAGACCCCGGCGGCCCCTGGGCGCCGGTGGTCGGCGCCTCGCCCCCTTCCTTCACGACGACCCCCGCAGGCAGCGTGTTCTATCGCGTCCAGGTGTATCCCTGACCGTTCACGAGTAAGCAGCAGGAAGGAAAACTCCTGAACTTTGTGCTTGCGTTCGGCCCGGACAATGCCCATACATTAACGTATGAATTGGCCTCGTCGCGGCTGAATCTGCAACGTCCAGAGGTTAGTGTTCCCCAAACAACGACAAAACCCATCAACCCCCGAGCAGTATGCGAAACATCCACGCCAAGAGTACCATGAGATCAAACACGGCGCTGGCCGTCGCCTCCACGTCGGCCCTGGCTGCCGGCATGGCCCAAGGGGCCGTCCTCTACACCCAGCAAAACCTCGTATACCCGCTCCCTTCGGTCCCCGCCAGCACCCCCTTTGACATTACCGGTGATGGCACCAACGACTTCTCCCTCGGATTTGACGGCATCGATACAGCGAACGCGCAGAAGCCTTACATCCAAGGCATGGCGACGACCAGCACCGTCAGCACAGCAGTGCTGGGCCGCACCAGCACCAAAAGTGGCCAATTTGGTCCCTGGGAGCCCGGGCTGCCGGTGACCCCCTTCGGCGGTATGATTGATGGCAGTTCTCTCACCCCGATTTTTACTGCCCGAGCCTATCTCGACCAGGATGGGAACGCGAATTATGTCGGGGACTGGCCTTCGAATGCCCGCACCGATGGATATGTAGGCGTGGAAGTGGTGGATACGGCCAGTTCCACGACGAACTTCGGGTGGCTCCATCTGATCTACGACGGAACGGCCTCGCCTGCGAGCCTCACGTTGGTTGATTCGGGGTATGAGACAACGCCGGGGGAAGGCATTGAGGCGGGAGCGACCAACGAACTGGGCGCGCCGGTGTTCTACAAGCTGCCCACTCCCCAAACGGTCTTCTGGGGGTCAACCCTCCAACTGCAGTCGTTGGCCTTGGGCGCCCCCCCGCCCGTGTTCCAATGGAGGGCCAGGGCCGTCGGCAGCGGCGCCTTCACCAACCTGACCGATGCCGGGGTTTTCTCGGGCACTACGACCTCGAACCTGACCATCAACGGCGCCTCCGCAGCTACGATGCTGGATTACACTGTCGTGGTCTCGAACAGCCTGGGCGCGGTAACCAGCAGCCCGCCGGCTACCCTGACGGTCGTATCTCCCGCGGCGACGCCCAGCCCGCAGGTCCTGTTCCCGGGCGTGGCCGCCAGGTTCAACGTCAGCGTTGCTCCCGGGTTGAATCCCACCTACGTCTGGCGCAAAAGCGGTTCGAATCTTTCCGATAGCGGCCGTATCAGCGGCTCCTCCACAGCCCACCTGCAGGTCAGCAACGTGCAAGCGGGCGACGCCGCAAGCTATGACGTGGTGCTGACGTCGGGCTCGCTGGTTGTTACCAGTTCCGTGGCCACACTCGCGATCTTGCCGGCGGCGTCAGAAAGCACGTATGAGAGCGCGCTGGTGGCCGCGGGCCCCTGGGCCTACTACCGGCTGGATGAAACCGGAGATCCCTCCAGCGGCAGCGTGGTGGCTTGGGATAACGCGGGAGGCTACAACGGGGTCTATGGCACTAACGTGTCCAATGGCTTCACGGGCGTGGCCGGGCCGCGCGCCAGCGACGGGTACCCGGGATTCGCCTCCACAAATACAGCCGCGAGCTTCAGCGAGTATACGCCTTATTGCTGGATTCCGCTGCCGCCCTGGAACCTCAATACGGACACGGCCACCATGCTGGCTTGGATCAACCCGGCTGATAACCAGTTGTCGCTCGGCGGAGTCCTCTTCACCGGCACCGACAATCCCACCTCGGCGGGCATCCGATACTTTTACCAATACAACTCCGCCACCCACTACTTTGATATAGGTTACGCCTGGAACGACGTCACAACTTCATGTGTCTTTTGGGATTCACAGATCCTTCCTCCCATCGGCCAGTGGTCCATGGTGGCGGCGGTCATCCAGCCGAGAAGCGGGACAATTTATGTCTTCAACACCAACGGGATTAATATTGCGACCAATGATGGCACGACAACTTTTGCGCCTTTCAATCCATTCACCAACCAGGTTATGCCGTTCGCTCAAGCCGAGTACATCGGCACCGATCACGAAGACACCTCCGGCGCCCGCAACTTCTATGGCGCCATTGACGAGGTCGCGGTATTCAAGCGGGCCCTGAGCCAGAACGATCTGCAAACTATCTACAATGCCGCGCTGGGCATCGCGCCGGTGAAGCTGCAAATCGCGCTGGTGGGCGGCAACGTTCAGGTGACGTGGCCCACCGGACATTTGTTGGAGTCCACTGCGGTCAACGGCCCGTGGACGACCAATTCGCTGGCCGTCTCGCCTTACACGGTCCCCCCGACGAATCAGTCCAGGTTCTATCGGGTACGGGTGCAGTGACTTCGTTGGGCCTTCACCCTCACGGCGGCGGTTGCTGCTCGAGGCGCCGGGCGTAACTGGCCGCTGCGCGGTTATTGGGCTGGATGCGCAGCAGCGTTTGCATGACCTCCCTGGCGGGTTGCCATTTGCTCTGTGCAATGAGAGCCCGCGCCAGCACGAAGTGAGCCTGCGGCTGGTAGTAGTTCAAGCCGATGGCACGCATGGCCGCCTCCTCCGCCTCAACCGGATGGTGAAGACGCAGTTGTGCCTCGGCCAATCCCAGCCAGGCCAGCGGCTCGTTCTCATCCAGCTTGAGCGCCTCCCGGGCCAGTTCCGCCAGTGGGTTCCATTCCCGCAGTTGCAGCAAAAGCATGCCCAGCCGGCGCATCACCTCGGCTTGGGTCGGGTGCATATCCCGCACCTGGTGCACCAGCCTTCGCGCGTCGCTACCGTGCCCCTTGGCGAGGCAGAGCTCCGCCCGCAGCAGGAGCGACCAGGCGCCGGGCGGTATGGCCTCGAGAATTACTTCGAGCGTCTCCGAAGCCTCGGCCAGCTTACGCAGCGCCATCTGGCATTGGAACAGCGTGTGGGCCAGGTCTGCCCGCTCCGGGAAGGCGCGAAATAATTGCTCCAGGATCGGCAGGGCTTCCTGGTAACGGCCGGCTTCCAGAAAGGACTGCGCCAGGTTCCAATCGCTCTCACGCCGAAGTCTTGCCGCCGCCTGCGCAACGGGCGTGCCCTCCGGTAGGGGCGTCTCGCCGAGACGCCCGGCTTCGGAAGCCGGCGGACGCCTCGGCGAGGCGTCCCTACCTACGGCTGCGACAGTGCCGGCGCCTTCGGCGGCAGCAGGTTCCCAGCTTGGCACATGGGCCACTTCGAGGGCCGGCTCAAAGCTCTCGACCAACACCCGGCCTTCCATGTCATCGCCGATGGGCAGCCCAAAATACGTCAGCACCGTCGGCGCGATGTCCAGCACCGTCGCGCCAAAGACGAGCGCATCCGAGGCAAACCCGGGTCCGCACGCGGCGAAGATGCCGTAGGGAGATTTCCAGGCCTCGGGATCGCCGCGGGCGCCGGCGCGCAGAGCGGCGGCCTCCCGGCGCGCGCCATGCGGGGAGAGGACCAGGACGGCTGCGTCCTTCCCGGCAGCCTCGACAAGTTGATGGAGCAACCGATCCAACATGCGGCAGGCAGCCCTCAGGACATGTTGATAGATTTCGAACTCCGGCTCCGGGATCCACGCTGAACGGGGCGGGTGGTAGGGCAGAAAGAGCTGGCTGATCGCGCCCAGCGCCGGGAACCGCACCGCGGCAAAGTCCCAGTCTCCGCTGCGGAGCAAGCTGATCATGGCGCCCTGGTGCGAGAAGTCGGTCGCCAGGAAAACCCGCAACTGCCCCAGCCGCCGGTCGCGTTTCTGATCGATCTGCTTCCACCGGGGCAGATAGAACGATACGACGTCTGCCTTGATATCCTCAGGGCTCATCCGAAGGCCATTGAGTTGCGCCCCAATGGCCTCGGGCCAGTACGTTCCTGGCGGCGGTGGCGGCCACGGCTTTACGCCCGGGTCGGCGGTGGGTTGGGCAAAGCGGTCGGACACCATGACCACTTTCTCGGTTCGCTCGCCGTGAGTAGCAGGCCAGCCCACCACCAGGCTGCGCTTCCCTGATTGCGCAAGCATCTCCCACAAGCAACGTGAGCGCCGCGCCGCGGCCGTCACCTGAACAGCTTCTTTGAGGCCGAGCACTTTCTCGATGGGATGGGAGATCCGATGCTGCCACAGTCGCTTGCCGGTGGCGGCCGTGGTCCATAGCCCCACCGGTACTGGCGGCTGCGTGCAGAGCAGGGCCCCGGAGGCCCCACCCTCCACGATCCGGCGCAACGCCGGCATTTCCCCGGCATCAATCAGGGGGTGCAGAAGCTTCCAGTCTGCCGCGTCCCAGCCGACCAGCAGCAAACGTTTATGGGCAGCAGTATCTCGTTGCATTCAGTGCTTCTGTCCGCCGCCAATGTGCCTGCTGAAAACGTGTCGCGGCGGCAGTTCCCTTCCGCCCGAGCGCAAAGCCAGGTTGGCAGTCTGGCGGTGCTCGGTCTCGCCGCTGCGGAACTGGATGCGGCGAATTGGCCCCTGCGGGTCGGTGCGCGATGCGTCGTGGTAGATCAAACAGATGTCGGCCAGGGACCGCAGGCGCGGGTTGGGCTCTTGCACGACCTGCACCTCCACGTAGAGCAACTCGCCTGTATTCCGCAGCAGCAGGGTTCCGAAGGCGCGCTCCCGGTCGAAAAGGATACAGGACAACTCGAGGTCGAAGCCGTGCGGAGTGTTGGGCTGCCACGACCGCCGCACTTCCGGCGGCGGCAGCAACCGATGGGGCGCAATCAGGTCGAGTATCACCTCCGGTGAATGCAGCCGAATGGGGTCCGTGCGCCAGCCAGCAGGTATCTCCGCTTTGTATCGCTCGTAAAGCTGAGTAATGCGGGCCCGGAGGCCGGGCACGGGCACCTCGAAATAGCGTTCGGACCGCAGCCTCTTAAAGCCTTGTGCGCACAGCACGCCGGCCCATTCGTGGTCGGCGGGCAGCAAATCCGCATACTCCAGCGATTGCAGCCCCGCCTGTGCCGCGACCTGATCCAACCATTCGACCAACACACCTGCCACTCCGGCGCGATTCGTGCCCGGTTGGCTGGCAAGTCGAAAGCAGGCGACCGTTCCCGCGGGCCACCAGGCCAACGCCGCGACAAAGCGCTCGACCGGCCGGCGCCGGACAGCCGCCACCAGCCGCGTCTCCGGTGAGAACGGGACCTGTTGGAAGAGGTAGAGGACTCGCTCGAGCTCAGCCTGTGCCGGTACGCGCACGATCAGGTCGGCCGCGCCGCTAATAGGCGACAAAGCAGGTTCCATGTTCTCGCGAACTTCAGACTAACGGTCTAGCCGGGCAAACTCAACGCCTGGCCCCAGTATTCCATGGGCGCTCTGAGTTGCCGCCAGACCGTCACGGTAGGGTGCGCGACTACGCTGGCGAGGGAGCCGCCCCGCGTGCGCCGAGCCAGCGTCGGACTGTCTCATTTCAGGACAGTTCCGCGCCACGTGCAGCCCCTCAGCCAGCCCGCCCGCCTGTTATCACACCGTTACCACACCGTATCCTCTCCGTATCCTCACCGTTGAACCTCTGCAAACTTTGCAGAGGTTCAACGGTGAGGATACGGCGAGGTGACGGTGTGGTAACGGCGTGGTGAGGGTCGAGGGATGATGCCAGACGGGCGAGCGGCGGACCACGCCCAGTCCGGGACCCGCGAGAACCTCATTGCCGTGCTGGTGCCGCGTCGGACGGAGTTCGATAAGCGCCCGCGGTTATGGCCAGTTGCCTGGCGCTGGCACCGGCGACTTCCGTGACCAGGGTTCTGCCCGTCGCGGTCTCGGTAACCGAATCCACTCCCTGGATCGCGAGCATCGCTTTGCCTTGCCTCAGGATCAAGCCGCCACGGGGGGTTGGGTCCGAGACGTTGACGCCGGGAGCCACCGCGAGCTGAAATCGGATGGCATCCTTGCCCCGGTTGGTAATGCCCCATTCCATGCCCGTTTCCTGAAACTGGAGGCCCAAGGTGACCTCATCATCGCTGCACGAGATTTCCCTGGGACCAAGGTCGCGGATGTTGGCCAACGCCCGGGGGCCCCAGAAGCTCGGAATACTGCTGCCGCCAGCCATGCCGGGCTGGTTGGAAATGAACTGCGCTCCGCTGACAACCAGGCTCGTGATCGCCCCGTCGCCATTAATGCTGAGTTCATAGGTGGAGGCGGTTATTCGGCGGCTGACGGGTTCCTTCTGCACTTCCAGGTTGGCGCAGGGCAACTGATCGGTGCGGAAAGGCGCGGCGGGCAGGCCGGACTTGTTGCTCAGGCTCGCGTTCGGAACGGCGGTCCAGGCATAGCGGACCGTTCTGGGGGCGGGGACGGCGTCGCATTGGACAACGACCGTGTCATGGTCAATGCGGCCCTGGGCGAAATGATACTCGCCATCGGACCCGGCGAGCGCAAAGCCCTGGACGCCAGTGGGGGAATGGCTCGCCAATCCGTCGCCGCCCGTGTCGAACCCGACGCGGATGGCCGAACCCTCTATCCTGGCGTCGCGGAAGACCGGGCCGCCGGCGACGATGCGTTCCCCGTAAGCATCATGTCGCACGCGCAGCGCAAGGCGGCGCCCGATCTCCAGCTTCTCCTTGGGGTGCAGGTTGAAGCCATCGGTCGTGCCGATAGCCGGCACCAAGGCGCTATGAGGCACAGCAGCAACCGCTTGGGCCTGGGCTTCACGTATCCAGGGCCAGTAATACCCCTCCCACAGCTTCACGTATTCGGGAAGCTGCACCACGAAGAAGGGCAGTTGCGGGTCGTCGAACTGTTTGCGCCACTCGGCTGCCAACGTTGAGAATAAGCGTGGGTAGGTGTCGGGGTGCGCCGAGTTGCTCTCGCCCTGGTACCACAACACGCCTCTGAGCCCGGTCTGCCCCAGGGGCGCGATCATGGCGTTGTAGAGCGCGGCCGGTTTGATGCCGAACATTGAGTCGTGCAACTCGTTTGTGCTGAACGCTGCAAGGGCAGCAGGAGGAATCCACCCTTCGCAGGTCGTGCCGCCGAAGGAACTGTCTATCAGGCCGATCGGAACGCGCGCCAGTTTGCGGTCCTTCAACAGCTCGCAGGCGAAGAAATATCCCACGGCAGAAAAGTCCCGCGCGGACTCGGGAGTGCAGGTGCGCCATGTGATGTCCGCCGAAGACTGGTGTGTCGCACTTCCGTTTTTGGCGACGGTGCAGAGGCGAACTTGCGGGCGCTCGGCCAGCGTGGCTTCCTGCTCGGCGGGGAGACACTCCTTGACGGGCATTTGCATGTTGGATTGGCCCGAGCACAGCCAAACGTCTCCGCAGAGGATGTCGTTCAGGGCGATTCTGCGCGCGCCGGAAGAGAGAGTCAGGTTGTAGGGCCCGCCGCGCGACACCGGCTTCAGCACGACCTGCCAATGCCCGTCAGGGCCGACAGTCGCCGCGGCCTCTCGGCTGGCGAAGCGGACCTTCACGCTGGTATAGGTTTCGCCCTCGCCCCAGATGCAGATGGGCCGATCGCGCTGAAGCACCATGTGATCGCCGAAGCACGAGGCGAGCTTGAGGCCGGCAGCCGGCAGTGAAGTAATCTGGATGAGGAGTGCCAAGCTGAGCGTCAGTCCGCGCGAACCCGGAAGCGCGCAGAGCCGGGATCGAGCCAGGCAACCGCGGGGAGGATGTGGCTGTGTCATTTCGCTGGAGGCGGATTGTGCCACGCCCTCGGGGTGACTGGAAACATTGAGATGCGGAATTTGGTGCAGCCGTAGGGCACGAGGGTAAGAGTCTCGGGTTTCTGTCCGACTACCGGCGCGTCGGGCAGCGCCTGCTCCCCGCTGTCAAAGCAGATGGTAGCTGGAGCGCGTCCTCTCAGGAAAGAAAGGAGTTGTAATGCCAAGTAAACCCCGTCCCGCGTCCGACAGGGTCGCGCGCAAAAGAAGCAAGGCGGCCGTCGGCTTTGCCGCTTATCGGCGCCGACGCGACACCAGGAGGGCCGCTACACCTAACGCCCCCACCGCCACGACCGATGGCTCGGGCACTTCGCCCGCCATGATGCCGACGCCAGGCGAGCTTTCATACGCGTAGTCCACCAGCGTAAGAGTGTTGGGGTTGCTCACCGGGTCATCAATGAAATGCAGCCAGCCGAAACTGGTGCCGCCAGCAAGCGCTAGTTCAACTCCGACATACGCGTCGGTCGTCGCAGTGGTGCTCCAATCTCCGACCACGGCATCACCGCCGCCATCCTCGGACATATACCCCCTGCCAGTGGTAGAGGTGACGGTTTGGGGGGGGAAGGTCGAGGCATAAGACGCATCAATCATGGTTCCAGCCATAGTAACAGGCAATCCGGTGTTGGCCTTGGTCAGCACACCGATGATCCCGCTCTGGTTTGGCAGCGTGCTCTCCACAAATGTCCTGGCGTCCACGTATGGTTTCGCCGGACTGGTCCCTTCGAAGCCAAAGGCAAAATCGTTGGTGCCATCACCCGTCATATCTACGCCTTCGCGGTTGTCAGCCGTTCCGGTATTCTGCTGGAGGTTCAGCAGTCCCGAATACACTACACTGCCTTGGGCCATGCCGGCGGCCAGTGCTGAAGTGGATATGACGGCCAGGGATGTCTTCGTGTTCATATTGCGGTGCTTCAGGGTACAGGTTGCTTTATGTACGGACCTTTGGACAATGCGAAATATTGCTCCAGCCCTCGCCGCAATGCAAGCACAAAATTGAATTGATTTTGTGGTTGTAGCGCCGGACGGTAAGCCGTAGGTTTAAAATGTTCATACAGCCGCACATTGTGAGCGTGATGAGGTGCTGCGTTGCGCCCGGTACGACGTGCGAGCCGGGAGATCCAGTTCGGCCCTGGCCGCGAGCCGGAGGTGAAATGCCGCAGCCAAGAGCAGCCGCCCGGCCGGGATTGATCTCTACCCTGCTGCTTTCGGTCACAGTGCTCCGGGCACACGGCGACCCTGTAGCCAACCACGCGTCGGGACACCTGCCGATGCCCGCAAAGCCCTTCGCCTTGCCCAAGGACCATCCCCTTCACCTGGTTTCGGTGACCAAAGATCCCGTGTATAAGGACTTGCTGGGCCTGCGCACCAGCGGATGGCTCGGCTCCGATGTGGGTGAGTCCATTGTGCTCTCGCAGGCCAAGGCGCTTTGGCTGTTCGGCGACACTTTCATCGGGCGGCTCACCAACGGCGTGCGCGCGCCGGGCGCGCGGATGATTAACAGCACCATTGCCCTGCAGGACCGGGCAAAAGCGCCGCCCGGCTGCATGAGCTTCTATTGGAAGGAAAAGGACGGGCAGCCCGCGAGCTTCTTCCCTCACCAGGCCGGCACGCCCGGGGAGTTCTACTGGGTCTCGAAGGGCCTCATGCTCCGGGGCGAGTTGTTCCTGTTCGCCTGGTGCATCAGTGGCGACACGCGGAACTTCACGACCTGGCACGAAGCAGGCAGCGTGGTGATCCGCGTCCCCAATCCGCTGGACCCGCCCTCCGAGTGGGTGCAAAAGGCCTCTACGCTGAACCTGCCGGAGGGGGACACCTTTCACGCTGCGCTCGTGCTGCAAGAGCCGTATCTCTACATGTACGGGGTCGTCCGGCCACGGCAAACCGCCATCGCGCGCGCGCGCGTGGCGGACCTGGTCGAGGGCAAACTGGCCGCGGCTTATGAATACTGGGTGAGCGGGCCGGAGGGCCCGCATTGGGGCAAGAGTCCGGAGCATTGCGTTCCTCAGTTCCTGCCGGTCAACACAGAATGCACCGTCCACTACGAGCCGGCCTGGAGCCTTTATACCTGCTTTACCTATGACGCGTTCAGCCCTGAGATTTACCTCACCACGGCCACCAAGCTGACCGGCCCCTGGAGCAAACCGGCGCCCATTTACTGGGTGCCCGAGCATCACCAGTTCTCGTTCCCGATCATCTCTTACGCCGTGCGCCAGCATCCGGAGCTGTCAACCAGGCCGGGCGAGGTCGTCCTGTCCTACGCGACCAACGTGCCGGAATCCATGGCTCAACTGTTCACCGAAGAAGGCAAGGACCTTTACGTTCACAGGTTCGTGCGGGTGCAACTGGAACTGAATAACCAACTGAACTGAGGCAGCCTATGAAGACATTGAAGGCGTTCACGCTGATCGAGTTGCTGGTCGTGATCGCTATCATCGCCATCCTGGCGGCGCTGCTCTTGCCGGCGCTCGCCCACGCAAAGCTCAAGGCAACCGAGGCCGCCTGCCTCAGCAACCACCGGCAATTCATGACCGCCTGGAAGATGTACGCCACGGATAACACTGACCAGATTGTCGGCCTTGAGCCCGGCTTTTACGGGAAGCCAGCTCCTCCGACCGGAGTTCTGGATAACTGGGAATGGCGCCTGCCGTCCAATGATCCCAAGATTGGCGCCGATCCCTCGCTGGTCGGCCTGTCCGGCAATGCGCTGGACACCCAGATTATCCAGCTATCCTTCAAGTACGGGGCGCTCTTTGTTTATGCGCCCAACCCGGGGATCATCCATTGCCCCGGCGACGTCCGCTCCAGGAACACCGGGACCCAATTTGCCTACGACAGCTACTCGGGCGTCGGATACCTGAACGGCAGCTATCGTGCGCTGGGGGGCGATATTGCGGCGGCCAACGTGATCTACAAGGAAACCCAGGTCATTCATCCCTCCGGCCGCATTGTCTGGTTAGAGGAGGCCGATGACAGACCGAACTCCTGCAGTCCGCCGTTTTGCGAGAACCTTGGCGGGTTCCTGTTCAACATCGGGACCCCTCCCAATTTCAACGATGCGAGTTGGGCGGACTACCCGGCCGTCAACCATGGCGCCAAGAGCACGATGGACTTCGTGGACGGCCATGCGGAAGGCCATAAGTGGGTGACTCCCCAAGGCTACCCGACCCGTTCCGGACCGGGCACACCCTGCGCGGATTCACGCTGGCTTGCTCAACGGTACCCTGCTCTGCAGCTAAATCCGTGAACCGGCAAAGCCAGTCCCCTCGGCGGAGCGCGCCCGTCCCGGGGCGCGGCATTGCACGAACGCGCCGCGGGAGAGGAATGATATGGCTTATCGCCGCGGCCCTCCTCGCCACCGGGTCCCTGGCCGCCCCAGCCACGTGCGCCCTTCCCGCGGGCGTGCCGACCCTTGATGAAATGGCTGGGGATTGGAAGACGCCGGCGCAGATCGAGCAGTTCCCCTCGATTCACAACTTCAACGGGCAGATGCTGGTCAACAAGGACCTCGCCAGCATCAGTTGGCTCGCTTCGCCTCCCTTCTCCCAGGGCTTCCACAGCGGCGCCCTCAGCCTGGACGGCAAAGTGCCCGCGGCGGGGAAGTTCCGCTGGTATCCCTACCAGGCAGTCCGCTCGGGCTCATCGGGGGGCCTGGCAATCCAGACGATCAACCGCATGGTCTTCGACGCGCGCGGGGTGCTGTGGCGCATTACCTTGTCCAACGCCCAGCCCGGCGAGCTGAACGCCACCCTCTCGCTGGACCTGATTGGCGCGATCAGCAAGCTCACGGCGAGTAACTCGTGGGACTGGGCCTACGAACAGCCTGGCCCCGGCGGCCCAAAACGGCGTTATGAAGAGACCGAAGCCGCCCGCGCCGCAGTTGATGCCATCCCCAAACCGCGGCTGGAGAACGCCGATTACACCGCCTCAACCCGGAAGTCGGGCAGGGTCCTGGTTATCAAGGATACCCAAACGCCCGCCAGCACCGTGTTCGCCTTTGCTCGCAAGCCCGACGCTTTAATCTCCGATGGCCACGAGGGCCTGGCCCGTTGGCAGCTTCGTCTTGGCCCCGGTCAAACCCGCACCATTGACCTCGTCATGGCCTTTGGCGAGGGGTTAGGCGTGCTTGCTGACGCCGTTCAGTGGGCAGGCAAGTTCGACGCCGTGTTCGCCGATGCCCGGCAACTCTGGGAGAAGCGGTATGCCCAGGTGTTCACCCCCGGGAACGGTTTCTTCGAGGGCAATCTGCCGGTGCTGCAGACTGACGACCCTGCCTTGCGGCGTAATTACTACATGGGCGTGATCAATCTCCTTCTGGCCCTGCGCGACCAACTCCCCTACAGCCCACGCGTCTTCCTGGCCGGCGGCCCGCGCTACGGCGCGTCCGTGCAGTTCATCTGGGACACCGGCATGATGGACACCCTCTTTGCGCTGCTGGAGCCGAAAGTGATGCGGGCCTACATCAACCGGACGCTCCAATGGGACCTCGAGAAATATCTGGCCTTCGACTATTACGGCAACCGCGCCTTCGGCTACCGCTACGTGGCGAATTACCCGATGCTCTTCCGCATAGCCACGACCTACCTGCGCGTGACCCGCGACCGCGCTTTTCTCAACCAGAAGGTGGGCGACAGGACCTTCCTCGAACAGCTCGACCGCCTGGCGCTCAATTACCAGAAGTACCTCATGGCTGATGGCGGCTTGGCCGACTTCGGCGGTGACCCCTGGCATTTCCTCGAATGCGTGCCGACCTACATTCATGCCACGGCCGGTTTCAACGCCGCTTACGTGAGCATGCTCCGGGATATGGCCGAACTGCACGCCAGCCTGGGCCACAGCGAGGTGGCCGCCCAGCGCCGAGCCGCCGCCGATAAGCTGGCGGCGGCCATTCCCAGGCTGTATGTGCCGGGCAAAGGCTATTGGCAAAGCCGCTACCCCGATGGCCGTCAGTTTGATATGCGGCACTGCCTGGATTTCCAATTCGTGGCTCAGGGCATTCCCCAGGACCTGTCCCCGGTCGTCCGCCAGGAGATGCGCGACTTCGTAGTGCGCGAGCTGCTGATGAAGAACTGGATGCGCGCCCAGTCGCTCCAGGACCCGGCGGCTGAGCGCTCGGATCGTCCCGATCACGGGCCCATGGGTGCCTACGCCGGCTGGCCGCCCGAGACGGTGGACGGCCTCTGCCACCTGGGCTACTGGAAGGACGCGTTCGATTTCTACCGCCGGTGCGAAGCCGCGACGCACGAAGGCGCCTTCTCCCAGGGCGACGAATTCTATGGACCGAAGAAGCGGGACTATGACGCCCCGGTGCGCATCGCGAACGCGGGCACCATCTGCCGCGAAGCGCTGTGCGGCGCGGGCTTCGCCGATGTGGTCATCCGCGCCTTCTTCGGCTTCCGTCCGAGCCTGGACGACAAGCACATGTTGTGGGAGCCGGAGCAACCACGCGGGTTCTCCGCCCAACTGCAACATGTGCGCTGGGGCAAAGAGTTGTTCACCATACGCTCCACCACCACTGGCTTGAGCAGCGAGAAGGAGTAAAACGCCTTCGGCAGGAGCGTTACAGCCCCCCAGCCGCGTAGACCGACCGGTGGTGCCGTTTCTTGCCCCGCGCCTTTCCTCTGTCTCCCCGGCCAGGCCACGATGAATGCCGCGTGTGTCTCCCATGTGGGTCGACCCCACGCGTGTCCGGTTATAAGTCGGGCAGCAGCAACTGTTTAGGGCCAAGCGCAGCTTCATCTTGGGGACCGAGAGCATGAAAGAGCTCTGCCACAGGGGTTTTCTCGAACACGCTGACG
>DATKNZ010000145.1:0-11638 GCA_035541055.1 Candidatus Acidiferrum sp. | reverse complement strand
CCACATGGACCTCGTGCTGCGCGGGATCGAGATTGTCGAGCAGGCGCTGGGCGTAAAGGGAGCCGCTGGCTCCCGTGATGGCGACAAGTATTCGCAAGGGGCAGTTGGCTGAGCCGTAACTCGAAGGGACTATGGCGGCGGCCCGTGCTATGGGCAAGGGCGCATTCGAGTGCCGCAGCGAGGAAACTCTGAAGTTCGCCGGGCGGGGCGGAACAGTACTGCGGTCCTCCCTGGCGGAAACCCGAAATCCGAAACCCGAAATCCGAAACAAATCCCAAGGCTCAAACCAGCAATGGCCGAAACGTGCCTGGAGCGCGGGCATTCCTGCCCGCCTCCGCGGCTTCGTCCAGGGCCGGCGGACAACAACGTCCGCGCGCCTGACAGGCTTGGAGCATTTGGGCTTGGAGCATTGGGATTTGTTTCGGATTTCGTGCTTCGGATTTCGGATTTGGGTGGTGATCGCACGGCGGCATTACAGCCACGCCCCCGAATCGGCTTGAGTCAAGCCCCCCGGTGCGTAAAAGTGCCAGCGTGTTACATCTGCGCAACGGCCCCCGTTCCTGGCGGAAACCCGAAATCCGAAACCCGAAATCCGAAACAAATCGCAATGCTCCAATCCTCAATGCTCAAAACCTTCTCTGGCCGCAGGTTTCGGTCATTGCTCGTTCGAGCTTTTGGATTTGTTTCGGATTTCGTGCTTCGGATTTCGGATTTGCCTGGTAATCGCACGGCGGCATCGCAGCCACGCCCGCGAATCGGCTTGAGTCAACTCGCCCGGTGCGTAGAGTGCCAGCGTGTTACGTCTGCGCAAAGGCCCCCGTTCCGCCCTGATCGCCGCCGGCTCGCTGCTGTTCGCCGTCCTGGCAGCGGGCTGCGCCGCAGACAGGCACCGGGCGGATCCCAATGCGGCGGACTGGAACACTCCGGCTCTGGCCGCCCAGCCGGCCGCGGCGCCGGCACCAACTCCACCCGCCGCGCCCGCGCCTCCGCCGAAACCGCCGGCCGAGCCGCCGCCCGCGCCCGCCCCGCCGTTGCTGTCCACTGGCGAGGTGTTCGAGACGTGGGTCCCCCTTCAGGATTGGTGCAAGTCAGCCGGGTTGTCCGCGCCCTGCCAGGTCTCGGCCGCTCCCACGCCGGCTTACGCGCTGGTCACCAGCAACGGCGTCTTCGTGCTCCGCGCCGGCTCCCAGGCGCTGCTATGGGACGGCCTCGAATGCCGCCTCGGCTTCGCCCCGGAAGTCGTCCAGGGCCAGCCGTTCGTGCATTCGCTGGACCTCAAGAAGACGCTCGAACCGCTCATGGCAAACGGGCCAGTGACCTTTCTCAAGACGAACCCCAGCATCGTCATTGATCCCGGACATGGAGGCGAGGACTCGGGCACCCGCAGCATCCTGGGCAACCACTACGAGCGGGAATACACACTGGATTGGGCGCAGCGCCTGGCCGGCCTGCTCTCGACCAATGGCTGGCAGGTCTTCCTCACGCGCACGAACGATGTCCACATCTCCCTCTCGAATCGCGTCGCCTTTGCTGAGGACCACAAGGCCGGGCTCTTCCTGAGCCTGCACTTCAACTCCGCCGGCGCCAACCTGCGCGAGTCGGGCCTGGAAACCTACTGCCTCACCCCCGCCGGCATGTTCTCCAGCCTGACGCGCGGCTACGACGATGACCCTGGCCTCATCTTCCCGAACAACGCCTTCGACGCCGAGAACGTGCAACTGGCCGCCTGGGTGCACCGCGCCCTGCTGCAGGTCAATGGCCGCAACGACCGGGGCGTGCGCCGGGCTCGCTACCTGAGCGTCCTCCGGGCGCAGAACCGCCCCGCCATCCTGGTCGAGGGCGGCTACCTTTCGAACCCCACCGAGGCGCGGCGCATCGCCGACCCCGCCTATCGGCAGAAATTGGCCGAAGCCATTGCCAAGGCGCTCGTGCAGCACTACGACATCCACGCTCCGAACCCCGAGCCGCCCCTGCCCACACTGCAGGTCCAAAGCCAAAGCCTCGACGCCGTGTCCACGAACCTCGTTCGGCCTTGAACGCGCAACCGGCCAACCCGCGGCACGTGTTGGTGACCGGCGGCGCCGGGTTCATCGGCTCGCATCTCGTCGAGCGCCTCCTCGCGGATGGCAAGCCGGTCGTAGCGGTGGACGACCTCTCGACGGGCAGCGTGGAAAACCTCCACGCGGTGCGCGCGCACCCGAAGCTGCGCTTCATCCAGGCGCGAGTCTCGGCCTGCGCGGAACTGCCGCAATTGGCGCGCGGCGCCGAAATGATCTACCACCTCGCGGCAGCCGTAGGCGTGGACCTGGTGGTGCGCTCGCCCATCCACGTCCTGCAAACCAACCTCCACGAGACCGAGGTGCTGCTCGAAGCCGCCGCCGGGGGCGACGCCCCCGTGCTTCTGGCCTCGACCTCGGAAGTCTATGGCAAAAGCCACAAAGAAGCGTTCGACGAGGAGGACGACCTGCTGATCGGCCCGCCCTACCAGGCGCGGTGGAGCTATGCCTGCTCGAAGCTGATGGACGAGTTCCTCGCGTTGGCCTATGCGAAGGAGCGGTCACTGCCCGTGATCATCACCCGCCTCTTCAACACAGTCGGCCCGAGGCAGACCGGGCAATACGGCATGGTGCTGCCGCGCTTCATCGCCGCCGCCCGCCGTGGCCAACCGCTCCAGATCTATGGCGATGGCCGGCAGACCCGCTGCTTCTGCTATGTGCAAGACACCGTCGAAGCCCTGCTGCGGCTGGCACATTGCCCACAAGCCCGGGGCCAGGTCTTCAACGTGGGCAGCACGGAGGAGATCGCCATCAGCGACCTGGCGGCGACGGTGATCCAAGTCTTGGGCTCGCATTCAACTCTCCAATATGTCCCCTACACCCAGGCATACGGGCCTGGCTTCGACGACATGCGCCGTCGCAAGCCCGTTATCGATAAACTCGCCAGGGTGGCCGGGTTCCGCCCAGCGACCACCCTGCGATCCATCATCGAGCTGACTGCGGCCGCCGGCCACCCGGCGTCAGTCCCGGCCGCCGCGAGCGCTGTCAGGTAGGGACGCCTCGCCGAGGCGTCCGCCCCCGCCTCGCAGCCACCCCCGACCGGCTGGGCGCTCTGCCCCCTTTGATTGCTGCCGCCCCCGAGCACGGGCGATCCACGCCCCCCTCGATTTCCGGCCCATTGCACTCCCTGTCCCTTCCACGGACCGCGGGAACATCCAACCTCGAACCTCCAACCTCCAACGACCAATGAGCGTTGCGGCGTCGGCCCCTGGATGTTGGATGTTGGATGTTCGAGGTTGGATGTTACTGTCCCGACCTGGTTTATGGTCCCATCTCACGCGCAATCGAGGAAGCAAGCTCCCGATATTCCCTCCTAAACCCCTCGTATACCCCTCGTATACCCCTCGTATACCCCTCGTATGCCCCTCGTATTTCAAATACGAGGGGTATACGAGGGGCATACGAGGGGTTTACTGGGGGTTTAGTAGTGGACCTGCCGATGTTTCGGAGAGGCCACCGTGGGGGCTCGGGCGTGGTGCGCAAAGCTTCGGCAAACCCGCAGGCGTATCATCCTGGCCTGCCGGAAAGGCTGCGCCGCTCTTCCTATTTGGGAACTGCTGGCGGGGGCGAGGTTTGGCGAAATGGCCGGCCAGCACTATACAGCGTCAGCCGGTCCTGCATTTCCGCAACATCCTGGTCGTGGCCGGACGCGTGTGCAATCTCGATGGCCCGTTGCAGGGTGTCTTGGGCTTGGCTGAAGGAGCCTGACTCGGCGTAGGCCATGGCCAGCGTGTCGAGCACGAAAGGCTCCCGGTTCTCTGTGAGCGTGTTCACTTTTTGGGCCAACCGCAGCGCCTCCGCGCCGTTGCGAACGGCCTCCAGCGGATCGGAGGACAGCACGCGCGCGAGGAACGTGAGCGACTGGATGTTTGCCGGGTCACGGCGCAAGGCCTCGCGAAAGTGGCTGATGGCCTGGGCGCTTTGCCCGCGCCGAAGCAAGGCTTTGCCCAGGGAACAATCCGGCGCCGGGTCTGCCGGATTGAGACGAGCCGCTTCTTCGTATTGCCTGGCGCCGTCCTCGAAGTGGCCGGTTTGGATCAACACGTGGGCCAGGCCGCAGAGCGCCACCGGGTCGCCGGGAGCCAACCGTATTGCCGCGCGATACTGCGCCTCCGCCTCACGCGGGCGGTTCATCGTCAGCAGCAGGTTGCCGAGGCTGTTGTGTGCCTGTGGGCTGGCTGGGGCAATCTGCAGCGCGTCCTGGTATTGTTCCAAAGCCTCATCAAGATTCCCTTCCCGTTCAAATGCGGCGCCAAGCAGCAGGTGAACCGGGAGACTTTGCTGCACCAGCGCCGGAATCCGAGCCACAGCCTCTTTCTGAATGCGCAAGGCCTCACGGAATTCCGTCAGCGCTTCGCGAGTGCGCCCTTCATGGTTGTAGTAGGTGCCCAGCAATGAATGGGCCATGAAATTATCCCGCGTTACGGCGAGCGTCCGGACCATCAGCGTCTCGGTGTTGCGCCAGAACCGCAACTGGTGCTCCGTCACCAGGATGGATGACGCGAGCACAACCACGGAAGCCGCGCCCGTGACCGTCGCCGGAACGTGATACCGCGCCACCAGGTCCCTTAGGGCGAAGGCGCAAGCGACCGCGATGCCGATTGAGGGCAGGTAGGTGTAGCGATCGGCCCTGCCTTGAATGCCGGCCTGCGCCAGGCCGATCATGGGCACCAGCGTCCCCAGGAACCAGAACCAGCCCACGAACAAGTAAGGCTTTCGCCGTCGCATACCCCAAGCCAACCCGGACAGGGCAAGCAAGGCGGCGGCCACGACGACGGGTCGCCAGAGCGAAATTGACATGGGCAGCGGGTAGAAAGCAGCAAGGTCTGCCGGCCAGAACATCTGGCGGAGATACTGCGCGTAAGAAGTGATTGCGTTGCTCAACCGCACGCCTGGGGGCACCAGGCCCAGAGTCACAACGGCGTAGCTCCCTGACTGTGCCAGGAATGTGACCACGCAGGACAGCCCCGCCAGGAGAAAGAACGGCCACTTTTCCAGGACCAACCGAAGAAGCTCGACGCCGGTCGCAGGCGGGCCGCCGGTTTGCTGGGCTTGGGACCACCTTTGAAGCGGCCAGTAATCCAGCAGGAGCAAGACGAAGGGAAAGGTGACCCACATGGCCTTGGCCATCAGGCCCAGGGCAAAGAACCCGACGGCGAGACCATAGTGCCGTAGAGCACCGCTCTGGGTTTTGGCTTTTCGTTCCACTAAACCCAGGTAGAACCATAACGCCAGCAGGCTGAGGAGCATGCACAGCACGTCTTTGCGCTCGGAGGCCCAAGCCACGCTCTCCACACGCATCGGGTGCCAGGCGAAGACGGCCGCGATGA
Organism: Candidatus Acidiferrum sp.; assembly: GCA_035541055.1. Classification (GTDB taxonomy): domain Bacteria; phylum Verrucomicrobiota; class Verrucomicrobiia; order Limisphaerales; family UBA8199; genus JAPLUA01. The sequence goes on along the minus strand of DATKNZ010000145.1, from coordinate 6,252 downwards.
ACGCGGCGGGCCAGAATTGCGCCGTTATGCGCCACCAGATGCGGAAGAGCAACACAGCGCTGGCGGCATGAAAGAGGACGTTGACCAGGAGCAGCGGTCCGGGGCTCGAGCCGAACAATTGGACATCCAGCATGTGGGAAAGCCAGGTCAGCGGATGCCAATTGGCCTGGTGGAAGCCGATAAACGCCCACTTGACCCCAGCCCACGTCAGGCCGGCTTGCACCATCGGGTTCGCGGAGATGTACAGTGGATCGTCCAGCACGATGAAATCGTGGAAGAATACCGGCAAATAGACCAACAGCGTGATCAGTGCAAGCCCCAGGCTGACCAGACGCGCCCGATCCCACGAGGGCGCGGACGGTGAGGGGTCACTTCTCATGATACGAAGCCATGCGGGCCATTAACGTTGCGTCGGGTCCGGGTGAATGACGCTCAGGGCACGCTGGAGATTGGTTTGGGCCTCAGGATAGTCGGGCTTGAGCCGCAGGGCTTCGTGGTACTCCTTGACTGCCTCGTCCAGGCTGCCGTTCGCGGCCAGGGCCAAGCCGAGGTAATTGTGGGCGTCGGCGTCGCCGGGCCGGAGGCGGGTGGCTTCGCGGAAGCGGGGGATGGCGGCGCCGGTCCTGCCACTCCGGGCAAGCAGCATGGCGAGATTGAAGTGGGCGTCGGCGTATTCGGGTTTGGCGAGGATGGCCGCCCGGAAATGGGCGATGGCTTCTTCGGTTCGGCCTGCGCCTGCCAGCACATTGCCTACCGTGTAGTGGGCCTCGCTATCGCCAGGCTGCACGCGGATGGCTGATTCGTAAGAGTGGATGGCTTCGTCCACGCGGCCTTTCCGGGCCAATTCGTTTCCGAGGTTATAGAAGGCATCGCCGCAGTAGGGGTCCAGGCGAACGGCCTCACGGAACTGGGCGATGGCCTCGTCGGCCTGGCCCTGGGCGGCGAGGGCGGTGCCCAGGTTGCAGTGGGCGTCCGCGTAGTCGGGATTCAGGCGCAGGGCTTCATGGTATTCGCGCATCGCCTCGTCCGTTTGGCCCTTCCTGGTCAGGGCCCGGCCAAGGTCGTTATGGGCGATGGCATAGTCGGGCTTTAGGCGCAGGCCGAGTTGGTATTGGCGGATGGCCTCGTCCGTTTGGCCTTTGGCGTCGAGCGAGGCGCCCAGGCTGATGCAGGCGATATAATTATCCTGGGTTACCGCAAGGGCATGGCGGAAGAGTGCTTCGCTGTCCTGCCAATAGCCGAGCTGGTGCCGGGTCAGGGCGGCGCAGGCCACCAGCGCCAAGGCCAGGATTGCGCCGCCGAGGCCGAGTATTCCACACGGGTAGGGACGCCTCGCCGAGGCGTCCGTGTTCTGGTCGGGACGGACGCCTCGGCGAGGCGTCCCTACCCCGCAGCCTATCGCCGCTTTTAAGCCCCAGCCACACAGCAGGGCATGGGCGCCCCAGATAATTGCCATCAGCAGGCCAATGAGCGGCAGGTAAGCGAAACGGTCGGCCATGGCCTGGGCGCCAGCCTGGACGAGGCCAATGAACGGCACCAGCACGCCCAGGAACCAGAACCAGCCGACCAGCAGGTAAGGCCGGCGGCGAGCGGTAAGGATGGCAAGGGCCGACACGGCCAGCAGGAGCGCCCCGCACCCGGCCACCGCCCAGGCTGGCCAGGCGTCGGGAATGGGGTAGAAGACCGACAGGTGCGAAGGCCAAACGGCTTTCCCCAGGTAGCGGACGTAGGCCACCACCGCATTCTCGAGGCGTGCCTGGACGGAGAGCTTGTGGGCCGCGACCAGCAACCCCATTTGCCGGTGACCAAGCAGGGTGATAAGGCACGAGAGAGCGGACAGGAAAAGGAATGGCAGCTTGTCGAGAAGGAGGAGGCGTGTTGCGCGTTGCGTGTTGCGTGTTGCGTGTTGCGTGGACTCAAGACTTGAGACTTTAGACTCAAGACTGCGCCAGCGCGCCAGCGGCCAGTAGTCCAGGAGCAGCAGCACGAACGGCAACGTCACCAGGACCGGCTTGCACATCAGGCCGAGGGCGAAGAAGAGGAGGGCAAGGAGGTAAAAGCGTCGAGCGTGAAGCGTGTAGCGTGGGGCGTGAGCACAATCATTGGATGTTGGATGTTGGATGTTGGATGTTGGATGTTCCGCCCTCTCACCTGTTTCCGCATAGCGGACGTAAGCCCAGGTTGCGAGCAACCAGAAGAGGGCGCCGAGCAGGTTCTTGCGTTCGGCCACCCAGGCGACTGTGTCCACCTGGAGCGGATGGACGGCAAAGAGCCCGGCCAAAGCCGCGGACCGCCAGAAGGCGCCCGTCATGCAACGGAATACGAGGAAGACGAGGGCGGCGTTCAGGGCGTGGAAGGCCAGGTTCACCAGGTGATGGCCCATGGGCTTCAGGCCGAACATCTGGCAGTCCACCATGTGGGAGACCCACGTCAGGGGATGCCAGTATGTCTTCTCGCCATGCAGGTGCCCGAAGGCCCACACCAGCGCCGGCCAGCTCACGCCGGCCTGAATGTGACGGTTCGCGGTGACGTAGTCCCCATCATCGTAGGTCACGAAGCCGTGCCCGGTCACGGGCCAGTAGAGCGCGGCGGTAAGGAGCACCAGGAAAATCACCACCGCCCAGCTTTGCCAGCGTGGCCGAACCGTGGGTGGTGTTGGGCCGTGCATCAGTGCGAGTTCGGAAGGGGGCGGCGCGCTACCCATCATGCCAAGGGTATTCGTCAGCCGCGGGCAATGCGAGAGCAAAGGCAGGGCGCTGGAAATCCGAAGCCCGAAGGCCGAAGGCCGAAAGAAGGCCGAAACCCGAAACCCGAAGCCGCCCTGCCAGGATGAGACCCGTACTTGGCGCGCGCGGAAACCGGCCACAGGGCGCTAAGAACGCAGGGGAGAGATTCGGGGCGCCGCGTCATCACTGCGCCAGCGCGCGCTGGAGATTGATGCGCGCCTGGGCGTAGTCGGGGTTCAGGCGGATCGCTTCCCTGTATTGGCTGATCGCCTGGTCGAGCCGGCCCTTGCCGGCCAGGGCGAGGCCCAGGAAGTTGTGCGCATCGGCGTCGCCGGGCCGGAGGCGGATGGCCTGCTGGAACTCGACGATTGCCTCATCGGCCTTGCCAGACCTGGCCAGCAGCATCGCGAGGTTGAAGTGGGCGTCGGCGTAATCAGGATTGGCGCTGATGGCCGCCTGGTATTGCGCGACCGCCTCCGCGGGCCGGCCATTGACGGCAAGCAGGTTGGCGAGATTGTAGTGCGCCTCGCAGTAGGCGGGGTTCAGCCGGATGGCCTCGCGGTAATGATTCATGGCCTCCTCGATTTTACCCTGCTTGGCGCATACGTTGCCCAGGTTGTAGTGCGCCTCGGGATAGCCGGGCCGCAGCCGCAAGGCTTCACGATATTGGCTGGTTGCCTCCTCAACCTGGCCCTTGGCGTCCAGCGCGGTGCCGAGGCTGTTGTGCGCCAGGCTGTTGTTGGCCGTGACGTCGAGCGCGTGCCGGAACAGGGCCTCGCTGTCCTGCCAGTAATGGAGTTGCTGGCGCGCGGTTACGCAGCAGGCGAGGACTGCCGCCGCCCCGGCTAACGACAACAGGCTGAGGGGTAGGGACGCCTCGCCGAGGCGTCCGCCGGCGGCATAAGACGGACGCCTCGGCGAAGCGTCCCTGCCGAAGTGAAATGTCCGGGCTAGCTCGTATGCGCCCCAAACGGCCACGAGCAGCAGGCCCAGGCACGGCAGATAAGTGTAGCGGTCGGCCATGGCCTGTCCACCCACCTGCACCAGGCCGATGACCGGCACCAGCATGCCGCAGAACCACAGCCAGCCCACGAGCAGGAACGGCGCCCGATGCCGCAGGACCACCGCCAGGGCCGTAATCGTCCCCAACAAAACGGCCGCCAGCGCCACAAGTCCCGGCGCCCAGTGGCCCGGGTGCGGATAATAAACGGCCAGCCCAGCAGGCCAAAGCAGCTTGCCGATGTAGCGGCAATAGGCAACTAGCGCATTGGCGCAGCGCACGTCCAGTGGATACGCCTGGAAGGCTCGGACAGCTCCCCCTTGTTTCTGCACGACCAGGGTCACGGCGCTCATGACGGCGGCGAGGAGGAGGAAAGGAACCTTGTCAAGAAGGGTAAGACGTGTTGCGTGTTGCGTGTTGCGTGTTGCGTGCTGTGTAGTGCGCAGTGCGTGGGGCGCGGACCCAAGACTTGAGACTTTAGACTCAAGACTGGCGAAGCGCCTCAGCGGCCAGTAGTCCAGAAGCAGCATCACAAACGGCAGCGTGACCAGCATCGGTTTGCTCATCAGCCCCAGGGCAAAGCAGAGGAGCGAGAGACCGTAGAAGAGTGGAGCGTGGCGCGTGGTGCGTGGAGCGTCGGGCGGCTCATTGGATGTTGGATGTTGGATGTTGGATGTTGGATGTTCCCCGTTCCGGGCTTTTGCCTTCGCTTCCTGGGCTTCTGCGTAACGAACATACGTCCACAGGGTGAGCAGTCCGAATAACCCACTGAGCAGGTCCTTGCGCTCGGCGACCCAGGCCACCGACTCGACGCGGAGCGGGTGGACGGCAAACAGGGCGGCCAGGAAGAAGCTGCGCCAGGTCGCGCGGGTCATCGTCCGGACCAGCACGAACACCAGCACGGTGTTGAGCGCGTGGAGCAGCAGGCTCGTGAGGTGATGTCCCCAGGGCTTCAGACCATACAACTGGCAGTCCAGAGCGTGGGACAACAGGGTCGCCGGATGCCAGTTGCACGAGACCGGCGTGGCGAAAGCCCAGCGGACCGCCTGCCAGCTCAGGCCGCCCTGGACGTGCGGGTTCGCGGTGACGTATTCGTTGTCGTCGAAGCTGACGAAGTCATGGCCTGTGGCGGGCCAGTACAAGGCGATAACCAGCAGGACCAGCAAGGCTGAGAGCAGCCACGCTTGCCAAAGTGCCGGCGGCGCCGCTCCGTTGGATACGGGCGCCGATTTGTCCGCCAGGGGGACCATACACGGTCAAAATGCCTACTGGCGCCCGGCGGCGTCGAGAACCAATAAAAAAGGCATCCTTTCGGATGCCTTTTGAAATGCTTGCCAGCTCAGGCGAGCTGGTGTGACCCGTTCGACTACGAGCTCGTGGTGTCCGGGCAGCCAGGGAACATCAGGCGGTTGTTGCCCGAGACGTTGGGTCCCGGAGTTCCTGTGGCGTGCGAAGTGTCGCCGGTATTCGCGGCCGCGGTCCTCAGGGCGTTGATGCTGAAGCCCTGCACGCTGCCGTCAGCCATGCCGACATTGCCCTGCTTCTGATGCTGCGAGCTGTCCGTCCAGGCCACCGAGTTCAGCGGCGCCGTGGTTGCATTGGTGCCAATGGCCACGAACTTATTCCGGTAGGGGTTCGCTGCGGCGGTCGTGGTGTTGGGGGACGTATTCGCGCCCATGCTGTGGTCACCGTCCAGGAACATCTGCGGCGAGGTCTCGACCGCATCCCAGCCGATGAAGTAGCTGATGTTCGTGTTGCTGTAATAGGGAACCTGGGCCGCCGTACCGGGAACGACGGACGAGGCGAACGTGGTGGCGTTGTACTTCAGCGAGCCGTCCATTTCCGCCGGGCAATAGAGAATCTTGGGCGTGGAGAGCTCGTTCGACATGCAACGGAACACGTGATATTCGTAGCTGGCTGCCGCAGACGCGCCCATCGCGCCGCCCGCGTCGTTGGCCGCCGCCGTGGTGCCGCCACCCGCAACGGTCATCGGGTTGTTTCCGTCGTTGTCAATGGCCCAAGTGCGGAAGGCCAGACCGACTTGTTTGAGGTTGTTGGTGCAACTGATGCGTTGCGCTTTGGCCTTGGCACGGGCCAGAGCGGGGAGCAGCAGGGCCGCCAGAATGGCGATGATTGCGATGACGACTAACAACTCGATTAGAGTGAAAGCCCCGATCTTCTTACGTAGGTTCTTCATATTTCTCTACTGGTTTCTGTGCAATGTTTCTATGGCAAACAGACCGCGAACCGGACCGAGGCCGTCCACGCTGTCACCCGATTTGTGCTTTTTAGCTAGCAATGGCGGTGCCAGCACCCCATACCCCGATTTCCTTAGGAAAATGAGATGTCCGACCCCTTGAGTGGGTAAAATTTTCACGCGTTTTGCGTGGGTTTCACGCGGTTTCGGCTCTGCTGGAGAGGGCATCGAGGGGGTCAGAAACAGCATTGACGGTAGCGTGTTGCGTCGTAGCGGCGTCTCGGCAGAGCGCCGCTGGCTTTCTGCACCCCGAGCAGCGGCGCTCTGCC
>DATKNZ010000144.1:0-21836 GCA_035541055.1 Candidatus Acidiferrum sp. | reverse complement strand
CTCTGCAAAGTTTGCAGAGGTTCAACGGTGAGGTGACGGCGATGCTACGGTGTGGTCACGGCGTAGTGCTGTAGTGCGGGAGGAGTTCGGGGTGGGCACCTCGGAGGCTGAACGGGGGTGGAAACCGATCCGGTGGGAAGGAAAAGGGGGCTGTTCTGCCCCAGGCGCCGGTGGCTTACGCGTGCCGGGATGCTCGCACCGCTCCCACCAATGTTCCCAGCACCAGCCCGACACCCAGGCCAATCGCCAGGTTCAGCGGTTTGTCCGGGCGGATGGGCCTGAAGGCAGGCGTGGCCCGGTCCACGATCTCGACGTTGAGCGGGCCTTCGCTGCTCTGGTCGCTATAGACCCGGGCAATTTCGTTGGCGAGGGCGGCGGCTTGCTTCGCGTTATCGGAATAAGCCCGCACTTCGATGAGGCTCGCGTTGCGGAGCGGGTGGATCTCGATTTGTGATTTGAGCAGTGCAAGGCTTTCCGCGGGCTTCAGCGGCTGGCCGCCATTGTGGCGGCGGCCCCATTTCTTATTCAGGTCAAGGTGCTCGATCACCGGTCCGAGGACCTTCTCGGATTGGATGACCTCACCCTCGGTCGCCGTCAGGTAGGGGTCATAGGAGCGGGCAGCAGGCGAGGGGCTGTTCGTGGATTGGTCCTGGGTATCGGCGCGAGTCACCTTGAGCCGGGTGGAGCTGAGGTAAGACTCGGGCAGAAGGGCGGTAATCGCCGCGGCGGCACTGAACACGACCAGAAGCACGGGCAGAAACAGGGCTAAGAACGTGTGCGAAGCCCGCGAGAAGGCCACGAACATCAGGGCCACCAGCGCGAGCATGCCTACCCCCACGGATATCGCGACCCCCGGCACGCCGCCGGCCAGCACGGCAGCTCCCACCACCGCCAACAAGACCAGCGTCAGCAGGCACGATGCAGTCCTCGTGGCCCAGGAGCCGGCCCCCAGGGCCGAAAACGGGAGTTGGGGCGCCAGCCCAGCAAATGGAGCAGGCCCCAGCGTGCCCGGGCCCGCCGGCTGCTCAGCCGGCTGAGGCGCCGCACCGGGGGGCGAAGCGGGCGCGGGCGCGGGAGCCGCCTCCGGTGCCGTGGCTCCGCAGGGGCCGATAATGTCTTCGTAGGCATACATCAGCGCGGCGAAGGAGACCGGAATCGTGAAGGCGAGGCCGACGCCGCAAGCCAGCAGCCCGGCGATATTCATGACCAGCAGCACCAGGAGGAACGCGAAGAACGTCCACCAATGCTTCGAGATGACCTTGCGGCTGATGCGCATGGCCGGCCAGAAATCGAGCCGCTTGTCTATGATGAGCGGCAGGGTGAAGAACCAGGCGGCGAAGAGATAGACGCCAGGCAACACGCAGCACAGCAGGCCCAGCATGGTCAGCACTCCGGACACGAAGCTGCCCAGGATCAGGTGCAGCAGGGCGATAGTGAAGCCCGAGAAGGCGGTTTCCACGCGCACTGCCTCGCCGCGTATCTTCTTCAGGAAGAAGAGCCATAAGCCGCCCAGAAGGGGGCCGGTCAGCAGGACTCCCACGATCGAAGGATCTATGGTCATGTGCCCGGCCGTGTGGACGGTCTGGCTGGCGGAAGTCACGGCGCCCAGCAGCACCAGCACGAGCCAGGTGATGCCCAGGGTAGGCCACAGGTCCTGGCGCACGAGCGCCACTGCCCGGCTGATGCAGCTTCCGATGTCCAGGTGCCAGTCCCGCGCCAGCAGCGTCGCTTCGAGCGCGACCGGATCCAGTTTCGGCGGCGGCGGCGGCGCTTGGGAGATTGTCTCGATGGCCGTTTTGACGTCGCTGGCCTGCTGGTAGCGCAGGGCCGGTTCCTTCTCCAGCGCGTGCAGGACGACCTCGTCCAGCCGCACGTCCACCTGCACTTTGCGGGACGGGGGTGCGAACTTGCCGATGGGCAACTCGCCGGTGAGCATTTCGTAGAAGACGACGCCCAGCGAGTAAATGTCCGCGCGGTGGTCCACGGTGCGGGGCTTCTCGATTTGCTCGGGCGCCATGTAGTGGGGCGTGCCGACAACATCCTGTACGCCCGTGAGCGGGGCCTGCTCGGCCGTCAGGCCCAGGATTTTGGCAATGCCGAAGTCCGTGATCTTTACCCGGCCACGCTTGTCGAGGAGGATGTTCTCCGGCTTGATGTCGCGGTGGACGATGCCCTCGTTGTGGGCGAACTGGAGGGCCTCGCAGATTTGGGGCACGATGGCCAGCGCCTGCTCAGGGGTGAGCTTCCCCGCTCGCTCGATCTGGCGCAGGTTGCCGCCGTCCACGTATTCCATGACCAGGTAATGCAGCGTGCCCGCCGGCGCGTTGGGCAGGCCGGCAGCGGACACCTGGCCGAAGTCGTGGACGATCACAATGTTGGGATGGCTCAGGCGGGCGAGGGCGCGCGCCTCACGGTTGAAGCGTTCGGCAAAGCCGGGGCCGCTTGCCGCGGCCGGCGGGAGGATTTTCAGCGCGACCAGGCGGTCGAGGGCTGGCTGGCGGGCCTTATAGACGGCGCCCATGCCGCCTTTGCCGATGAACTCCAGGATTTCCAACTGGGGGAAGAGCCGGGCAATGTCGGCGACCGGCGGCGGCACGAAGCCTGCGCCCGGGGCGGCACCCGTGCCCGGTTCGGTGCCCGTATTCAAGCCGGCCTTCAGTAGGCATTCCGGGCAGAGGCCCAGGGGCATGTCGGGCGGCAGCGGCTTGTGGCAGCTCGGGCAAATGCGTTCGGTTTCCATAACCAGCGTTCTGTTACCTGTTCCTTAAGGAACGGCAGCGGGAGGTTGCGGCTCTTTGCCCGATGGCCTCAGGCCGCCGGCCCGCCCGCCAGCACGGTAATCAGGTGGCGCAACTCGCCATCCACGTCTGCCGGCTCGGCGACTGTGGTGGCGATCTCCTCGCGCAGCAGTTCGCGGTAGCGCTGACGCAGGCGGTGCACTGCGGATTTCACGGCCCCTTCGCTCAAGCCCAGCTTCGTCGCCAGCTCTTCGTACGGCTGCGCCGCGCGGTCGCCGACCAGGCACGGGCTGAGCCCCGCGAAGAGCGCTCCCTTGCCCGTCCGCTCGTGCTCCGCACGCAGGCGCCCGGTGACCGTTTCGAGCAGGGTGAGCGCCCAGCGGCGCTCGAAGGTCTGCTCGGGCGTCACGGGGTCCGCGGGCTCCAGGACATAGCGCGTTTCCGCGGTGTCAAACTGCAGCGGGAGCAAAGCGACCCCGCCGCCGCGCTTCTGCGCCCGGGCCTTGTCCCACTCGTTGGCCAGGAAATGGTTCATGGCCGAGAGCAGGAAGGTGCGGAAGCGGCCCTTTTCGCGGTCGGCGTTGGCGACCCAGTCCTGCGCCAGGAACCGGGCGAAGAACTCTTGCGTCAGGTCCTCGGCGTCATGGGGTGAATAGTTGCGCCGCCGGATGTAGGCGTAGAGGGGATACCAATAGGTCTGGCAAAGCCGCTCGAGAGCGTGGCGGGCGCCGGTGGTATCGCCGCCGCCCGCGGCCAGCACGACCGACCAGTGCGTGGTCACGAACACCGGTGAGCGGGGCGAGGGTTCGCCGGCTGCCGTTGCGTCTGAGTCGCCCATTGGCCGGCAGCCTAGCGGAGGATTGGCTGCGCGTCCAGAACGTGGCCGGGGAGGCGCACCACGCCAGCGCATCTCGATTCCTATGAGTTGATCTCATTAACACCCCGCTTCAGCGGGGTGGAAGTGGCTGCGAGGATGCGAGAACCGCTTTAGCGGTTTACCCGGATGCGGGAAGCCGCTGAAGCGGCTATCGGCCGTGGGCGGCTCATCCACCCCGCTGAAGCGGGGTGTTAATGAAAGGGAGCGCCAGCGGTCCGGATTCGCAGCGGGTTCTGGCCAGCAACTTCTACCCAGGGCCGGTGTAGTAAGCCGTGAAGGAAAGCAAGACGAACTGAGGGAAAGGACAACGGCACTATGAGAGCAATGATCGCGGTATTCGTTACGGCACTGCTGGCGGCCTGCCTGGTTGGCTGTGCGGCGCCCGGGCGTCATTATGACGACAGCAAGGTCGCCATGATTAAGAAGGACGTCACCACGGAGTCGGACCTTGTGGACTGGTTTGGCCCTCCGGCCTCGCGAAACCTGGGGACCGACGGCACCAGGAGCATGAGCTGGAGGTTTGCGCCCAATCAGTGCTGCGCGGCCAGTTCAGCCGGCCGACTGGATGTGAGGTTAGGCGCGGATGGCAAAGTCGTAGCGTATTCAGCTACCGCGGGCGGCAGGTAACACGGGCAGGGACGCCTCGCTGAAGCGTCGGTCTTCTGGCGGCGGTGGACGTCTTGGCGAGGCGCCCATACCGTGCAGCCCCCCGCCGCTTCAAGCGCGAGCTTTCCTAAGATTGCACTAGCTGCTGGACCATTTTCCGCTGCCGGTCGTAGATGTTCACTTGCAGCGGCATGTGCCCGGGAAGGGAGTGCGTGGCGCAGCCCAGGCAGGGGTCGTAGGCGCGGAAGGCCATTTCCACTTTGTTGAGCAGGCCCTCGGTGACCTTGCCGCCCTTGATGAGGCCCTTGGCGGCGCGCTCGACGCTCATGGCGATGCGGGAGGCGTTGTTGCCGGTGGCGACGACCATGTTGGCCTTGCGGATCAGGCCCTTCTCGTCCGTCTCGTAGTGATGGAACAGGGTGCCGCGCGGGGCTTCGACGACGCCCATGCCAATCTTCGGCACGCTGGTGGGCAGGCGGCGCACTTCGGGGCTGGTGATCTCGGGGTCGTTCACCAATTGCTGCATGCGCTCTGCCGCATAGACCATCTCAATGACGCGCGCCCAATGGTTGGCAAGCGTGTGATGCACCGGCTTGCCACCGAGGGTCTTGTAGAACTCGTCGTAGGCGGCTTGCGCCTTCGGGGTGGCCATGCCCTCGGCGACATTCAGGCGCGCCAGCGGGGCGACGGAGTAGATGCTGCTGTCAGGGCCCTCGGTGAAGCCCTTCCAACCGCGGGGCTTCAGGTAGGTGAACTTCATGTAGCTCCAGGGCTCGGTGTGCTCGGCTACGTAGTCCAGGTATTGCTGGGCCGTAAACTTGCAGACTTCCCTGCCGTCGCAGTCCACCACGCGAATCTTGCCGTCGTAGAAGTTCACCTTGTTGTGGTCGTCCACCATGCCCATGTAGCAGGTCTTGTGCGTGTAGGCGTCGGAGGTGATCAGCTTCACGTACTCCGGATTGGCGAGGACGATCTGCTTAAAGACATCGACGGTCCACAGGGCGAATTCCAGGCCGTCTTCGGCGAGCTGCTTGAACTTGGGCAGGTCCTCGGCTTTGAGGGCCCTGCTCACGCCGCCAGGCAGGCCGAGCACGGGGTGCACCACCTTGCCGCCGAAGTAGGCGATCAGCTCGCGCAACCGCCGGCGGCTGCGAATGACCTTCTTGCCGGCCTCGACGCCGACCTTGCCGATGACGCCCACGATGTTGCGCTGCTCGGGCACGGCTTCCGGGCCCACAATGAAATCGGGTCCGCCGAGCACGAAGAAATGCAGGGCATGGTCTTCGAGCATGAAAGCGTTGTAAACCAACTCGCGAATCTTGCGGCCCGCCGGCGTGGGCTCAACCTTGTAGAGGTCGTCCAGGGCCTTGGTCGAAGCCATGTGGTGGGCGGTGGGGCAGACCCCGCAAATGCGGCTGGTGATTTGCGGCATGTCCTCCGCCGGGCGGCCGATGGAGAAGACCTCGAACCCGCGCAGCTCGGGCACTTGCAGGTAGGCGCGCTCCACGTCGCCTTTGTCGTCGAGGAAGATATCTATCTTGCCGTGGCCTTCGAGGCGCGTGATGGGGTCCACGGTGAACCGTCGTTTGCCGGCCTGGTAGGCGGCATTGGCGCGGAGGTTGCCCTGGTTGAAGGCTTCTTGCGTAGCTGGGTTCATATCACTTTCCGTTGGACGGGAGATTCACTTTGCGCCGCAGCAGGCTTTTGGCCAGGCCGTAGCGGTAGAACGTGCCGATCGGGTCGGGAATGCCTCCCAGCACTTTGGCGATGTCTTCCTCCTCCTTGGGCGCCACATTGGCGCAGATGGAGGACATGATCTTCAGGCCCTGGTCGCGCACGCGCGACGTGGGGCCGAAGCAGCCGGTGCAGGGCATGTTGCCGCCCGGGCACTGAGAACCGCAGCCGCTGCGCGTGGCCGGCCCCATGCAAACCACGCCCTGGGCGAGGAAGCACAGCTCCGGATCGGCGAGGAGTTGGTGGGGGCGTTTGAACTCGGTGAAGCTGACATTGGCCGGTTTCGTCTTCTTGCGCGGGCACTCGTCGCAGAGAGCGATGTCCGGCGCGATGACCGAGCCCTTGGGCGGCAGCTTGCCTTCCAGCAATGCCGTGATCGCCGCCTTCGTGATGTTCGGCGTCGGCGGGCAGCCAGGCACGTAATAGTCCACCTCGACCACCTGGTCCAGGGACCGGACGACATTATGGAGCTGCGGGAGCGACACCTCGCGCCCGTTCTCGGTGAACTTGAGTTGCGGGCGGGCCTTGCCGCCGCCGTTGCCCAGGGTTGGCGCATCCTCGTAATTGTATTTTAGGATCTGCTCGCGCGGGAACTGGTTGGCGAGGCCGGGGATGCCGCCGCTCACGGCGCAGGAGCCGTAGGCGATAAGGAACTGGCTCTTGCGGCGCAGCAGGTGCGCCATCTCCTCCTGCTCGGTGGAGCGGATGGCGCCATTGAGCAGCGTGGCGGTGATGGACTTGTCGGGCATTGCCTCGAGGTCCTTGTATTTGAAGTCCATAGCCACGGGCCATAGCACGATGTCCACGGCCTCTACCACACCGAGGATGTCTTCGGCGAGGTCCACTACCGTTTCCTCGCACCCGCCGCACGAGGCGCACCAGTAAAAGGCAACTTTGGGTTTAGGCATGAGCGGCCTCCATTTTGTTGGACTGTGCTGCAGGCTGGGCCTTTGTGCCGCACGCGCAAGCGCCAGCAGCCTCCTGGGCTGCCACGTGCGCGGCGAAGTGTTCCATCTCTTTGTCCCAGTCGTCGAACTTCTGCGGGATGCCCAGCGGCCCGAGCCTCTGCACCTGCGCGACCATTTCGTTCACCACGCGTTTGACCTTTTCCCCTTCGGCGGCCGAGATCCATTCCAGCCGCACCCGTTCGTCCTCGATGCCCATTTCCTTGAGCATGCGCTTCAGCATCTGGAAGCGACGGAGCATCTTGTAGTTGCCTTCCACGTAATGGCAGTCACCGGGGTGGCAGCCGCCAATGAGCACGCCGTCCGCGCCCCGGGTCAGCGCATCCAGGATGAACTGCGGGTCCACGCGGCCCGAGCACATGAGCCGGATGACGCGGATGTTAGCGGCATACTTGAGCCGCGAAACGCCCGCGAGGTCCGCCGCGGTGTAGGTGCACCAGTTGCAGAAGAAGGCCACGATGCGGGGCTGCCATCCGGCGTGTGTGGGGGGTGAAGTTGCTTGCATGGTTGTTGAACTCATAGGTTTGTCCCGTGGCGACAAATCCGAAATCCGAAGCTCGAAATCCGAAACAAATCCAAAGCAGAAATGGGGAATGTTCGAAACTCCTGGGGTTTCGCGCTGGCGGAGGTGGCGAAGGTCAGTGTCATGTTTATCCCCCGGCTTTGCGCACAATCGCGCCAAAAATGCTAGTGAGCTCTACTGCTTCCTGGATCAGGGCCCCACGCACTGTGTCCGCGTCCTTCTTTTCGCCTGTGTATAGGAGTCGCAGCCACAGCCGGCTCTCCTTGGCTTCCTTGCGGCAGATCTTGATCCGCATCAGGAAGTCCTTCCTGCTGAGCGCCTCGTTAGCCTCAATGTAATTGGCGCCGACTGAGCCAGAGGAGTTAATCACCTGTCTGGCATCCTCTATGTTAGCGAGGGTTCGGGGCAGCTTCTTGATGAAGGCGCGCACATCGCGTGCGAACTCATACGTCCGCTCCTCAAGGTCGTACTGCTTGTTGTTTCCGTTTCCCGCCATTCTCAATATTCCGTAGATTTGAATTTGTTTCGGATTTCGTGCTTCGGATTTCGGATTTCTCCCTCCTACTGCGCCAGCACGCCTCTAATCTCACTAAACACCTCATCGTCGTCGAAGAGCCGCTGCACGATGGAGCCAGACGGACAGGAGGCCACGCACGTCCCGCACCCCTTGCATAAGGCTTCATTTATCCCAGCCTTCCCCTTCGCCTCATCAAACGTGATCGCCGTGTAGGGGCACAGCGGCACGCACGACTTGCAGCCCGAGCATTCCTGTTCCAACACGTAGGCCGTATTGGGCTCCTGCTCGATGTAGCCCGTATCTATGAGCACCATGGCTTCAGCGGCGGCTGCGCCAGCCTGGGCCACGGTATCAGGAATATCGCGCGGCCCCTGGCAGGCGCCCGCGAGATAGATGCCGTCGGTGAAGGTGTTCACCGGGGCCAATTTCGGGTGCCGTTCCAGGAAGAAGCCCTCGCTGCCACAACTCATGTTGAACAACCGCCGCACGGCCTGCGCGTCGGCCTGCGGCTCCAGGCCGGTCGAGAGCACCACCATGTCCACAGGGATGCGCCGCACAAACCCGGCCAGCGTGTCTTCCACGCGGATAACCAGCTTGCCTTCCTCTTCGGGCGTCATGGCCCAGTCGGTCACCTCGCCCACGCGGCCGCGGATGAAATGCACGCCTTCTTCGAGCAGCTTGTCGTAGAATTCCTCGTAGCTCTTGCCCGGCGTCCGCATGTCGATGTAGAAGTTGAAGATTTCGGCCTCCGTATGCTCCTTCAGCAGGTGGGCCAGCTTGAGCGAATACATGCAGCAGACGCGCGAGCACCAGCGGTTGGTCTTCTTGTCGCGCGAGCCCACGCAGTGGATGATGCCGATGGCCTTCGGGTGCGTGCCGTCGCGCAGGATGACGTCGCCGCCCGTAGGCCCTGAGGCGTTGACGAGCCGCTCCACCTCCAGCGCTGTATAGACGTTCGGGAAGACGCCGTAGCCATACTGGGGAACGCGCCTGGCATCGAAGGTCTGGAACCCGGTGGCCACGATGATGGTGCCGACTTTGATCTCCTTAATCTCCTCCTGCAGCTTGAAGTTAATCGCTTTCTTCTCGCCACAGGCCTCGACGCACGTCTTCTTGCATTTATCGGTGAGCACGCCTCGCTTGAAATTGAGGCAGACTTCAGGGTCAATCAGCACCATCTGGGGCGTGGCTTGCGGGAAGGGGATGTAGATCGGCTTGCGTTTGCCCAGGCCTTCGTTGAACTCATCGGCGAACTTGGGCTCCTTGTACACGCAGTTGGCGATGCACTCCTGGCAGCCGGTGCACAGGTCCTCGTTCACGTAGCGCGGCTTGCGTTTAACGGTGACGGTGTAGTTGCCGACGTAGCCGTCCACCTTGGTCACCTCCGAGTAGCTCCACAGGGTGATGTTCTCGTGCGAGCCGACGGCTGACATCTTGGGGGTGAGGATGCACGCGGCGCAGTCGAGCGTGGGGAAGGTCTTGTCGAACTTAGCCATGTGGCCGCCGATGGAGGGTTCGCGCTCTACCAGGAAGACCTTCTTGCCGGCATTGGCGAGCGTCATGGCCGCATGGATGCCCGCAATGCCGCCGCCCACCACCAGCACGTCCGGGTGGATGGGCACTTTCTTCACTTCCAGCGCGCGGTGGTGCGCCACGCGCTCGACCGCCGCCCGGGCCAGGGCCTTCGCCTTGTCGGTTGCTTCCTTGCGGTCGGTGTGCACCCACGAGTCGTGCTCGCGGATGTTTACCATGTGGAAGAAGAACGGATTCAGCCCGCCGGCTTCGGTGGCGCTGCGGAAGGTGTGCTCGTGGAGCAGAGGGGAGCAGGACGCTACCACAACGCGGTTGAGGTTGAACTCCTTGATGTCCTTCTGGATCAGCTCCTGCCCCGGGTCCGAGCACATGTACTTGTAGTCGCGGGCCAAGGCCACGTTCGGCAGTTTCTCGACGAACCTGGCCACCTCAGGGCAGTCCACCATCGCCGCGATGTTGTGGCCGCAGTGGCAGATGTAGAAGCCGATCCGAACTGCGCCGTTGGTTCCATTGTTAGTCATAGTCGGTCTCCTTGGGGCAAATCCGAAATCCGAAGCCCGAAATCCGAAACAAATCCCAAATTCAAAGGGGCGAATGTCCCAAACGCCTGCGTCCCCGGTGTTTTGTTATTGCTCATCTTTTGCCGCCCATTTGGATTTGTTTCGGATTTCGGATTTTGGGATTTCGGATTTGATCTCACGCCACCGCTGCCGCCTGTGCCGCCGCCTCAGCCGGACGCCACTTGAAGGGAACCGCCGCCCGGTTCAGGCCCAGTTCCTTGTCCGGCAAGCCGAATGCCAGGCCCATCAGTTGGGTGAAGTAAACCGTCGGCACGACTACCGGGCCGTACTGCGCGGTTACCGGCGCGTGATACGCGTCCAGGTTGAACTGGCACAGCGGGCAGACCGTGGCCAGGCAATCCGCCCCCCGCTTCTTGGCCTCGTTCAGGAGGATGTACACCATGCGGATGCCCGCTTCGGGCACCGTGCCCGTTAGGCTCCCGCCGCAGCATTTGGTCTTAAGCGGATAGCGGATCACCGTGGCTCCGAGCGCCTCCAGCAGCCGGTCCATCGTGGTCGGGTTATACTGGTCGTCGAACGTGGCATAGGGCCGCACGAGTTGGCAGCCGTAATAGGGCGCAACCTTTAGGCCCTTCAACGGCTTACGCACCTTCTGCTTGAGCGCTTCCAGGCCCACATCGTTGATGAGGATGTCCAGCGGATGACGCACCGGCGTGTCCCCGCTGTAACTCAGGCCGACCGCTCCCAGGGCCCGGTCTATCGTCTCCTTCATTTTCGGGTAATCGTGGAAGTAGTGCTTGGTTTTGTTCAGGACCAGGTAGCAGGCTGCGCAGGGAGCCATCAAGGGGAGGTTGCCTTGCTTTTCCGCCAGCGCCAGGTTGCGGGCGGCCAGCGCGCACGCCTTGGCCTCGTCCACCGCCATGTAGGCGGTCGCGCCGCAGCAGTTCCAATCGCTCAGCTCCTGCAGCTCCACGCCGAGGTGCTTCATGACCGGCAGCAGCGATTCCTCGTAGGCTCGGCCAAGGCCTTTGAGCGAGCAGCCAGGGAAATAGGAATACTTCATAGGTCAGACTTCTTTCTTGGCGTCGGTGGCCTCCAGCATCCGGGCGATGTCGCCCTTGCGCTCGATTTTCTCGGTCGCCAGCGAGAGGCGGCCCGTTTTCATCAGGTCCAGGCCCATGCGCCAATTGCCCATGGCCGCGAAGGGGTTCGTCTTCAGGAACAGCTTGATGACCAGCAGCATCTCGGTGATGCGCCCGTTCTTCTTCACCATCTCGCTGAACTCGCGCGCCAGCACCGGAATGGGGAAGTGCTTGAGGTAAACCCCTTCATGGATGGCGCGCTGCTTGAGCTCATACATGATGTCGGTGATGCGAATCTCGCGCGGGCACTCCACCGTGCATGCGTAGCACGAGGCGCACAGCCAGATAGTCTGGCTCTGCAGCACCTCGTTCTTGAAATCGCCTCGCGTCAGCGCCATCACCTGCCGCGGCGTGTAATCCATGTAGATGCTCAGCGGGCAGACCCCTGAGCACGTGCCGCACTGGATGCAACTCTCCAACCGCTCGCACCCCGGCACGCTCATCACCTCTCTGCCGAATCCTTTGACCCGGTCCGCGTCGTATTTGATCGTGCGTTGTATTTCCATCATAAGCATTCTCCCGCCGGCTCGGCGACTGATCACGATGCAGCGTTGCGGGCAACGATATTCCGTTGTCCGGTGACGATATTCCGCAGGTTCAACGAGGAACTCTCAACATGGCTTGGCAAAGATTCACCATATTTTGTGGTTCATTCGAGCAGATGCTTAAGATGGATTAATCTGCCGGATATATCGAGGTTTTGAAAGGAGGCACACAGGATTGTCGGCACCCATGCCAACAGCTCCACGGACCGCTTCTATCGAGCCTGGCAGGTGACCTGGCGCGCGGGCGCGTCAGCCAGCGGTCTTCTGCCTGGCCAGCCAGACGTCCGCGATTTGGTCCACCAGCACCTCAAGTTCGGCGAACTTGGCGGGTTTCGTGGCGTAGGAGTTCGCCCCAAGTTCCAAGGCTCGACGCACGTCGGCGCGGAAGGCTGAACCCGCCAGCACAACCACGGGCACCGATTTGGTATCGGGGTTGGCCCGAATCCACTGCAGCACTTCAAACCCATCCAGGCGGGGCATTTTCAGGTCGAGCAGGACGAGGTCAGGGAAGGGAAACTCCTCGCGGTTCGAGAAGGTGCCGGTGCCGCTGAGGTAGCCGATGGCCTGATCGCCGTCTTCCGCGTGGTGCAGTGAGAAGGGCGTGCCGCACTTCCTGCTGGCTAGCTTGAGGAGCACAAAATCATCGGCGCTGTCCTCAACATAAAGTACGGTGGGGCGAGAATGGCGAGCGCTGTCCATTACAGTTCGTTCCATCCTACATAGCACCCCGCACTTTGGCCCAATATGGGGTAATCACCCTATATGGCGCGCCGTGCGCCAGCTAGGCGGGGGCGGATGGATCGGGTAAGAGTTGAGGGTTAGAACCTCACCGTCCTCCCGCACCACCAGACGTACGGTTCCGTATCACCGCGGCGGTTCTGGGGTCCGAGAGCAAGTGACGTTGAATGCTACTCGCCGGGCAGGTTCTCGCCCGCGCCGGGATAGAGCTGCTGGTAGTCCACCGACTGCACGCCTACGATGGCCGCCACGCCCAGGATGTCCCGCGCGTCGGAGCCCCGGGTGACATCGGCAGCCGGGCGGTCCAGGCCAAGCAGGATGTGGCCATAGGTATCGGCTCGGGCCAGGTGCCGCGCCATCTTGCTGGCGATGTTGCCCGAGTTAAGGTCGGGGAAGATCAGCACGTTGGCGTTGCCCGGGATCAGGCCGTCCGGGACCTTGCGCGCGGCGATCTCCGGCACCAGGGCGGTGTCGGCCTGCAGCTCGCCGTCGAAGTCCGCCTCGAGGCCCCGCTCGATGGCCTTCTTCCCCGCTAGCGCCGTGGCCGCCCGCACCTTGCCTGCTGAAGGATGATTGGAGCTGCCTTTGGTGGAGAAGGACAGCAGCGCGACCCGCGGGCGGATGCCCAGGAGATGCCGCGCAAGCTGCGCGGTCGAGACCGCGATATCCGCAAGCTGCTCGACGCTCGGTTCCTCGATGACGCCGCAATCGGCCATGAACAGCACCCCGTCCTCGCCTACGCGCGTGTCCTCCAGCTCGACGATGAGGCAACTGGAGAGCGTGCTGATGTGCGGCGCGGGCTTGATGGCCTGGAACAAGGGCCGGAGAACGGCTGCCGTGACCTGGTTGGCGCCGGCGACAAAACCGTCGGCCTGGTGCATGGCCAGCATCATGGCGCCGAAGTAGTTCGGCTGGAGCATCGCCTCGCGTGCCTCGAAACCTTGCAGCCCCTGCGCGTGCCTCACCCGGCTGAACCGGCGGGCGAAGTTGTCCAGCTCCTCGCTCTGCGCCGGGTTGATGAGCCGGATGCCCTCCAGGGAAACGCCGAGGGCCGCCGCGGCGTCCCGAATGCGCGCCGGGTCGCCCAGCAGGATGGGTACGCCGAGCCGAAGCGAATAGAACTGCCGCGCCGCCTGGAGCACGCGGGGCTCCGTGCCCTCGGGGAACACGATCCGCTTGGGATGACGCTGCAATTTGTCAATGACGCCGGCAATGAATCGCACGGGGGTTCAACTAGCTTAGGCGGGCGGGAAAAGCAACTCCGCTAAACCGCGGTGCAGAGGACTTTTAACGCAAAGACGCAAAGGAGCGAAGGCGCAAAGGGCTTGGCCGTCTGAGTCCATGACCGTGGGCCTCATTGTTTGATTGGCCTTACCGGAGGCGGGCCGCATTGGCAAGTGGGGCTTCCCCACTTTGCGCGTTTGCGCCTTTGCGTTGAACTCCGCCTGCTCCTACGCCAGGGCAGCTTCCCGCCCCTTGGGAACCTTGCCCAGGTGGTAGATCAGAAAGCCGTGCAGGAACCGCCGCACTGGATTGAGTTGGGCGGCGCTCGGGCATAGACGCGCCAACTCATCCCACTCCTGCTGCGCCAGCGTCTGCATCAACTGCTTCGCGTCGGGGTTCACTCTGGCCTGCTCCAAGTCCGGGGCCAGCCCCAGTTCTGCCAGCAGCCGAAGCTCGAATGCCAGCAACCCCTCCGGCCGAGCCCCGTGCGCGCCCAGGAATTTCAGCAGGCCGAGCATCATGTCGAACACTGCCGGCAAGGGCGTCTCGACTTCCGTGGCCTGCTCGACCAGCGCGGCGCCATGGGCGGCCTGGCGCAGGCAAGCCAGGTCCTGGCGCAGCACCGGGTGCGTCTCGCGCACGCTGACCTCGCGCAGCGTGTGAAGCTCCGAGCGGCGGCTGCGGCTGAAGCTCAGGTCGGCAAGGTAGAACAGGTCGAGCTTGCCGCGAAAGGGGGACTTGGGGCGGAGGGCCCCTTTGGCCACGGTGGCCACCCTGCCCAGGTCCGCGCTGAGCCAATGGACGATGAGGCTTGTTTCCGTGAGCAACCGCGTCCGCAACACCAACCCCCGCGTGTTCTCAACCATGGCTGAGCGGGCTGGGGAGCGTGGCCGGCAACACTTTGGCCTCCGCGCGCGGGGCCGGCACGTAGCCGGGAATGATGGCGCCCAGGCTGATGACATACTTGATGGCCTCGGCCACCGACATGTCCAGCTTCTTCACTTTGTCCTCCGGCACGATCAGCAGGAAGCCGGACGTCGGATTGGGCGTGGCCGGAACGAAGACGCAGACCACCTTCTGTCCGGTCAGTTCCTGCACCTCCTGCTGCCGTTCGCTGGTAATGAACCCGATGGACCACATCCCGGCGTGCGGGAACTCCACCAGCACCACCGTCCGAAAGGCCGACTTGTTGGAGGCGGAGAAAGCCTCGTTCACCTGCTTGGTGGTGCCGTAAATCTTATTGACCAGCGGCGTGCGCATCAGCGCCGAGTCCACCCACTCGATGATCTTCCGGCCAAAGTAATACCGGGCCAGCATGCCGACCAGGCCGATGAGGAACATGGCCACCAGCAGCGTCGCGACGCTCCAATACCAATACAGCTCTCCCTCGCCGTGGTTCTTATGGGTCCACTCGGCCGGCAGGAAGATCAGGAGCGTGTTCGTCATCTCCGTGAGCGTGCCGAACAGCCATTTCAGCACGGCCAGCGAAATGACCGCAGGCAGCACGGTGACCAGGCCTGCCCAGAAATTGGCCTGCCAGCGCGCCCATAGACTCTTGTTCACCCCGCCAACTTAGGCGAGCGGGGGGCCTGCCTCAAGGCAAAGAGGCCGCTCAACTGGCCGCTGAACATCTTATCCAGCACCGGCACCAGTTCCCATTGGTCCACCGCCGGGACGGCAACGGCGTATTTAACCACCACGTAGATCAGGTAGCCAAAGGGGACCAGCGCTAGCGCCTTCCAGCCATCGCGGGCGGCTCGACACCGCAGATAAGCAAGCGCGGAGCCGCCCAACTGGGGTGGAGAGCTGTGTTCCATGCAGTTACGGTCTTTGGCGCTCGAAAACCCCTGCAGGCTATCCGGCCCCGGCGCACGATCGCAATGCCGATTCCGCGCTCGCGGGCGCCTTAACCCCGCCACTACCCCTCCGGTACCCCTCCAGACCCACACCGGAGGTTGAAGTTGAACCTCCGGTGTGGGTCTGGAGGGGTATGGGAGGGGTAGTGGAGGGATTCCGGCCTGACCCGAATTACATGAATCCGGCGACCGTGAGCTGCGTAAGCTGCTGGAACTCAGTATCTTGTCCGAGGTTCGATTATGATCTTCATCGGATATTTAGCCTGCGGCCGGTGCCGCCGTGCGCCCGGGACCCTCACTGGGGCGCGGCGGCTGCCGGTTTTATCGATTGGTGATGCCATAGATGCGCGGGGCAGAGGAATTAGATGCAAGGGGCTCAATAGGAGGACGTTACGCATAGAATAAAACGCCCCCGGCACCTGTCTAATATGCAGATATGAAAACGACAGTTGCAGTGCTCATGACTATAGCAGTTACGGGCTTTACCTCGGCGCAGGCCGGGGTCGGCGTCAGTGTTAACATCGGCGTGCCCGCCCCCGTGGTGGTGGCGCCCGCTCCTGTGGTAGCTCCCGCCCCGGCAGTCGTGGTGCCGCCGCCGATGCCGGCGCCCATTGTTGAGGTCGTTCCCGCCGCCCCGGTGGCCGGCTATGTTTGGGTCGGTGGCAGTTGGGGCTGGATTAACGGACGTTGGGTCTGGACGAAGGGGCACTGGGGTCCGCCCGCCCGCCGGGCCTGGGATTGGAACCGCTACAGCTACCCACGATACTACTATCGTCGTTGATGCGAATGTTCTGTAGGTCTCACGTGCGCCCCGCCTCGAGCGGGGCGCGCCTTTTATGCCCGTCCGCGGGCGCTGCGATACTGCGGGCACGGCCCAACAACCTTGCAACGCGCTCGAGCAGGCGGGTATTGCTGCGCCCAAGGACGGGCGCGCTCCGCTAAACACGTATCCGCTCGGAGGGGAACAGGGCAAGGTCGAGGGGGCACAGAATCCGCTTGGCCTCGCTCCCGCAATTCCTTACCAATGGCCCACACTCGGCAAGACTTGTCCCTTATGAAACGACGCCATTTGTCCTGGAAGCTAATGCTGATCGCGACGGCTTGGGGGTTTCCGCTCGTGTTTGCGGCTGCCGCCTCGGGCGCGGCGGGCGCGGAGAACCTCGCCTTCAAGGCGGGCGGCGCGGGAGGGCTCTCCTTCGACACCGGCGTGGTCAGGGGAAACCTGGCCACGGATGGTCCGGGCGAGGCGTTGCAGCCGGTCACCTTTGTCGAGGGCGACATCAGGGTGGATCAGAACCACGGTTTGCTGATGCCTTACCGCTTTCTGACGCCGCAACGGCGGTATGGGTTCGGGGCCTGGGAATGGCCGCGGACGGGCAAGGTCCTGGCCAATGGCGCGGCGCAGTTGCTGTGGGCGGCGGCGCCGGACCGGCCCTTCGCCTTCTCCACCGTCTATCGCTGGACAGCCGCCGATACGCTGGACCTCACCGTGTTCTTCCAGTCACAGACCAACCTGAGCAAGTTCGAGCTGTTCCTGGGCTCCTACTTCCAGAAGTTCACGCAGGCCAAGGTCTATGTGCAGGACGCGGGGAACGACGCGGCGGGCTTCGTGGCGGCAACCGCGGACAACGGACAGGCGCAGCTCTTCCCTGTGAGCGCCGACGTGTTGTCGATGGTCAACGATGGGCGGTGGAATTTCCCGCCCTTCCCGATGCGCTGGTCGATCCGGGCGCCCCTGGCCAAGCCGCTGTGCATGAGGGTTGAGCCGGCGAGCGGCGCCACGGTGCTGGTCATGGCGCCGCCGGAGGACTGTTTTGCCGTGTCCACGTGGCAGCAGGACTCGCCGCAGGGCGGAGTGTATTTGAGCCTGTTTGGCAAGGATGTCATCCCTGGTCAGCTTCAGACTGCCCACGTGCGGCTGGTGTTTGGCAGGCACCTCACCGAGGCGCAGGCCGTGGCGCGCTATGCCGATTACGCGGGGGACCTGAGGGGCCGGCGCGAGGAGGCCCTGCTGACGGCGGGTGAGTTGCAAGCGATGCAGAAGGTATTTGCGGCAGTTCCGGGGCCGGCGCCCGAGTTGGGCTGCGGGCTCTTCCCTCACTGGGCGCTGCTGACGTTCACGGGCGACACCTACCGGGAGGCGCGGACCAAGGATTACGGGCAGATTCCGCCGGAGCGCTTTGCGCCCAGTGGCGTGGATGCCCGCCAGTGGGCGAAAGTCGCCAAAGATGCCGGCATGACGTTCGTCCTGCTCATCGCCAAGCATGAGGACGGGTTTTGCCTTTGGCCTACCAAAGAGTCGGATTACTCCATCGCGCAGAGCCCCTTCAAGCGAGACTTTCTTGCCGAGGCTATTGCGGCCTGCAAGGCGGAGGGCCTGATGCCGGGCCTGTTCTACTCGCTGACTGACGTTCACAATGAAGGCTCATTCAGGACCGCTGGCCCAGTCGGGCCGCCCTACTTCAACCTGGTGAAGGCGGAGGTCGTCGAACTGCTCACCCGCTATCCCGACACGCGCATTCTGCTCATTGATATCGCGAGCAAGCTCTCCGCCAGGCAGTACGACGAACTGCAGGCCGCCGTGAAGCGCTGCAACCCGCAATGCATCATCCTCGGAGACCGCCAGGCGCCGATGGGCCAGAGCTTCGGGTATAGCACTATCCTTAAGAACTGGTTCTGGCAGACGAACGCGGCCCTGACGCCCATGCCGGCCGTTCTCGATAAATACCACAAGGCTCAGGAGAAGGGCTGGCCCTTCCTGCTGGCGGTCGGGCCGGATTTGGCCGGGCATATCCCCGAAGAGCAGGTCGCGGCACTC
Source organism: Candidatus Acidiferrum sp. (assembly GCA_035541055.1). GTDB lineage: Bacteria > Verrucomicrobiota > Verrucomicrobiia > Limisphaerales > UBA8199 > JAPLUA01. Next base: position 3,499 of record DATKNZ010000144.1, on the reverse strand, counting down.
ATGCAGTTCAAGGCGCAGAAAAGCCTCAGGCCTTCGGAAGCGCCCGGTGCGGCGGAGGCCGCCAAGCGCTCAGCGGCTGAGCGGCTGAAACAGCTTAAAGATATTTCCGACCAGGGCCTGATCAGCCCGCAGGAATACGAGCGTAAGCGGCAGGAAATCCTCAACTCCTTATAAATGGCAGGTAGTGCCTCCGCCACTTTATGCGGGCGGGGGGGAGGACGCGGGGCGCACTTGGGCGACATTCAGTCCAGCCGTCCGTGTGCTGGGAAGGCACACAGCTTGGCCGGCTTTCGGGGCACCATAGCGGGGGACAAGCAGCTCGGTGAGGTCGTGCGTGCCGTCGGTTGGGGGGACCAGCAGCAGCTTCGCAGCCGCGCGTCAAACCTTCAGGCTGGAGGGGCAGAACTCAGAACGCGCATTCTTCAGCTTCATGCCGGCGTGTTCGAATCATGCGCCCAGTACGGCTCGCGCCCGTAGTGGCCGAAGAGATCGGTCTCATATTCACGGGTAATCCGCGCGGACGGCTTGTATTCTGGAGCGTGCTTTATACTCTCGCGATCAAGGTCCGCATACACCTTCGATTCGGGCCAACTGATCCAGGAAATCCACAAGGAGGGCAGCAGCACGCGCTTTCCCGGAAACCAGCTGCGGATATCCGCCACCAGGTAGCGGACTACCCAGCCTTCAGGGTCGAGGATGAAATCTTCGAGATGGCCGATTTTATGATCCAGGGCCTGAATGGAGTAACGGGAGACCTCGTTAGCGCTGCGCAGATGAGGATCGCCTGCTTCAAGGTGCGGTGAGGCAATGGAGCGTTCCGACAACCTGTATCCGGAAGGCCCGCGGCGAGGAACCGGCCCCCAAAGGCACGGTCTGTCGCGATAAGCAGGCCAGTTAGAGTGCTCATAGTACTCTGCCTGGAACTGCAACGAAACCGGCTTATCGGCATCAATGGAAGGGCTTACTCGGATCTGCCGTTTTGTCAGCGCTACCTGCACCCTCCCGCTCATCGTCAGCTTCACGCCCTGAGCAGGTGAAATCACGATCAGCCGCTCCTTCGGCCAGAGGCCGACCTCCACCACCACATAGCGCACCGCCCAGGTTCGGTCGTCGAAGCAGAAGTCCCGGAGCCTGCCGATCTCTCCGTCCAAGGCTTCAAGCCTCGCACCTTCCAGTTCCTTCATTCTCTTTAACATCATGCGAACGAAGTTGCCGCTCATGGACCCTCTCAAACCCTCCGATGGTTCGACGCGTTGCCAAGGGGGAAAATTCGGGTTATGGTTGGCTCGGGTCTGAGGTGTGGCAGGAGCTTTGGTTGGGATGCTTAGGGCCCAACATGGCGGGCGAGGTGCTGCACGTCCCAAATGAGGAATTCACCATTATTGAGGGAGCCGATCGGACGCACGAAACTCTGGCTTCTGGCAATATTGGTCGGCGTTATCGCCGGCCTGGGTGCGGTGGTGTTCCGGGGCCTGATTGGGTTTTTCCACAACCTCCTGTTTCTGGGACGGCTCTCCGTCATCTACGACGCGAATTTGCACACGCCCGCAAGTCCATGGGGTCCTTGGCTGATCCTGGTGCCAATCGTCGGGGCGGTGGGGGTGGCTTTCCTGGTAAGCAATTTCGCCCCCGAAGCCAAAGGACATGGGGTGCCCGAGGTGATGGAGGCAATTTATTACAACAAAGGGGTCATTCGCCCCGTGGTGGCGGTGATCAAGTCACTGGCTTCCGCGCTTTCCATCGGCAGCGGCGGTTCGGTAGGACGCGAAGGCCCCATCGTCCAAATCGGCTCCTCGTTCGGTTCAACCTTGGGGCAATGGCTGCAGTTGCCCGCCTGGCAACGGATCACGTTGATCGCCGCGGGTGCGGGTGGAGGCATCGCGGCGACCTTTAACACGCCCATTGGCGGGGTTTTATTCGCGGCGGAGTTGCTCTTGCATGAGGTCAGTGTCTGGACCCTGGTGCCGGTAGTTATTTCCACTGCGACGGCAACCTATACTGGGCGTTTGTTGCTTGGGGCCAACCCTTCGTTCGTAATTCCGTCTTTCGAGACTCCCTACTTTCACCCCACCAATCCCCTGGTGCTTTTATCCTACGTGGGATTGGGGTTCTTAATGGGCCTGGTTTCCACAGTGTTTATCAGGGCCATCTACCTGTTTGAGGATTTCTTTGATCAGAAGGTTCCGGGCGGTTATTACACCCGGCACGTTTCGGGCATGGCTGTGGTGGGAGTGCTCATCTACCTCGTGCAGGCTTTTTGGGGGCATTACTACGTCGAGGGAGTGGGTTATGCCACCGTGCAGGACGTGCTTTCGGGCGCCTTGGTTTCTACGTCCCTGCTGCTGCTGCTATTTGCGCTCAAGGTTGTTTGCACGTCACTGACGCTGGGCTCCGGCGGCTCAGGCGGGATCTTCTCGCCTTCGCTATTTCTGGGGGCGACCTTTGGTGGGGCCTACGGATTGCTCTTGAAGCACGCCTTCCCGGGTTTGCCGATCAGTCCGCCAGGCTTTGCTGTCGTGGGCATGGCCGGTGTGGTGGGCGGGGCAACCGGGGCGGCCATCACCGCCATCGTGATGATCTTTGAAATGACCCTGGATTACAGCGTCGTCCTGCCTATGACCATCACCGTTGCGATCAGCTACGGGGTGCGACGGTTTTTGTGCAAGGAGAGCGTATATACCCTCAAATTGGCGCGGCGTGGCCGCTACATGCCCGAAGCCTTGCAGGCAAATTTCCACCTGGTCAGGCTCGCTCGCGACGTCATGGACAAGGAGTTAATGGTTGTGCCCGCATCAACCCTTCTGACGGATTTTGGGCCGTTGCTTTCCCACCGCAACCACAGCCGTTTCGTGCTGGTCGAAGACCGCGGGACGGTGCTCGGCGTCGTCGCGGTTGACCGCGCTGACGCAGTATTCTACCCGGGCCGGAATGGGGCGCGTGTCGTGGGCGAAATCGCGACCAAGGACTACGAAGTGGTCACCGAAAGAGCGACGGTCTTCGAACTGCTGTCTAAACTGCGTTCCAGGCCGGTGGGCCTGTTCCTGGTTGCAGCACAGGACCGAGCGGCTTCAGCAGCAGATATCAAGGGGGTGATTTCTAAAGAACGGATTGCCGATACCATGACCGAATCTCTTGGCCTGCTCAGCGAATGAGGGTTGACTTCCGTAGCCGTCGTGGAAACCCAAGGGCGGGCGCGCCCCAGGGGCAAGGTGGAGCGCCCCAAACAAGCACTCGCCGCTACTGAAAGAGCGTGAGCTGCCGGCCCGGGGGCCGCCGGAAGCCCGCGGTGGAAAGCTCCGGCCCGTCGGCGTCCAGCCCTGCCTTGCGGCGGGCCACGTCGAACATGGCTTCGATTTGATCGGCGAAGATGCCCTCGCCCCTCATGCGCACGCCGAACTCGGCATGGTAAAGCTTGCCGCGCCGCATCGCGCGGAGGCGGTTCAGGACCTTGTCCTTCCTGGACGGGAAGTGCTGCGCCAGCCATTGCTCGAACAGCGGC